>JALSLH010000009.1 GCA_026988435.1 Methylophaga sp.
GGAGTTCAAGATAATAAACATAATCATCATCGGAGAAAAAACATCCTGTCTACGATTTCCTCGCTGGATAATATGATGTGGGTAGTTGGGTAAAATTACCCTTGCTAATCGTGCCATGGTTGGATTGTAGCATAATTAAGTATTGTGTCCCCAGAATTCCCCAGAATTCCTTATCTATTTCGTGGGGATTTGTCAGGTCAGCCAGCTTGATTTTCTACATGGAAAAGCTTGTTGTAGATGGTCCACTTATTGTTCTCTTTAATTAGAGACAATGTATCTAGAAACGTCATGCCCAAATAATCATCACGCACTCGGGCGACAGCTGTATTCCCAGCCATTTCAATTGAAAGAATATCAAGCCGAATGAGATCGCCTTTTTCCTTGGGGGATGGTTGCTGGTTTTCAACAAGACTTGCGAAGTCGTTTACTGACATCTGATGGAGACCGTCTTCCATGTACCCAGCGATCAATGCGTTGGCATGAAATGCAGCACGCGCCTTCTCGGCACTTGATTCGTACATACAATCAAAGTATGTACGAATAGTTTTTTCTATTTGATTTTCATCATTCATTTGCTAGTGCTAACCTCTGAAAAGGGCAAGTGGGGTTATCAATATGCTCTTACTTCTCACTCTCCAAAAAACGTTCAGCATCTAATGCGGCCATACAACCCGCACCAGCAGAGGTGATCGCTTGGCGGTAGATATGGTCAGAGACATCGCCTGCTGAAAAGATACCGGGAACACTGGTTTGTGTGCCTTTCACTTGGGTGATGTAGCCATTTTCCATGTCAAGTTGTCCGGCAAAAATATCGGTATTGGGTTTATGACCAATGGCGATAAAGACGCCTTGTACGGGAACTTCTTGGGTGCTGCCATCTTCTGTGCTTTTAACCCGTAGCCCGGTTACGCCGGCATCGTCGCCCAATACTTCATCTAGTTCGTGATTCCATAGAATATCGACATTGCCTTCTTCGGCTTTTTTCAGTAGTTGTGCACTGAGAATTTTTTCACTGCGGAAGGAGTCTCTACGGTGAATTACGGTGACTTTTGAGGCAATATTAGATAGGTATAAAGCTTCTTCAACTGCGGTATTGCCTCCGCCGATAACGGCAACGGGTTGGTTTTTGTAAAAGAAACCATCACAGGTGGCGCAGGCTGATACGCCGCGACCTTTGAATGCTTCTTCTGATTCTAGGCCTAAATACATGGCAGATGCGCCGGTGGCGATAATTAATGCATCAGCAGTATACGTGCCGGCATCGCCTGTTAGTGTGTAGGGACGTTTGCTTAAATCAGTTGTGTGAATGTGGTCAAAAATGATGTCTGTACCAAAACGCTCAGCGTGTCGTTGCATACGTTGCATTAACTCTGGACCTTCAACACCTTGATCGTCGCCAGGCCAGTTATCAACATCGGTTGTTGTGGTGAGTTGTCCGCCTTGTTCGATACCTGTTATTAACACGGGTTCAAGTGCGGCGCGTGCAGCATACACTGCGGCCGTGTATCCGGCAGGACCAGAACCTAAAATTAATAAGCGACAATGTTTAGCTTCAGCCATTTTTTTTCTCCAAAATATGTGATGCACAACAGCTTATCGGCAAAGGTCTGTTTGGTAAAGCATAAAACTTGTAAAGCTGTGTTAAAATAACACGCTAAATTATTGGAACAACTGGAAATATCACTTTGGCTCAAGCAACACGAATTGATTCTAAAGACAAGCAAGAAGTTGTATCGGGCGCAATTAGCTTTCGCTTGCGCGAAGCGGCACTGATTTTGTCTTTAGCTCTGGCAGCCTATTTATTACTCGCTTTATGGTCTTATCAGCCTACCGATCCCGGTTGGTCTACCACCGGTATGGATGATGTGATAGCAAACCGTGGCGGAATTGTGGGTGCTTGGCTGGCGGATACCTTGCTTTTTGGTTTTGGCTTTCCTGCCTATTTATCGCCGCTTATGTTGGGGTTTAGTGGCTGGCTGCTGTTTAGTTGGGGCAAAACGGCTGATCCATCTGACGCATTACATTTTTGGATCATTAAAGCGATTGGCTTAGTGATGGCGTTGGCAGCAGCTAGTGGATTATCTTCCTTAAGCCTAATGGATTACGCGCACTATTTACCGATGGGTGCTGGCGGCGTATTAGGTGAGGTTGTAGGTAATGGCTTTACCTCTGTTTTTGGTACTTCTGGCACAACATTATTATTATTGGCGGTGTTATTAACAGGCGTAACTTTATTTACAGGCTTGTCATGGTTAATGGTTATTGACCGTTTAGGTGCGTTTGCATTGGCTATTTTTTATACTATTTCATCTTGGGTGCGAGGCCTAAAAGAAGATCTCGCAGCAAAACAAGTGAAACAACGCCGTGAAGATGTTTTTTTAGAACAAAATGAGAAGATAAAATCACGTGCTAAAGTACGAATTGAACCCGTTATCGAAGAAGTGAAAGTCAGTAAGCGCGAAGAAAAAGAACGGCAAGTGCCCTTATTTGAAACCGCTGAAGAAGGTGCGATGCCGGCATTAGCTTTGCTTGATGTGCCCGGCGAAAGTGTCAGTGGTTATAGTGAAGATGTGTTGCAAGCTTTATCTCGCCAAGTGGAGTTGAAGTTAAAAGATTTTGGTGTAGAAGTGCAGGTGGTAGAAGTGCAACCGGGGCCAGTGGTGACACGTTTTGAACTGCAACCCGCACCGGGAATTAAAGTAAGCCGTATTTCTGGATTAGCTAAAGATTTAGCTCGTGCTTTATCGGTGAGTAGTGTGCGTGTAGTTGAAGTGATTCCCGGAAAGCCAGTTGTTGGTTTGGAAATCCCTAATGTAAACCGAGATATTGTGCGTTTGCGTGAGATTCTAGGCTCACCAGAATATGAAAACAGTAAGTCGGTATTGATGATGGCACTGGGTAAAGATATTGCCGGGCGTCCTGTATCGGCTGATTTAGAAAAAATGCCGCATTTGCTGGTGGCGGGTACGACAGGTTCAGGGAAATCTGTAGGTATTAATGCCATGATTCTAAGCTTGCTTTATAAGGCTACGCCTGAGCAAGTGCGACTCATCATGATCGATCCTAAAATGTTGGAATTGTCAGTGTATGAAGATATTCCACATTTATTAACACCTGTTGTTACCGATATGAAAGAAGCGGCTAATGCTTTGCGGTGGTGTGTAGCAGAAATGGAGCGCCGATACCCACTCATGGCGGCAATGGGTGTACGTAATATCACGGGCTATAACAAAAAAGTGCAAGAAGCCATTGATCGTGGTGAGCCGATTGTTGATCCCACTGTTGATTTAGTCGATGGTGAGCCGCCAGAAACGTTGGAGCCTTTGCCCTTTATCGTTGTGGTAATTGACGAGTTGGCCGATATGATGATGGTAGTGGGCAAGCAAGTTGAAGAGCTCATTGCTCGCTTGGCACAAAAAGCACGCGCATCAGGTATTCATCTAATATTAGCAACGCAACGTCCTTCAGTGGATGTCATCACCGGTTTAATCAAAGCCAATATTCCTACACGTATTGCCTTTCAAGTATCGTCGCGCATTGATTCACGGACCATCTTAGATCAAATGGGCGCAGAGCAGTTATTAGGGCAGGGTGACATGTTGTATCTCCCACCGGGCTCGGGCTTGCCTGAACGGGTGCATGGCGCATTTGTTGATGATAACGAAGTGCATGCGGTGGTGAATTTCTTGAAGAAAAATGCACAGCCGAATTACCTAGAAGAAATAATTCAGCCACCTGTTGAAGAAGTGAATAGTGATGGATTAGCAGATGCTAGTGATGGCGAACAAGATCCACTTTATGACCAAGCTGTGCAGGTTGTTGTTGAGTCGCGCCGTGCCTCTGTTTCAGGAGTGCAAAGACGATTGAAGATAGGCTATAACCGAGCCGCTAGGATTGTTGAAGCAATGGAAGCGGCAGGTGTTGTGTCTGCCATGCAAGGTAATGGTAGTCGAGAAGTTTTAGCACCACCACCAAGAGATTAATGCAGTAATTGTTAGTGAACAGTTGTCACATTAGCAACATTAATAAAAAACGGAAAATTGAATGATAAAACTAATGACACGATCTTTGTTTGCAGGTCTTGCACTTACTTGGTCTTTTTCAGTAATAGCAACAGAATCTGGAATAGAAAAACTCAATCACTTTGTGCAAACTGTCGCGACCTTTCAAGCAGACTTTAATCAAACCGTATTTGACCCAAATGGGCAAGTCATGGAGGAAGCAAATGGTACGTTTGCATTAGATCGTCCCGGACGGTTTCGTTGGGACTATCAAGACCCGTATCCACAACAAATTGTGGCAGATGGGCAACGCATTTGGTTTTATGATGTCGATCTTGAGCAGGTTACAGTCAACTCACAATTAGAAGCGTTAGCTGATACACCGGCAACCTTATTATCAGGTGAAACAAAGCCAGAAGATAAGTACTTACTTACAGATATTCCATCTGATGACGGCATGTTATGGGTAGATCTTGTTCCTAAAGAGCTTGAATCTAGCTTTCAAAAAATCATGTTAGCCTTCGATGAAAAAGGCCTTCGCCAAATGATAATGAAAGATAGTTTTGATCAACAAACACGTTTGGTGTTTAACAACGTCGTTGAAAATCCTAAGTTAGCGGATGATTTATTTGTTTTTACTCCGCCAGAGGGTGTTGACGTGGTGGGCGAGACGGAACTTAATCTTAACGCAGTAGAGCAGTAATATTGATAAGTGATAGATCTATAATCATTCAAGCTGAAACATTTTCACTCTCTCGTCACTCCCGCATGTTTTTAGCGGGAGTCTTGCTTAGACTCAGATCCCGGCTAAAAGCTTGCCGGGATGACGAAACGGTAAAAACTGTACTGGTATATAAGTGAGTAGCTTATTTGAAAATATTGATGATCTAGCAGGACGGCCACTTGCAGATCGAATGCGGCCAACATCTCTGGATGATTATATTGGTCAAAAACACTTATTAGCTGAAGGCAAACCGCTTAGACAAGCTATATCATCTGGCCACCCACATTCAATGATTTTCTGGGGGCCGCCCGGCACAGGTAAAACCACGCTTGGTAAATTAATCGCAGGCTATTGCGATATGGAATTTATCTCGATTTCAGCCGTATTAGCCGGTGTTAAAGAAGTGCGGGCCGCTGTAACAAGGGCACAACAATTACAACAGGAACAAGGTAAGCGAACACTATTATTTGTTGATGAAGTACATCGCTTTAATAAATCGCAGCAAGATGCTTTTTTACCCTATGTAGAAGATGGCACGTTTACCTTTATTGGTGCGACTACTGAAAATCCCTCATTTGAATTGAATAATGCATTGCTATCACGAGCGCGTGTCTATGTATTGCAGTCATTGGGTAGTGAAGACTTACGTCAAATAATAGATCGCGCAATGAATGATGATAAATTGGGGGTGGCTGATCGAGGAATTGAACTAGCCGATGAGCTACGCGACCAATTATCGCAAGCCGTTGATGGCGATGGCAGGCGAGCATTAAATCTATTAGAAATAGTGATCGACCTTGCCGATAGCAAAGGTCAAAAACAAGTTAAAGAAGATGACTTGGCCGAAGTGTTATCCGGCACATTACGCCGCTTTGATAAAGGCGGTGAAGCTTTTTATGATCAGATCTCAGCATTACATAAATCAGTGCGAGGTTCATCGCCAGATGGTGCTTTATATTGGTTATGCCGAATGTTAGATGGCGGCTGTGATCCCGTTTATCTAATGCGCCGAATAGTGCGCATGGCGAGCGAAGATATCGGTAATGCCGATCCACGAGGTTTACGCATCGCATTAGATGCATGGGAAAGCTTCGATAAATTAGGCCGACCAGAGGGAGACTTAGCGATTGCCCAAGCGGTAGTATATTTGGCAAGCGCCCCAAAAAGTAATGCTGTTTACACCGCCTTTAATGCCGCGATGCATGATGTAAAAACACAAGGTTCAGCCGAAGTGCCTATTCACTTACGTAATGCACCGACTAAGCTAATGAAAGAGTTGGGGTACGGTAAAGAATATCGTTATGCACATGATGAACCCGATGCGTATGCGGCGGGAGAAGATTATTTTCCTGAGGGTATGACGCCTCGGAATTATTACCAGCCTGTTAATCGTGGTTTAGAGATTAAGATTGCTGAGAAGTTGGATCGGTTGAAAATGTTGGATCAGCAAGCTAAAAAATAATGCCGTCATTTACCCTACAGTTACCTCGTTTCGGTATGTTTTAAGCCGGAATCTATAGCAAAGGCTAACGGATATAAGTTGAGAAGTCAGACTCAGATAATATTCTTATTCGCTGGCCTTTTTTGATCAGCTCTTCAGCTTTACGATGCTTACTACTTTTAGTATGGCCCGCAAGTTTTTCTATATCTTGATCTCCAACAACTAGAATTGTTGTTTTCTTTGTTACACTTGATGTGACAGTGCAACCACTATTTGTTGCTAGCACTATCATCTCTCGTCTAGGTAAGCATAACGCTCCTGTAAATACGAGTATCTCGCCAAAGTGACCACCATCAATGTTTGGCTCAAGCATTTCACTGTTTGAAGATGGAGTAATGGGTCTGTTAGCTCTGCTAACCCACTCGTTTAAACTTGTACCTGAATGCTCAATGGCTCTCAATATTATAATTCCTGCAACCATTGAATCTTCAAGTGCATCATGGTGTTTAAATTCTATACCAAGAAATTCACTTAAGTTCTTTAGGCCATAACCACTTTTTGCAAACTGTGGCCATGTTCGTCGAGCTACTTTTGCGGAATCAACCCACTGGGTATTTATTTGTTCAAGGCCATATTTCATCGTTACTTTTGATATTGCGCTTTTGTCAAAAGATGAATGACTAATGGTTATTCCCCCTTCTAAAAAGGTCTTAATTTTATCGAATACTTGATTGAATGTTGGCTTCCCCCGAATATCATCATCTTCTATGCCATGAACCATTGTGTTCATCCAGTCAAAATGAGTTTCTGGATCGATTAAGGATTCCCATTGCTGGCTAATTTTATCATCGATAAATTGAGTTATACCAATTTGACATATACTGGATAAATCTGAATTTGCAGTTTCTACATCAATCGCAATAAAATTCATTGTATTTCCTTATATTAATTTACCAAATAGACATCATAACGCGTATTTTTACTTTCAATACTGGTGGTTGGTTTTTGGTCATCGATAAACGGGGCTAATTTAGGACGTTTAACTACCACTCTTTTTAATGCTACATCACGAGAGATAGTAAGTAGTTGCTCGCTATCTATATCTGGCCCTGCAAGTTCGTGTAATAATCGCATATCTTTTTTAACTAGGGCTGACTTTTCTCGGCTTGGGTACATGGGATCTAAGTAGATAACGTCTGGATGCTGATGGTTTTCTAGCGTGCTGAAATAGTGAATCGCATCTTTGTTGATGAGTGACATTCGGCTTATTACTTGTTGAAGATCTAAATTGTCAGTTGCTCGTTGTAATGCATCATCTAGCAAGCTGGCAATTAATGGATTCCGTTCTATTAATGTAATCTTACAGCCTAGGTTTGCTAGCACAAAAGCATCACGTCCAAAACCAGCCGTGGCATCAATAATGGTGGGTGTAGCACCTTTTTTCAGGCCAATCGCTTTAGCTAGCGGTTGACCTCGGCCACCACCAAATTGTCTTCGATGGGCATTTTTACCCGCTTCAAAGTCGATAAAGATCGGGTTGCCTAAATCGGGTGTGCGTATTTCGAAATGCTGTTGGGTGATAACAAGCTGAATTTGATCTGGATTTAAAATGCTAAAGGGGAGGCTGAGTTGCCTTGCTAATTCGTTTGCTTGTAGTTCTAATGAGGCTGAATCAGTGCTAACGGTGATGTCGCTCATTGGCTGATAAATTGTCCGAATGCGCGGCTACCTTTGCCCGTTTTAATTATGTTTTCGACGTTATAATTATCGGTGTTAATGACTGAGATGGTGCCATCGCCCCAGTTGGTGACATAAACATATTGGCCATCGGGTGTAATGTCGATGCCTTCGGGTGAGTCCCCAACATCGACTGTGCTAATGATTGATGGGTTCACTGTGTCGATTATTGAAATAGTGCTGTCGTCTTGGTTGGTAACATAAAGATGTTTGCCATCGGGGCTGACAACGGCGCAATAAGGCCATTCACCGACATTAATGGTGCGGGTGACTTTGGCGGAATTGGTATCAATTACACTGACGTTACTAGAACGAACATTGACGCTATAAAGTGTGTTGCCATCAGGTGATAAGGCTAAGCCAAATGGGGCTGACCCAACGTTTATGGTGTGTAAAACATTTTGGGTGGCAGTATCGATAATCATAACATTATTGTCGTCACGGTTCGCAACATACAGCCGCTGGCGATTGTCATCAACAATTAGTCCGGCCGGTGAATTCCCTACAAAGATAGTGGAAATAATTTTGGCTTGTTTAGGATCGACTACTGATATTTTATGCTGATACCAATCGGCAATATAGACTTTTGAACCATTATTATTTGTGGCGATGCCTACGGGACCTGAAGGCGTTGGTATGTGTGATATCACCCTCATTGTTGAAGTATCTAATATGGTGAGATCTTGGCCTTCTGAATTTGTAATAAAGGCACGATTATTATTGCTAAGGGCTATACCTACTGGACGATTACCCATTGGGATGGTGTGAATAACTTGCTGGGTTGAAGTATCAATGACACTCATATCATCACTTAGTTGATTGGTGATATAGGCATAAGGCGGATGTTGCTTAGCATTACATGCGGTAAGCAATCCTAAAACAAGAAAAAAGGCGATCTTTTTCAAGATCGCCTTTTTCGGTGAATCAATTAACAATAAAAGCATTGAGGTTGATTGAGTGGTTACTTGCTATTTTGTTGGCAAGGCCGCTTCGTCTCTCATTTTTCCAAAACTACTTTTAAGTTTTCTAGACCTGAAGTGATAACAGCTTTAATTGTTTCAACTGCATCTTTATCACTTTGACCTTCTGGAACAGGAGGGTTATCCATGAATGAACGGTAAAATTTAGATTTCCATTGCACTTCACTGCCACCATCTACGGCCTTAACCGTCATCCACGATTTATATGTCGCAACAGGTAATGTGAAATAAGGTGTGTCTTTACTATTAAATGTAATTGTTTTTACAACTGACATGCCAGTAATTTTATAGATTAGCATCATTTTTTCATCATCAACTTTTTGAAGCTCTTCGGTAATCGTTGGGCTTCCTTCAGAACCTAATGTTAAAACACGTGTTTTTTCATCTTTCATTTCAACACTAGCAACGGCAGGGTGCCATTTATCAATAGCGCCAAAGTCTTTAACCATTGCCCAGACTTTTTCAGGTGATGCATTAATTGTGATTGTTTCTTTAACTTGTTGGCGACTTGGGCCGTGTGCTGTTGCTACCATAGGTGCAACCATCAGTGCTGCAATTATAAAATGTAAAAATTTCTTCATTATTCCTCTCCGTTTAGGCGGTAATTAAATTTTGGATCCGCACTAACTCAGAGTGCTGATATCGGTAATTAGTTCCCTAATATTTTCTGTCAGGTCACGATTAACTAGAATCTAGTAGGGATACTTTATCGTAACAAGTCAATATTTTCCACAATCAAATTTGACTTACACTGCTATATTATTGAAAATTGAACCTTTTTTAAATCGTTTTTTTAAGTTGGAGACTATAGTGCCACTGATAAAAATCAGGGATTTGCACTTCTATCGTGGTGATAAGGCCATTTTTGAAGGGGTGAACATAGACATTCACCGCGGGAAAATTACTGCGATCATGGGGCCAAGTGGTACCGGAAAGACAACTTTGTTGCGCTTAATCGGCGGACAGTTACGTCCAGACAAAGGAACGATTGAAGTTGATGGTCAAGATGTTCACAAGCTGTCACATAAAGAATTATATGAATTGCGCAAGCGTATGGGCATGCTTTTTCAAAGCGGCGCGCTACTAACTGATATTAATGTATTCGATAATGTGGCATTTCCCATTCGTGAGCACACAGACTTACCTGAAAGCATGATCCGTGATTTAGTTTTCATGAAATTACAGGCAGTAGGATTGCGCGGTGCGCGTGATATGATGCCGAGTGAGTTATCAGGTGGTATGGCGAGGCGTGTTGCTTTGGCAAGAGCAATGACACTTGATCCAATGATGATTATGTACGATGAACCTTTTACCGGACAAGACCCTATTTCAATGGGAACATTGGTCAATTTGATCCATCGAATGAATGATGCGATGAAGCTAACTAGTATTATCGTTTCACATGATGTGGTTGAAACCGCTGAAATAGCCGATTCTATTTATTTATTATCAGGTGGAAAGGTGATTGAAAAAGGTTCATCAGTGCAATTGAAAAAATCTTCTTCGCAATGGGTGCAACAGTTTATGCAAGGTTTGCCCGATGGCCCGGTGCCTTTCCATTATCCCGGTGTCAGTTTGTCAGACGATTTATTAAACCCAGAGGAAAGAATATGATTGAGACAATTCGACGTCTTGGTCGTTGGGGACTAGGCACATTTGAACGACTTGGACGTGCTCATTTGTTTTTAATGCAAGTATTAGCAGGGATTCCTGGCTTATTTCTTAGAGGTTCGCTAGTTGTTCAGCAATTATTTTCAGTAGGCGTATTGTCTTTTGCTTTAATTTTAGTATCAGGCTTGTTTGTAGGAATGGTGTTAGGGTTACAAGGATATAATACCTTGGTTGATTTTGGCGCTGAAGAATCATTGGGCGTTTTAGTGTCATTATCATTAGTTCGTGAGCTAGGGCCCGTTGTAGCCGCGTTATTATTTGCAGGACGAGCCGGTTCAGCATTAACAGCTGAAATCGGACTAATGAAAAGCACAGAACAACTATCAGGCATGGAGATGATGGCTGTTGACCCGATTCGACGTGTTATTTCACCGCGATTTTTAGCGGGTGTTATATCGATGCCATTGCTGGCCGCTATTTTTAGTGCTGTAGGCATTTATGGTGGGTTTTTAGTAGGACACGGACTGTTAGGTGTGGATGATGGCGCTTTTTGGTCGCAAATGCAGGTTAAAACAGATTGGTATGGCGATGTATTAAATGGTGTTATTAAAAGTGTCGTTTTTGGCTTTGTGGTGACATGGATAGCACTATTTGAAGGCTATGATGCCATACCTACATCAGAAGGCGTTGGACGAGCTACGACGCGCACAGTAGTGCACTCAGCTTTTGCTATTTTAGGGTTGGATTTCGTGCTAACAGCACTCATGTTTGGGGGTTAACAATTCAGCTAACCCTTAAAATTCACCATTTCTGCGTTCGAAAATGGTCATTCACCCTTGTGAACTCACATTTTCGGCCTTAAACTGTTAAATTTTAAGGGCTACCTGAACTGTTACTATTTTATTACTGAGGAAGATTAAATGATACAAAACAAAAGTACCGAGATCACAGTAGGAATGTTTGTAGCTGCCGGTCTTGTAGCAATATTTGTATTGGCAATGAAAGTGAGTAATTTTACTGAGTTTAATGACGATGCCGGTTACAAAGTCATTGCAGAGTTTGAAAATATTGGCGGTTTGAAGGTACGTTCACCTGTGACGATGGCCGGTGTGCGTGTTGGCCGCGTGTCTAGCATTTCACTTAGTCCTGAGACCTATAATGCAGAAGTAACATTAAGTATTTATGCTGATTTTAATAATATTCCAACTGATACGGCTGCCAGTATTTATACTGCTGGTTTGTTAGGAGAACAGTATATTGGCCTTGAAGTCGGTGCTGAGGATGAATTTTTACAAGATGGTGATGTCATAGATCTGACACAACCAGCATTGGTATTAGAGAAAATGATAAGTCAATTCCTATTTAGTAAAGCTGGAGGCGATGAATAGTTATGGCCAATAAAACTATTTTTAATAAACTGTTAACAGTGTTAATTCTGCTAGCACTAAGCGTTTTTTATGTGGCTTCCGCTAAGGCCGATGCAACAGACCCTCAATCCTTAATTCAGAATTCTACGGAAAATATGCTTCAAGCATTGAAAGATAATGAAGTAGAGCTAGAAAAAGATCCTTCTATTATTTTTGGCTTAGTAGAATCTATAATCATGCCGCATTTTGACTTTAATAAAATGGCTAAATTAGCATTGGGTAGAAATTGGCGTAAAGCCTCGTCGGAGCAGAAAGAACAATTTACCGAAGAATTCCGCATATTACTGATTAGGTCATACTCGACAGCAATGCTGGAATACACAGATGAAAAAATAAACTTTCTACCTACGCGTGGTGATTTGAAGAAAAAGAAAGTAAAAGTTCCGATGGAAATTATTCAGCCTGGTGGTCCGTCAATCCCCATGGCATTATCTATGTATCAGAATAAAGCAGATGTATGGAAGGTTTATGATGTGAAAATTGATGGCATTAGTTTAGTGACCAATTATAGATCTACTTTTGCAACGCAGATTCGTAATGAAGGCATGGATAAGTTGATTGAAAGCCTTGTGAAAAAGAATGAAAAGGTAAAAATATGAGCGAACCGTATTCCTTAAGTTTTGATTCAAAAGAGAATTTATTTCATGTCGCAGGTGAGCTCACATTCGCAACTGTGAACGCATTGCTTGAGCAATCCCCCGCTTTATTTGAGAGCCATCCTAAGTTAAAGATTGATTTTACGGACGTAACACGTAGCGATAGTGCCGGTTTAGCCCTACTAATTGATTGGATGAGATTCGCAAAAACAAACAGCAAAGAAATTATGTTTTATAATATTCCGTCTCAAATGTTAGCAATTGCCAATGCTAGTGGTGTAGATGAGTTACTACCGGCACAATAACAATTAGAAGTTAGAATATAAAATGAACGCTTTACAAATACAAAAGTTAATTGAAGCAGGCCTGCCTGATGCAACAGTCGAAGTTTTGGGTGATGATGGTCAGCATTTTGATGCACATGTTGAAAGCCCTTCTTTTGCGGGAAAAACATTGATTGCGCAACATAAAATGGTTTATGCCACTTTAGGTGATAGCTTTGAAGGTGCTTTGCATGCACTAGCCTTAAAAACATCTGTGCCCCACACAATTTAGGTGGGCAACAATCGTGAGACTACATGGATAAACTGATTATCAATGGCGGTGCACCACTCAGTGGTGAAATCCGTATTTCGGGCGCTAAAAATGCAGCATTACCTATTTTAATGGGTGCATTATTGGCTGACTCGCCTGTGCACATCGGTAATGTGCCACACTTACATGATATTACAACGACACTAGAGCTATTAGGCCGAATGGGTGTCAGTATAACGGTGGATGAGCGTTCAGCTGTTGTTATTGACCCTACAACATTAACGGATACTGAAGCGCCTTACGATTTAGTTAAAACGATGCGCGCTTCTATTTTAGTCTTGGGCCCATTGTTAGCTAAGTTTGGCAAAGCAGACGTGTCGTTACCTGGCGGTTGTGCCATTGGTTCGCGACCTGTGGATTTACATTTGCGTGGACTTGAGCAAATGGGTGCGGATATTAAAGTTGAGAATGGCTATATTCGTGCTACAGATGGTGGAGGCCTTAAAGGTGCTCACCTCTTTATGGATCAAGTTACCGTGACAGGAACTGAAAATTTGATGATGGCGGCTACGTTAGCAGAAGGCACAACGATTATCGAAAATGCTGCTCGTGAACCAGAAGTGGTTGATTTGGCTAATTATTTGAATAATATGGGCGCTAAGATTTCAGGTATAGGCACGGCAACACTAGAAATAGAAGGTGTTAAAACTTTGCATGGTGCGCCGTATAAAATCCTTCCAGATAGAATTGAAACGGGTACCTATCTTGTTGCAGCTGCGATCTCACGTGGCAAGGTAAAACTTAAAGATACGGATGCCAATGAATTAGAAGCGGTACTCTTAAAGCTTGAAGAGGCGGGCGCTGATATTGAAACAGGTGACGATTGGATTTCACTTGATATGCACGGCAAGCGGCCTAAAGCAGTCAGTATTCGTACGGCACCTTATCCAGCATTTCCGACGGATATGCAGGCACAATTTACGGCACTTAACTGTGTGGCTGAGGGACAAGCTACCATTGTTGAAACGGTATTTGAAAATCGTTTTATGCATGTACAAGAGTTGCAACGTATGGGGGCAGATCTACAAGTTGAAGGTAATACGGTAATGTCTAATGGTCGAGAGAGGCTAGCAGGAGCACCGGTCATGGCTACAGACCTTCGTGCCTCAGCATCCTTAGTGCTAGCAGCATTGGTGGCTGATGGTGACACGACTGTGGAACGTATTTATCACATTGATCGTGGTTATGAATGTATAGAAGAAAAATTACAGCAGTTGGGTGCGAATATTCGCCGCGTCCCAGGAAGAGGATAAATGGCTAATTATTTAACACTCGCCTTGTCAAAAGGGCGTATATACAAAGAAACATTGCCATTACTTAAAGCGGCGGGCATTGAGCCCATTGACGATCCTGAAACCAGCAGAAAGCTGATATTAGAGACAACGCAGCCTGATGTTAGGTTGATTATTGTGCGTGCATCAGATGTGCCTACTTATGTTGAATATGGTGGTGCCGATATGGGAATTGCGGGTAAAGATGTTTTGCTTGAGCATCCAAAAGCAGAATTATATGAGCCTGTAGATTTAGAAATTGCACAGTGCAAATTAATGACCGCGGGTCGTGAAAATGATACGGCGCGGGCAGGTCGTTTAAAAGTGGCTACTAAATTTGTTGAAAGCACGCGTCGATTTTATGCAGAGCAAGGTACACAAGTAGATATTATCAAGCTTTATGGTTCAATGGAACTCGCCCCTTTAGTGGGCTTGGCGGATCGTATTGTTGATGTGGTCGATACAGGCAATACATTACGTGCTAATGGCCTGGTGCCAATGGAACATATTGCAGATATTAGTTCGCGTCTTGTAGTGAACAAAGCTTCAATGAAAATGAAACATGCACGAATTCAACAATTTATTGATGATATTCGCATCGCAATTAAAGCACAATAGAACAGAAAAATAGTTAATATGAAACAACTGAATACAAATGCTGTAGATTTTTGGCAACAACTAGAAGACTTGCTTGCATGGGAGGCGGTTTCAGATACCGCTGTAACCGAAACAGTGCGCGATATTCTAACGCAAGTGAAAACACGAGGTGATGCCGCTGTTATTGAGTTTAGTCGCCGTTTTGATCGCGTTAAGGCGGCAAACTTGGCGGATTTAGAAATCCCGCTATCACAAGCACATGCGACATTAGAAAAGATCCCTACAGAGCAGCGACAAGCCTTAGAAAAAGCCGCCGATCGCGTTCGTAGTTATCATGAACATCAAAAACAAGATTCGTGGACATATACTGAAGCGGATGGCACGGTTTTAGGTCAGCAGATAACAGCGATAGAACGTGCAGGATTGTATGTGCCGGGTGGTAAAGCAGCCTATCCGTCATCAGTATTAATGAATGCTATTCCAGCTAAGGTAGCAGGGGTTGATGAACTCATTATGGTGGTGCCTACGCCTGATGATGAAGTGAATGATTTGGTGCTTGCGGCAGCGGCTATTGCAGGCGTTGATCGCATTTTTGCTATTGGCGGTGCACAGGCTATCGCAGCCTTAGCTTATGGCACAGAAACCATTCCTCAAGTCGATAAAATTGTTGGCCCGGGCAATATTTATGTGGCTACTGCTAAAGGCATGGTCTTTGGCACGGTTGGTATTGATATGATTGCAGGACCGTCTGAAATTTTAGTCATTTGTGATGGTAAGACGGATCCGGAATGGATTGCGATGGATTTATTCTCGCAAGCAGAACATGATGAAGATGCACAGTCTATTTTAATTTCGGATGATGCCGAGTTCCTTAGTAAGGTAAGTGATGCGATTAAACAATTATTACCAACAATGGAACGCCAAGAGATCATTAATACATCTTTAACTGAACGCGGCGCATTTATTCTGGTAAAAGATCTTGATGAAGCAGTTGAAGTCTCTAATTTTATTGCACCAGAACATTTAGAATTATCGGTTGAAGATCCCATGACTATGTCTAAAAAAGTTAGACATGCAGGTGCCATATTTATGGGGCGATATACTGCCGAAGCGCTAGGTGATTATTGTGCTGGTCCTAATCATGTGCTGCCAACATCGCGCACAGCACGTTTTAGTTCACCATTAGGTGTTTATGATTTTCAAAAACGGTCTAGTTTGATTCAAGTGTCAGAGCAAGGTGCACAAAGTTTAGGTCAAATTGCTTCTGTTTTAGCACGAGGTGAAAGCCTGACGGCACACGCTCGATCAGCTGAATACCGTCTAAAGAATTAAGGATTGCATTGTGAGTCGATTTTGGAGCCCTGTTGTACATAATTTAGAGCCTTATGTACCGGGGGAGCAACCCAAAATTGCTGATTTAATTAAGCTAAATACCAATGAAAACCCTTATGGGCCATCGCCTAAAGTGCTTGAAACTTTAAAGCAAAGTATTAATGATAACCTTCGCTTATATCCCGACCCTGACAGTGGCAAGTTAAAACAAACACTTGCTGATTATTATCATGTTGAGACGAAACAAGTCTTTGCCGGAAATGGTTCAGATGAAGTATTAGCACATATTTTTAATGCCTTATTTCAGCATGAGGCGCCACTTTTATTTCCTGATATTACCTATAGTTTTTATCCGGTATATTGCCAATTATATCAAATAAATTATCAGACTGTTTCGCTTACCGAGCAGTTTGAAATTGATATTAATGACTATCAACAGAAAAATGGCGGGATTATTTTCCCCAATCCAAATGCACCGACAAGTCGTTTGCTCGCACTAGGTGAAATTGAAAGGCTATTACAAAATAATACTGAATCGGTTGTAGTCATTGATGAAGCATATATTGACTTTGGTGGCGAAACAGCAATATCGCTCGTTGATAAATATCCAAATTTACTCGTTACCCAAACATTATCAAAGTCACGGTCTTTGGCAAATTTAAGAATCGGTTTTGCTATTGGTCATCGCGATCTAATTGAAGCCTTGGTGAGGGTGAAAGATAGCTTTAACTCGTATCCTATGAGCAACTTAGCGGTTAATGCCGGGATTGAAGCCTTTAATGATCAAGAATATTTTGAGTTAACAAATAACAAGATCATGACTAGTCGTCAACAGCTAGTTCAGGAGCTAGAAAAGTTTGGTTTTGATGTGTTGCCTTCATCTGCAAACTTCGTGTTTGTAACTCACCCACAATTTGATGCTGAAGAACTTTCGGCAGGACTGCGACAGCAAGGTATCATTGTTCGCCATTTCAAACACAAAAGAATTAATCAGTTTTTGCGTATCACTATAGGCACAGCAGAGCAAAACCAGCGGTTGATACAGGTGCTGAAAACATTAGTTTAAACAACTTATTTTTCTTCGGATTCTAAATTCTACTCAGTAGCTGTGTCTGTATTTTTGACCAATGGCAACTCTTCTTCTACAGGCTCGGGAATATTAAGCAACTCTCGCAATCGAGCCAAATCTACCTCATATTGCGCCGCAGTAAGAGTGTATTCAGCCTGCAAACGTTCAATATGCAATTCATCATTTAAAATCTCATTGCGGGCTGCAGCCAAATTTTCTTCGACTCCAGAGCTAACTGTTTGACCAGCTAACTCTGCTTCAGCGGCACTTTGTTGTAATTTGTGCAGTTTATTGCGGTTTGCCTCTTGATGTTCTTTTACATCCGCTATTTGTTTTTTTATAAAAGCTAAATCAGTGTCTCTAGCCTTAATCATTACACGGTCATCAGGATAGCGATCCACCAAACTGCGATCATTGATAATACGTTCTAGTCTACGCTGTTGCTGCTCAGCCTTAAGCTTTTCTTCTTCTTCTTTAAGATCGGCAATGCGTTGTTCTTCAGCATTTTTTTTCGATAATTCTTCTAATGTTAATACTCGCTCGATTATACGGTATGATTTGTCATCAAGAATGTCATAGCCCTGTTGTGCAGCGTAAGGCGGCAACACCTTACTTAAGGTGGAAACACCATTTTTATCAAGAAAACGGTATATTTTCCCTGCATGAGATGGCAAGCTTATTACTGAAAGTAAAAATGACAGTACAATTATGTAGTATTTAATTTTCATAACCTCTATTTTATAAGGAGTTTCCCTAAAGTTGAACCTATTTGATCAATTAGTCCTCTTTATAACGGCATTAGTTTCAAATACTTTATCTGCGTTTAGTGGCGGCGGTGCAGGATTAATTCAATTCCCGATACTTATCTTCTTAGGTTTATCATTTTCTGTTGCACTGGCAACGCATAAGGTAGCGAGTGTTGCCTTGGGTTTGGGGGCCGCAGCACGATACCTTTCTAGCAGCAAGCTAGAAAGGCAGTTTGTCTTGTTGATGCTATTGTTCGGCCTGCCGGGCGTGGTGTTAGGTGGTAATCTGATTTTGCAGGTACCTGAAGATATTGCGCAAATAGCATTAGGGATCTTGACAGGAGGTTTAGGCCTTTATTCAATATTTAAACCCAAATTAGGTCAGGACTATAATCCTAAAAATCGAGCTCGGAAGAATATGATTTTAGGGGGTATTGCATTATTTTTTCTTGGAATATTAAATGGTTCACTGACATCAGGAACGGGTTTGTTTGTGACACTCTGGTTAGTGTTGTGGTTTGGTATGGATTACCAACGTGCCGTAGCGTATACCTTGGTGATGGTAGGTCTGTTTTGGAATGGGGCTGGCGCTATAACGTTGGGTATTTTAGGTGAGATTTATTGGCAATGGTTGCCCGCATTATTGCTAGGCTCATTATTAGGTGGCTACTTGGGTTCTCACTTAGTGATAAAGCATGGAAATCGCTGGGTTAAACGTGCTTTTGAGGTGATAACCATTTTGATCTCAATTAAGCTGCTTTGGGTTAGTTAACACCATATTGTTGGCGATAAGCTTCAACGGCGGATAAATGTTGTGCTAATGAGGTATCGCTTTGAATAAATTCAAGTAAATCATCAAGACAAATAATGCTACATACGGGGATCTTATGTTCAGCTTCGACTTCTTGAATTGCTGAGCGGCTGTCTAGTCCACGTTCTTGGCGATCTAAGGCGATAATGACACCAGCGGGTGTGGCTCCTTCATTGTTGATAATTTCTACAGATTCACGCACCGATGTACCAGCAGAAATAACATCATCAATAATTAATACTTTACCAGAGAGTTCGGCACCAACAAGTTGTCCTCCCTCACCGTGATCTTTTGCTTCTTTGCGGTTAAAAATATAGGGGACATCACGTTGATGATGATCGGCTAAGGCCACGACGGTAGTTGATGCTAAAGGAATTCCTTTATAGGCAGGGCCAAATAACACGTCATAATCTAGTTCAGACTCAGTGATAGCTTGTGCATAAAAGCGTCCTAAACGGGCTAAACTTATACCTGTGTTGAACAAACCACTATTAAAGAAATAAGGGCTGATTCGGCCGGATTTTAATGTAAACGAACCAAAGCGAAGCACACCTGTTTCAATGGCGAATTTGATAAATTGTTGTTGATAGCTTTTCATTATGTGGTTTTCTTAATTTGATATAGGGCAATTTGACCAAATAGATTGGGCAGTAGTTTTGTGCCGAGTGTATCTTTATGAGCATGATTAACTATACTTCGATTCAGTATAGATATGCTTTTATCATCACAGAGTTTCTCGAAATCCTGAACAGTGCATAAATGAATATTGGGAGTATTAAACCAATCATTTGATAAGGTTCGTGAAACAGGCATATGACCGCCTAAAGCTAATTGCAAACGGCATTGCCAATGACCAAAATTAGGGAAACCAATAATACCTTGTTTACCAACGCGTGCAATCTCTTCTAATAAAAAATCAGGGCGATTAATGGCTTGTAAGGTCTGTGACAAGATAACAAAATCAAAACTCTGATCGGCAAACTGGGGTAGGCCTTGATCAAGATCGGCTTGAATAACATTCACCCCAGCATTAATACAATCTGCAAATTTACTATTGTCAATTTCTAAGCCATAGCCGGTGATATTACGTTGTTGAAGATGCTTAAGTAAGGTACCGTCATCACAACCTAAATCAAGTACGCGAGCACCATCGGGGATCCAATCACTGATAACTTGTAAATCGAGGCGCAAACTCATACATCACCACAATCAGCGGCAACACGCTGCATATAGGTTTTAAATACTTGTTGATAACGCGGAATGGGCATCAGAAATGCATCATGACCTTGATGTGCTTCTATTTCTGCATAGACAACCTCTTTATTTTCACTGAGTAGCGCGTTCACAATTTCATGTGAGCGTGCTGGTGAGAATCGCCAATCACTGGTAAAGGAGATAACTAAACTTTTTGCTTGAATAGAAGCTACAGTTTTTGCAAGATCATCACCAAACTCTTGTGCCGGATCAAAATAATCTAATGCTTTAGTCATTAATAGGTAAGTATTGGCGTCAAAACGCTCGACAAAAGATTTACTTTGATAGCGCAGATAACTTTCTATTTGAAAATCTACGCCATAATCATAGTTGATCGTGTCGTTACGTAATTCGCGCCCAAATTTTTCGTGCATGGCTTCATCAGATAAGTAGGTAATATGTCCAAGCATGCGCGCTAAACCAAGACCTTGGCGCGGCAAAGTATTATGCTCAGCATAATGGCCATCATGAAATTCAGGGTCTGATTTAATGGCGGTACGGGCGACTTCATTAAAGGCGATATTTTGAGCAGAAAGCTTAGGTGCAGCGGCAATGATTAATACATGACGAAGACGATCTGGCAGGCTAATAGCCCATTGCATTGCTTGCATACCGCCCAAACTACCCCCAACTACTGCGGCCCATTGTTGAATGCCTAAGGAATCAGCTAATATCGCTTGGCTTTTTACCCAGTCAGATACAGTAACGATAGGAAAGTCTGGGCCATAAGGTTTATTGGTTTCGGGATTAATACTAATGGGGCCTGTTGATCCTTTACAGCCTCCTAAGTTGTTTACACTTACTACATAAAACTGATTTGTATCAATTGCTTTACCTGGGCCAATTGCGCTATCCCACCACCCTGGCTTTTTATCATCCATACTGTGATACCCCGCCGCATGATGGTCGCCAGAGAGTGCATGACAAATTAATATAGCATTGGATGCTTGGCTATTAAGTTTGCCATAAGTCTCGTACACAAGGTCGTAACTAGGCAAACTACGACCGCAGTCTAGTGTTATCGATGCATCAATATGCAATGTCTCAGTCTTAACCAGACCGACAGAATCGATCGGTATTATTTCTGGCATGGGTCGAATAATCCTAATTGATTAACAAATCATTATAACGCTAGCGAAAGCACGGATAAATGATTAATTTAACGATAGCCAGCAAGCAAAGGTAATACCAACATTGATAGAACTTGTAATCCTAGTAAAACAACTAAAGGTGATAGGTCTAGCCCCCCCATATCCGGAAGCCATCGTCGAACAGGCTGTAATAAGGGGGCATTCATTCTACTAATAAGCGGTGTAATTGGATTGTACTGATTAGATGCGATCCAACTTAAAATAACCTGAATAATAATGCTAGCGGAAAATAAAGTAATAAATAATGAAAAAACATCGGCTAAAACTAATCTCGCAAGAACAAAGATATTAGTAATAAATCCCATGTTTATGGAAAAGATAAGGATTATTTTTAATAGTGCTAAAGCAAATAATAATACAATCGTTGCTGTATCCCATCGGCCTATAGCAGGTATAAACTTGCGTAAGAATTTTACAGGGATCTGCGTGGCTTTAATAATAAGTTGTACCAATTGATTATGATAGTCCCACTGTGCCCATTGCATGATAATACGCAATGCAACGATACCCATATAGATACTGAATATGGTATCAATTAGAAAGGTGAGAGGATTACTAAAATAACCGCTAGGCATCGTCTTCCCCCAGTTGGTTGGCTAATTCGCGAGAACGTAATGCGGCAGCAACAAGCGCATTTTCAAATAAACTACGCACGCCACCATCTTCTAATTCGTGGATGGCGCGTTCTGTTGTACCGCCAGGGGATGTCACTTTTTGGCGAAGCGTGATAGTTGAATCATCACTTTCTAATGCCATTTTGGCGGCACCAAATGCGGTTTGCAAGCACAATAAACGCGCTGTTTCAGGTGCTAATCCCATCTCAACCGCAGCAAACTCCATCGCTTCCATAACAAGGAAAAAATAGGCGGGTCCGCTGCCTGAAAGGGCCGTCACGGCATCGATTTGTTCTTCGTTATCAATCCATACGGCTAGGCCTACAGCGCGTAAAATAGATTCTGCAAGTTCATGTTGCTGTGTGCTAACAGCATCACTGGCACATAATGCGGTTGCGCCTGCTTGAACCATTGCGGGTGTGTTAGGCATGGCCCGCACAATGGCCGCTTGATCTTGCTCTAACCAGCGGGCAATATCAGCAATGCGGATCCCCGCGGCAATAGAAATAAGTAAGGCGTTATTATTCCAATCAGCGGCTAACTGTTTGACCACCGCCTGTAATTGTTGGGGCTTAACGGCTAGGATTAAAACATCGCAGTCCTTAGCGGCTTCAATATTGCTGCTATAGGTATGAACAGGATATTTGTCCGTAAGTGCTTGCAAGCAAAGCGGCTCGGGATCAGAAATATGAAGGTGGTCCGGATTAAAGCCATCAGCGATAAGTCCGCCAATAAGACTGCGGGCCATATTGCCGCCGCCGATGAAAGTGATTTTACAGTCGTTCATTATTTAACCTATTCGGTTGATTATCATTATATATACCCAAAATACTTGAGGATGCAGGTTTCAGCAAGAGAAGAAGCCATTATATTCTAGGCATAAAACGCAGGAATTAGTCGTTCTAATTCTAAGTTTTATAACGACGAAGATAATGGTTTATCCTCTTGCCCAGCGGGAGCTTAGCACGAATGCCAGCACTGCGTTACAATGCTCGACAAGGACTAGTCATTGCCTTCACATTGCGCCTTGTTCTGACCTTCGTGCTAAGCTCTGAAATCTGCATCTTCAAGTAATTTGGGTATATTTGGTTTTCTTTGACCAAATAATGCTGTGCCAATACGTACCATTGTACTGCCTTCTTCGATGGCTAAGATCATATCAGCAGACATGCCCATTGATAAAGTATCAATGGTTGGATAACGCTTAGCTAATTGCTCGAAAAGATCGCGCGCTTTTTTAAAGGCAATACGCTGTTGAGCTTCATCTGCTGTTTTTGTTGGAATAATCATTAATCCACGCAGGACAAGCCGGTCAATTTGGCTGATTTCATGAGCAAAAGAAAATAGTTCAACCGGGGTTATTCCGGACTTACTCGATTCATTATCAATATTAACTTGAATGCAAACATTTAAGTCAGGCAGGTTTTCTGGTCGTTGTTTGGCGAGACGTTGCGCAATTTTTGCGCGATCGAGGCTTTGTACCCATTCGAAATGTGAGGCAATTTCTTTGGTTTTATTGGATTGGATTGGCCCAATGAAATGCCACTCAATATCTAAATCAGCCAAAGCAGACATCTTTTTAAGTGCTTCTTGTAAGTAATTCTCGCCGAAGAACCGTTGACCTGCTTGGTTTGCATGGCGAAGAGCCTCAGCAGGCCATGTTTTGCTAACAGCCAGTAAGCTTACTGAATAGGGTGGTCTTTGAGCCGCATCTTCAGCAAGGTGAATCGTATTTTTAGTAGAGATAAGTCTCTTTTTTATATCAGTCATGTTGCAAGCCTGTTGTTAGCGCGCTACCTTTACGTAAGAATAAACGAAAAACAAGAAAAAATAAGAAAAAATAAAGAGTAGAGGATAGGATGGATATTACTGAATTACTAACGTTTAGTGCAAAAAATAAAGCATCAGATTTACATATTTCGGCAGGTGAACCGCCGATGATTCGTGTAGACGGCGATATTAGGCGGATCAATATTCCACCACTAGAACATAAAGATATACACAGTATGGTGTATGACATTATGAATGATAAACAGCGCAAAGATTATGAAGAATTTTTTGAAACGGATTTCTCATTTGAGATTCCTGGTCTTGCGCGTTTTAGGGTGAATGCCTTTAATCAGAATCGAGGTGCTGGTGCGGTATTTAGAACGATTCCATCTGAAGTACTTACTTTAGAAGATTTGGGTGCGCCCGCTATATTTAAGGATATTTCAGATAATCCGCGCGGTATTGTATTGGTAACAGGGCCAACGGGGTCAGGTAAATCAACTACTTTAGCGGCAATGATCGATTACAAAAATGACAAAGATAATGAACATATCTTAACCATTGAAGATCCGATTGAATTTGTGCACAAAAGCAAAAAATGTTTAGTTAATCAGCGAGAAGTTCATCGAGATACTTTGGGATTTAGTGAAGCTTTGCGGTCGGCTTTACGGCAAGATCCTGACATCATATTGGTAGGTGAGTTACGTGATTTAGAAACCATTGAATTAGCATTAACTGCGGCAGAAACAGGCCATTTAGTTTTTGGTACTCTGCATACGTCTTCAGCGGCAAAAACAATTGATAGGATTATTGACGTATTTCCAGCCGCCGAAAAAGCAATGGTGCGATCAATGCTTTCTGAATCATTGCGTGCCGTTATTTCACAAACATTAATGAAACGTGTTGGTGGCGGTCGTATTGCCGCACACGAAATTATGATCGGAACACCTGCCATTCGTAACTTGATTCGTGAAGATAAAGTACCGCAAATGTACAGTGCGATTCAAACGGGTGGAGCAATTGGTATGCAGACATTAGATCAATGTCTACAAGATCTAGTAAGACGGAAACAAGTCAGTAAAACCGATGCGTTACCGTTAGCAGTTAATAAAGATTTATTCCGATAGGAGCGCACAATGGATATCGTAACGATTCTTAAGGCCGCGGTGAAGCATGAAGCTTCAGATATATACATCACAGCAGGTCGACCAGTAAGTTTAAAAGTAAATGGGCGGTTAGCCACCATATCGCAAGACGTGTTATCGGAAGATGATGCACGTGAATTAGTCATTGGTACGATGACTGATGACCAAAAAAGAGGTTTTGATCGCGATAAAGAATGTAACTATGCTATTAGTGCAGCAGGTGCCGGACGTTTTCGTGTGAGTGCATTATATCAGCGCAATAAAATTGCAATGGTAATGCGACGAATAAAAGACGAAATCCCTAAATTTGCTGAACTTAATCTTCCAGAAATAATTGAAGAACTGGCGATGACCCAGCGGGGATTGGTTATTTTTGTGGGCGCAACAGGTTCGGGTAAATCTACATCGCTGGCGGCGATGATTGGTTATCGCAATCAGAATAGTACAGGCCATATTTTAACGATAGAAGATCCGATTGAATTTGACCATGATCATGGTGGTTGCGTAGTGACACAGCGTGAAGTGGGGATTGACACAGATTCATATGAAATAGCATTGAAGAATTCATTACGCCAAGCCCCCGACGTTATTATGATTGGTGAGATCCGCTCTCAAGATACGATGGAATATGGAATCGTTTTTGCGGAAACAGGACATTTATGTTTATCAACATTACATGCAAATAACGCTAACCAAGCAATGGATCGTATTATCAACTTCTTCCCGGAAGAACGACACAAACAGCTATTCTTAGATTTGTCATTAAATCTGAAAGCGGTTGTGGCACAACGATTAATTCCCAAAAAAGACGGCAGTGGTCGCGTAGCAGCCGTAGAAATACTGATTAATACGCCATTGATTGGCGATCTGATAGAAAAAGGTAATATCGCTGAGATTAAAGATGTGATGAAACGATCTGGTGAGTTAGGAATGCAAACCTTTGATCAGGCCGTTTATGACTTATATATGGCGGGTGAAATCACCTACGACGAAGCCATAAAAAATTCAGACTCAGAGAACGAAGTTCGCTTAATGATTAAATTAGGCTCTTCAAAGATTAGTGTCGCTAGTGATACCGGTAGCATGGCACTTGAACCGGAGCAAAATGATTCAAATCATATATTAGGGTAGAAATATAGAAAACAAGGTAAGTTTTAGGTAGGAATTGTTTAAAAGCAGTGCTATTATATGTTCGTTCAATTATATTTGTCTTTTTTGTGTTGATAAATTTTGTAAATATTTTAAGGAATTAGAAATGAAAACATCGATTAAATTAGCAATGGCAGTCTTGTTTGCCAGCTTATTATCAGGCTGTGCAGGCCAAAAACAACTTATGTCAGGAAACGATGCCTTATGTGCCGCTGCCGGAGCTTTATTCGGTGGAGCAACTATGGCTGTTGTTGCAGATGGCGGCAGTAGCGAAGCTGCACTAGGCGGTGCAGTAGTAGGTGCGGCACTAGGAATGATTCTATGTTCAGATGAAGAAGAAGTGATGGCTGCACCAATGGTAGAAGAAGTAGCCGCTTGTTCAACTACACCTCCTCCAGGTGCTTTACTTGATGCTCAAGGTTGTGCATTTGATACAGATGGTGATGGCGTTGTCGATGGCGTCGACCTTTGCCGAGGCACACCTTCTGGTGTAGCTGTTGACCGTGTAGGTTGCCCACTAGATACTGACCGTGATGGTGTAGCTGACTACCAAGACTTATGTCCTAAAACACCATTAGGTACAGTTGTTGATACGGATGGTTGTCCTTTAGAGGGTCAGAAATTACTTTCTTTAACTGGTGTTAACTTTGCAACAAATAGTGCAGTATTAACAACAAGTGCTAAATCAGTGTTAGAGGAAGCTGTTGAGCTTCTTAAAGCAACAGATAATGTTATCGAAGTGCGTGTTGAAGGCCACACAGATAGTCGTGGTGCAGCAGCCTATAACCAAGCATTGTCACAACGCCGTGCAGAATCAGTAGTGGCTTACTTGGTTTCTCGTGGAGTGAACGGAAGTAGCTTAGTACCAGTTGGTATGGGTGAAGGTACTCCTGTTGCGAGCAATGACACAGAAGAAGGTCGTGCGGCTAACCGTCGTGTTGACTTCTATGTAAATCAATAAGCTTCACAACTAGTTTGATTCTAAAAGGCCCTGAAAAGGGCCTTTTTTTTGCCTGTAATTAATAACAAACTAAAACGCGGAGAATACTATGGAAAATGAATATAAATGTGCCACCCATCCACATGAATTATTAATGATGAATTTATCGTTCTTCCACCTCTTATTACCCCTTGCGGCATTAGCTACGGGCTATATAGCACCTATACTCTCTTTAGCATTAATAGCTTCTATTGGTACCCTGCTGTGGATAGCAAAAAAAGCAAAAATACACTGCTGCACCGCTTCAAAAGATACGCCGCTGGTAAAAGCACATTGGAAAAAGGCATGGGATCGTAGTAAGCTTTTGTTTATTGGTTATGCCATTTCAGTGAGCATACTTGGTTTAGGTTGGTTCTTCGCCACGTCACAATCCGATCCTAATATGGAAGATATATTATTAGTAGTCTTTAGCTGGATTGCTATCATCCCTTTAGTTTTTATTGTTTTTGCTTTGTTTGTTTTTTCAACGGTCTCATCTGCCCGAGCTAAGCGTGGTGAGTTTCCTAAAGTGAAGGGAAACATAACTTAACTCTATTAAAATTAAGTTACAGGCTGTCTAGAGAGGTAAAATAATCTAGGATGCTAGGAAGAGCTTAAAGCAGATTTAGCTGGTATAAACAAAGTCGGTTAATTGAATGTACTCATAACCTAATGACACAAGAAGGCAGGTGCTATTCTTATGGATTTTCAGATGAAGGGGATAATGAGTGTAATGGTGCGCCTGACAGGAATCGAACCTGTGACCCCCAGTTTCGGAAACTGGTACTCTATCCAACTGAGCTACAGGCGCACATTTAACTATTTAGGGCTAACTTTCTCTAGCTTCCAAATTTCATTATTGTATTCTTCCATCGTGCGATCAGTGGAGAATTTACCGCTGGTAGCTGTGTTCATGATGCTCATGGCTGTCCAACGCTCTTGATCTTGGTAGGCAAGGCCAGCTAGGTGTTGAGCATCAATATAGCTACGGAAGTCAGCAATGGTCATCCATGGATCATTATGACTAGTGAATGCATTAATGATGTTGTCAAAACGATTAGGTTCAAATTGATTAAAATGTCCGCCTTCGAGTAAATCTACTACACGTTTGAGGTCGCGATCTTTTGCGATAATGGCGCGTGGGTTATAGCCAACACGTTCTTTTTCGACTTCATCTTCAGTTAAACCGAATAGGAAGAAGTTTTCATCGCCGGCTTCTTCACGGATCTCGATATTAGCACCATCCAGCGTACCGATAGTAACGGCACCATTCATCATGAACTTCATGTTCCCTGTACCTGAGGCTTCTTTACCTGCGGTAGAAACTTGCTCAGACAGGTCGGCAGCAGGACAAATAACCTCCATTGCTGATACTTGATAGTTAGGTAAGAAGACAACTTTTAGTCTATCGCCCACATCAGGGTCATTATTCACTACATTAGCCACATTATTAATCAATTTGATAATGTCTTTTGCCATGGCATAACCAGGAGCGGCTTTACCACCAAAAAGAACACAACGCTTAACGATACCTTTAGTATCACCGCGTTTGATACGATCATAAAGATGAATAACGTGTAATACGTTAAGCAGCTGGCGTTTGTATTCATGAATACGTTTTACTTGAATATCAAACATCGCATCGGTATCAAATGTAACGCCACAACTTTGTTTTACTAAGTCTGCAAGACGTGTTTTATTTGCTTTTTTTACATCATTCCATTTTCTTTGGAATGCCGTGCTATTTGCAAACGGAGTGAGTTTCTTAAGCTGATCAAGATCGGTAACCCATTGTTCACCAATAGTTTCGCTTACTAATTCTGTTAGAGCAGGGTTGCACCATGCCATCCAACGGCGCTGTGTTACGCCATTGGTTTTATTGTTGAATTTGTTTGGCCATAGTTGATAAAAGTTATTAAATAAACCTTTTTGTAACAATTCTGAATGCAGAGCGGCAACGCCGTTCACAGAAAAACTACCGACAATGGCAAGGTGAGCCATACGAACTTGTTGTTGTCCACCTTCTTCAATGATTGACATGCTAGCAAGGCGTGCTTTATCGCCAGGCCATTTACGTGCCACTTCGCTTAGGAAGCGTGCATTGATTTCATAAATAATTTCTAGAACACGTGGGAGCAGTCTTCCAAACATATGTACAGGCCAGCGTTCAAGTGCTTCTGGTAATAAGGTATGATTTGTATAGGCCATTGTTTTTGTCACAATAGTCCATGCTTTATCCCAGCCCATATTATGCTCATCCATTAATAGGCGCATTAATTCAGCTACGCCAACAGTTGGGTGCGTATCGTTGAGTTGGAAACAATTTTTCTCAGCAAAGTCGTCAAAATTTTCACCGTTATTAGTGATCCAATGATTGAGAATATCTTGCAAACTTGCAGAAGCTAAGAAATACTGTTGACGAAGGCGAAGCTCTTTACCATTTTCACTGGCATCATTTGGGTAAAGTACCATGCTGATGTTTTCAGCTGCATTTTTACTCGCTACTGCTTCGGTATATGAACCGGCATTAAAATCTTCTAGATTAAATTCATCGGTGGCTTCTGATTTCCACAAACGTAATTTATTGACGGTGCCATTTTGATAACCTGGAATAGGCAAGTCATACGGCACAGCCAAAATATCATTGCTATCAACCCAATGTACAGACATATTGCCGGCCACATTTTTACGAAACTCAGTGTGGCCACCAAACTTGATACGCTGAGTGTATTCAGGGCGCTCTAGTTCCCACGGGTTACCATCTCGTAACCAGTGATCAGGGCTTTCCATTTGATTACCATTTTCAATGCTCTGTTGAAACATGCCATATTCATAGCGAATGCCATAACCTGTAACAGGTAATTGTAATGTCGCACAACTATCAATAAAACAAGCAGCTAGACGGCCTAAGCCACCGTTACCTAAACCGGCATCATGTTCAAGTTCAGTGAGTTCTTCAAAGTCTAAACCGAGCTCAACCATTGCTTTTGTAACCGTTTCACTTAAGCCAAGATTAAGTGCCGCATTACCCATTGCGCGACCCATCAAGAACTCCATAGACATGTAATAAGCTTGTTTACACTTACTTTCGGAATATGCCATTTTGGTTTTCTTCATGCGTTCAAATAAACGATCACGAAGTGTCAAAGCTAGTGACGTGTAGAGGTAGTGTCCAGATGCGCACCCTTTATCTTGTGCAAGATGGTTACCGTAGTAACTTTTAAAGTCTTGTTCTAGCGATTTTTCATCCATACCCAATTCAGGGGTGTTATTAAGTTCAGGGTTAGGATTAACAGTACAGGCATAACGAGGGCTCATGCAAATGGGTCCTTAAAAATATTGAAGCTTTTGCTTGATAATTATTTTTGCCTTGTCATGACAAAAAATACTTTTCGAGCAAATGCCTCTTGTTAGTAGGTAGTGGTGCTTTAATCAGGGTAGATGGCAATAAAACCATCACGATTTGGCATCGTCACTTGGGGCAGATTCTTTTCAGAAAGATCTAATTCGGCATCTATTATACCATCTTGACTCAAGATATAGGCGCTCAATGCATAAACTTCATCTGCAGACAATGAGAATGGGCGGTCTATAGGCATCGCGCGTCGAATGTAATCAAATAATGTCGTAGCATAAGGCCAATAACTATTGACTGTTTTCTCAGGATATTCACTGGCAAGTGAGCCGACCTCACCCATCAGCGGATCGGCAGTGCCACCGATGCCTTCTGGCCCATGACAAGCGGCACATTGTAATGCAAATATTTTGGCCCCTTGTGCGGCATTACCACTGCCTTCAGGTAAATTTTTGCCATCAGGTGAAATTGTTAAATTCCATTCTGATTGTGAACTGATCTCAGTGGCAGGTTTACCTAAAGGTTGATAATTTGTCTCGGCATAGCAAGCTGATATGCTGAGTAAAAATGCGGTGCTAATAATAAGGTTAGAAGTCATAGCCGTAGACATGATTGATATCTCCCTCTTCAGTTATTTCCCAGCTTACGATGGCGTTGTAATGGAAAAAGCCATGTTTACCACGGTTTTTGATTAATGTGTCGCGATCAGGTTGAACATATCCTGTTTCATCAGTCGCTCTGCTTTGTAAAATGGCATATTCACCTTGCCATTTCCATGGTAGACAGAAGCGGGTGAAGGCTTTATCTAATACTGGGCCTTGTAATTCAGCATCAACCCATGTGTCACCGCCATCAGCAGATATCTCAACGCGGGTTATTTTGCCTCGACCAGACCATGCAAGCCCCGAGATTTGATAGACCCCGGGATTATCAGGCAGCATCATCCCCAATGATGGCGACGTAATTAATGACTTCGCTTCATTCACAAATGTAAATTGACGTGCAGTGCCATCAGGCATTAATTCGGTATATTGTGAGGTTTCATCACGCGACATAGCAGGCTGATCGGTTAAGCGTAGTTGACGGAGCCATTTAACATTTAAAATACCTTCCCATCCGGGTAACACCAAGCGCATCGGATAGCCATTTTCAGGTCGAATGCGCTCGCCATTTTGGTATAAAGCAAGGATGGCATCATCTAATAGCTTCTCAAGTGGAATACTAATATTGAGTGAAGAGCCATCAGCACCTTCCGCAATCACCCATTTAGCACTAGATTGAATCCCTGCCTCTTCGAGTAATAACTTAACAGGAACACCGGACCATTCAGCATTTGAAACTAGACCGTGCGCATAGCCAGCACGTGATTGAATAGGATTGTTCTTCCACCCACTATTACTGTTGCCACCGCATTCAATAAAACAGGTGCGCGATACCATGGGGTAACGCATTAAACTTTTAACATTAAAGCTTAACGGTTTGTCGACCATGCCATCAATTAGTAAAATGTGTTTTGCTGGATCTATATCAGGTACGCCATTATGGTGACGTTCGTAATGTAGCCCATTGGGGGTGATTGTCCCCTGTAATTCATGCAGCGGTGTCCACGACACGCCATTTCCCGGTGCCGCAGGGTTAGCTGAAATCCATCGAATGACGCTTTGCTCATATTCTGAAGGCTGACCGTAGTTAGAAAATTCAGCACCGGGCACACGCATGGATTCGGGTAAATTTTCAGGGAAACCCAACTCTTCTGAATGGGTTAACACCGGCAAGCTGAATGCGCCTCCTGCTAAAGCGCCACCTAATGCGGCCTTTTTTAAAAATTTACGGCGGCTTTGTGTGTGGGAGTCATTCATACGTTAACCTCGTTTAGGTTTCAGGAAGATACCAGATATCTAATTGGGCGATAGCCTGCTCTTTGCCCGTTTTTTTTAATGATGAGAATAATTGGGCACCCGCATTTAGATTTAGTTTTTTTAGCTTAGACTCGACGGAATGTAAACTGGCCATTGCTGCACCATGTTTCAATTTATCTGATTTGGTAAGCAAAATATGGACGGGCAAATTAGCATTGTTAGCCCATTTCACCATTTGCAAATCAAATTCTTTTAAGGGATGGCGAATATCCATCATTAACATTAAACCTTTTAATGCTTGTCTTGTTTCGAGATATTTCCCTAAGGTTTGCTGCCACCTGATTTTCATTTTTTCAGGCACTTTTGCATAACCATAACCGGGCAAATCAACTAATGCGCGATCATCATCAAGCGCAAAAAAGTTAATCATTTGGGTTCGGCCTGGGGTTTTACTTATACGAGCTAATGACTTTTGATCAGTGATGGTATTAATGGCACTTGATTTACCTGCATTAGAACGACCTGCAAAAGCAACCTCTATTCCTGTGTCATCAGGCAATTCAGATAACTGGGTGGCGCTAATTGTATAGTGTGCTTGGCGGTAAATATTTGACATAAATTGTTAACTGCTCTTGATTTAAGATGATTTCTAAAGGTGCAAAAATGCCCTAATAAGAGTAGCATATCACCAAGTTTATTTATTGGTATTCAAATTCAGGAAGCAACAATGAAAAAAATTATAATGGTCTCAGCAGTATATTTAGCTTTAGTTTCAGCTATGCCCGTAATCGCAGCAGGTGATGCATCTGCAGGAAAAGCTAAGGCGGCAGTTTGCGCAGCTTGTCATGGTGCAGATGGTAATAGCCCTGCAAACATGTTTCCTAAGTTAGCCGGACAAGGTGAAGCGTATTTAATTAAACAAATGACTGAATTTAAAAATGAAACTCGTAAAAATGCGGTCATGGCACCGATGGTAGCGGCGCTATCTGAACAAGATATGGCGGATTTAGCGGCTTATTATTCAAGTAATAAGGTGACGGAAGGTGGTGTAGCTGAAGATTTAGTCGAAGCAGGACAGGCTATTTACCAAGGCGGTAATAAAGAAAGTGGCGTACCAGCGTGTATGGCATGTCATGGCCCAACCGGCGCAGGAATGCCAGCAGCAAAATGGCCTGCACTATCAGGTCAGCATGCCGCTTATCTTGAAGCGCAACTTAAAGCGTTTGCCAGTGGCGCACGTAGCAATGATCCCAGCAGCATGATGCGAGATATTGCATCAAAAATGACAGAAGATGAAATTAAAGCGGTTTCTGCTTACGCTTCTGGTTTACATTAATATTTAAAATTTTATAAAAGCCGTATGACGCTATGTCATACGGCTTTTTTATTAATTGGCATTATATTGGATGCTAATTTCAATTGGTTTAACATAATTTATGTCCGACGATAGTAGATCACTCACCCGCCACCACACAATAGGCCAACGCTTATTTCAGTTCTTAGGATCCATGGATCTGGCTATTACCTTGTTATTGGCTTTAGCTGTTGCTTCGATTATCGGTACGGTGTTACAGCAAAATCAGCCCTATACTGACTATTTGATTAAATTTGGTCCATTCTGGTTTGATGTCTTTGAATCAGCGGGATTGTATGATGTTTATGGTGCTTCTTGGTTTCTTGCCATTTTGACGCTGTTAGTTACTTCAACTTCTGTTTGTTTGATTCGCAATACACCTTCGATGATTAAAGATATGCGTAATCTCCGAACGCATGTGCAATCAAAATCATTGCGAGCGATGCATCATCAAAAGCAGTGGTCTGTTGATGCTGATGCGGAAAAGAGTGCCACTATTTTAGAGACTACACTTTCCAATTTAGGCTTTCGAACCAAACAAACCGTTAAGTCTGATGAGATATTAGTTTCAGCGATGCGAGGAGGGATGAACCGATTGGGTTATATCTTGACCCATTTGGCGATTATTATTATTTGTGTTGGCGGTCTGATCGATAGTAATCCGGCATTAAAATTTGCAGTGTGGACAGAAAAAGTTAAGGTTCACGATTTTGCAACTAAAACCATATCACCGAAAAGCTATTTAGCGACGGGAACAAAAGCATTTCGGGCAAGCATGATTATTGCTGAAGGTCGATCGTCTGGTACAGCACTCATCGCTATGAAAGGCGGTGCTTTATTTCAGCGCTTACCTTTTTCAATTGAAGTAAAAGATTTCCGCATGGAGCATTACAAGACAGGACAACCAAAATCGTATGAAACAGACTTGGTGATACGTGATGATTCGTCTGAACCATTAGAGACTACAATCTCCGTTAACCATCCTTTATTTTACAAAGGCTACACCATCTACCAATCCAGCTTTGAAGATGGGGGATCAGTTTTGACGCTTAATATTTGGCCTTTAAATAGTTCTGCAGGCAGCCCACCCGTTGAATTTGAAACAAATGTTTTTAAGAACAGTGATATTTCTTGGGGAGAACAAAATCTAGGTTTAGAAGTCTTATCATTCCGTTTGTTTAATATTAACCCTGATCCAACTGATGACGATCCTAATAGACAGAGGAATTTTGGCCCTAGTTTTGATTATAAATTACGCAAAGATACGGGCGAAGCATTGGAATACACAAACTATATGCTGCCTATAAAACGTAATGGACGTGAATATTATTTAAGTGGTGTGCGATCAAGCGTTGCTGAACCCTTTGGTTATCTTTATTTGCCAGTTGATATAGATGGCGGCTTGACACACTTTAGTCATTTTTTACAACGCTTACATGATGAAAATATTGTAAATGATATTGCTCATACAATGATGACTGAAACATTAGCTGAAATAAATAATCAAGATAAAAAATTAGAACAAAGTCTGCAAGAAACCTTAACGATGTTAGTGACGATGTTTGTCGAAGGTGGCTTTGCATCAGTAGGTGAGTTTATAGAAACCACCCTACCTGAAGCCGAAAAAGAAACATTAGGACCTGCTTATTTAAGCATGCTAAGAGAAATGTTATCACGCATTTATCTTGGCGGAACGTTGTATAAATATGAAACAGATGATCCAGAAAAAAATGCTAAAATTCAGCAGGCGGAGTTGTTGTTTTTTCAAGATGCAGTGGATGCGGTGAGTAGTTTATCTCAGTATGGTTCCCCCTTCTTTTTAGAACTATCAGATTATGAACATGTTGAAGCGAGTGGTCTACAAGTAACACATTCACCAGGACAGCCTATTGTTTACCTAGGTTGTGCTTTTTTAATTATGGGTGTATTCCTTTTATTTTATTTGCCACAACGTCGCTTTTGGGCAATAGTAAAAGCAAGCAGCAATGGAACGGATGTCCGATTAGCGGGGATGAGCAATCGAAACCCACGTGAGTTTGATATGTTCTTTGAGCAGATTGCAGAGCAGTTAAAAGTAGCAACGGGGAACTCTGAGCCTAAATAAGGTTCATAGAACTGTAACGAAGAGAAGAGATTATGACGAATAGCGTAAGCACAATGTATACAAACACAAGCACACCTATGACACAGTGGTCATGGCGCGGTTTAATGGCGCTAGCAGCTGTAGCATTGTTAGTTCTGTACTCGAGCGTGTTTGATAGTTATGAAATAGGTATTGTTGTTCTAACAGCGGTAGGCTTATCATTTCTAGGTCAAAACTGGTCAGGTTTCCGCCGACACCTTGTTGCTGTTGCAGTGATAAGCTTTTTTGCAATATGGTTGTATGGGCAAAATCTTGCCGCAGGCGAATCAAATTTCTTCTTAAAATATTTAATAGCAAGTCAATCTGCTTTTATGTGGATGAGCGCCTTATTTGTGATGGCGACATTTGCCTATTTTGCCGGTCTGTTTGGGCGATCACCTTTTACTGAAAAAGTAGCATCGGCACTGACATGGTCGGCGGTTACTATGGGCTTAGTCGGTTTGATGGTGCGTTGGCGTGAATCCTATCTTATTAGCCCAGATGTAGGTCATATCCCGGTTAGTAATTTATATGAAGTCTTTATTCTGTTCGCAATTATCACTGCACTATTATATTTGTATTATGAGCGCCGCTATCAAACACGTAGCTTAGGGGGCTTTGTATTATTAATTATCAGTGCCGCAGTTGTTTTTCAGCTTTGGTACACTTTTGGAAAAGGGGCTAATGAAATTCAGCCACTGGTTCCAGCTTTGCAAAGTTATTGGATGAAGATCCACGTGCCTGCCAATTTTATTGGTTATGGTTCATTTTCAATGGCGGCAATGGTGGGGGTGGCTTATTTATTAAAATCATCCCAGCTAAGCAATAATCGACAAGGGATATTTGCCACGGCATTACCTGATTTAGCGGTAATGGATGATCTAATGTATAAAGCTATTGCTTTGGGCTTTGCATTTTTCACACTGGCAACGATATTAGGCGCCTTATGGGCGGCTGAAGCATGGGGTGGTTATTGGTCTTGGGATCCGAAAGAAACATGGGCATTAATCGTTTGGCTAAATTATGCCGCTTGGTTACATATGCGAATGAGTAAAGGCTGGAGTGGTAATCCGATGGCTTGGTGGGCAGTAATTGGTTTATTTGTCACTCTATTTGCCTTCTTGGGTGTGAATATGTTTTTGTCTGGCTTGCATTCATACGGTGAATTATAAATTTGTAAATTGTTAAGAATTAAGGAAAAATGATGAAAAAAATGATGAAAGCAGCATTATTATTAGGTGCGACTTTATTACCGATTAGTGCGATGGCGATGCCGGAAGCATTTATCGCGGGTGTACATTACAAATCAACAGCTCAGTTGCTTGCTACAAGCACTGAAGATAAGGTTGAGGTAATAGAAATGTTTTCGTATGCTTGCCCGCACTGTTATCACTTAGATCCATTAGTGGAAGAGTGGAAACAAACATTGCCGGAAAATGTTGTGTTTATAGCTGTTCCTGCTATTTTTCGTGATAGCTGGTTAGAGTTGGCTAAACTTTTTTATACAGCACAAGCCACGGGTGATTTAGAAAAACTACATCCACTCATCTTCAAAGCAATTCATGAAGAAAAACGCCGAATGGTTACAGAAGACGATATGCTTGATTTTGTTGCTGACCAAGGTATTGACCGAGACAGTTTTGAAAAAATGATGAATTCATTTGCAGTAAAAGGAAAAGTCAAAAAGGCATTAATTATGAGCCAAATATCTGGTATCACAGGTGTACCAGCGATGATTGTAAATGGAAAATATATTAGTGACGCACCGATGGCGGGAGGTCAGCCAAACTTATTAGACGCGGTTGATTTTTTAGTTCTAAAAGAATCAGAGTAAACTTAACGAGACTAAGGAGCGAGAGTTGTTCTCGCTCCTTAGTCTGCTATGCAACGGTTTCGACCGCCCTCTTTAGCGCGATATAAAGCTGCATCAGCGCGCTTAAACACTTCTTCAATCGTATCATTAGGCCTGAATGTGGCAAGGCCGGCAGACGCCGTTATAGGTACGGGTTTATGTTCGTAATGGAACTTTGAGTTTTGGAGCTTTTCGCGAATTTTGTTTGCTAAGCTAAGTGCATCTTCCAATCGAGTTTCAGGGAATATTCCTACAAACTCTTCACCACCAAAACGGGCAATAAAATCAGCATTGCGCGTTTCTTGTTTAAATAGTCGAGCAACCGTTTTCAACACTTTATCACCTGCAGCATGACCATAGGTATCATTTACGCGTTTAAAAAAGTCGATATCCCACATTACCAAGCTAAGTGGTTTTTGATAACGCTGCCAGCGAACAAACTCTTTTTCGAGATCTTCATCTAATGCTTGGCGATTCCAAATTCCAGTTAAGGCATCTTTTAGTGCTAATTCTCTAGACTTAACCGCAGATTCACGCAAAAGCACACTTTCATCTTCCATGTTTTTTAAACGGTTATTAAGTTCGCGAATTTGTTTTTGTGATTGCTCAAATTGAGCACGATCAGATTGCTGATGATTTTCAAAATGTTGGTTTAGCGCGTCTAAACGATCACTCACGGTTGATTTTAATTGCTCAAGATCATCTGCTTGTTCGACGTGACCGCGGAGACCTTGCACCTCATCTTCCATTGCTTGATTAATCGCATGACGTTCTTCAAATGCTTTAACATCATTATCATTTGTTTCTCTAATATGTTCATCAAGTGATTGTAATTTAGAGGTGAGCGCTTCGAGAAATTCTTGATATTCTAATTTTTCATTAACAGCCTGCGAGCCAATTGAACTCACAATTTCGGCTATATTATTGATAATGGTTGGTAACTGTTCATCTGTAACGCCATCTTCCAGTTCATGGCGTATTTTTGTTGCTTGTTTACTTAGCTCGGTGGGGAGAGAGAAGCGTTCTAATAATTCCATAAGAACAAGGTTATTAGGCACGCCGATTTCACTGTCATTATCGTGCGAGGTATTGTCGATATCCTTCGTTTCATCAACTTCGTTATTGTCATCAGATGGTTTGTCTCGTTTAAAAAAATCGAGTCCAAAGCCTTTAGATGATTTATTAGAAACTGAATTAGTTATACAGCTATCAAGCAATGTTAAAACTTGAGGAATAAGTTGAGAAACCTTTTTCTCAGCCGTGTTCAGTTGTTTTATTAATGATTTTGATTCGGATTTAAATTGCTTGGGTATTTTTAGTGAAGTGAGTAGTTCCGCTAGAATCTTTGCGGCTACGGGACCATCACTAATATCGGCATCCATCTGAGCAATAGCTCGCTCCATCTTTTCTAGAATAAGCTCGATATCATGATGATTTTTATTACCTTTAAGCGTGTTACGTAACGATTTAAGTTGTGTATCGAGGACAGGATCGATACCGTCAGCGGCAAGCGCAAGCCGGCCTAAACTACGTTGTAGTAATTCATCGTAACGTTGCTGCTCTTCAAGTTCAGCTAATGATTTGTAATACTTCTTTTTCCATTCTTCTAATTGTTGAATAGTACTGTCATCTGCCATGACGTTGTTGATCCTTGTCCAAATTTAAACAGAAGATAAAATAGCATTCTTTTAGGGATAAAACTTTGAACCCATACCCATGTTACTTCAATCGGTATGATTTAGAGTGAAGTAACACGAGTACATTCCAATTAAGGCGAACTGTCACCGCATTTATAATGCGCCAGGTAATATTGTATTCTCTTTTTCTGCATCGGCATTTACTTCATTGTTCGCTTGTTGCTGCAATAAAATATCGTGGTATCGTCGAATATTCTGAATATAATGAACAGGCTCGCCCCCTCGTGCATAACCATGCTTAGTTTTTTCATACCATTTTCGTTTGCTTAACAAAGCTAAATGTGCCTTTACATCTGGCCATAAATCAGGATTACCACCGTCGGCTTGGGTGAGCTTGCGTGCATCTTCCACGTGACCAAGCCCGATGTTGTATGCTGCTAGTGCAATCCATGTACGATCTGGTTCGTTAATACGCTCGGGCAGTCGTTTTTTTATAGAGACTAGATATGCTGCTCCACCTTCGATACTTTGAGCGGGATCTTCTCTATCGGAAACTTTCATTAGCTTTGCTGTACTTTGGGTCAGCATCATCAATCCTTTTACGCCAGTTGGTGAAACCGCATGTCGATCCCAATGTGATTCTTGATACGATATTGCGGCTAATAAGCGCCAGTCAATACCGTATTTCTCACCCGCCTGTTGGAACATAGTTTGATATTTGGGGAGGCGAGTCAGAATTCGACGTTCTATAGCGCGTGTATCAAGATAATCAAAATGCCGAATATGACCATAATATTTTTCTTTTAAACGGCTTAAATCACCAGACTCATCCATTTGATCAAAAAATGTTGCCATCTCATTTGCGAGGCTACCATCTTCTGAAAAAGGCATCGCCCAAGCAAGTGGTTGCGGATCAGAAAGATTAAAGGCAACGCGCAGTTCAGGGAACTTGATTTGATTTGCTGCCACTTCGTTTGAATCGGCAACGGTATAGTCAATCAACTCTAACTGTACAAGCTCTAATAAACCACTGCTATCAAGCTCAGTGTTTTCTGTCCATGTCAGCGAGGGGATTTCTTGTTGATGTGATTTGAGTTTCTCAACATGACTACTGGCAGCCACCACCTCTAATTGGCCTTCATTCAAATCAGTTAGGTTTTTTGGTTTTTTATTACCTAAGCGGTAAACAAGTTGTTGTATTACTTTATCGTAGGATGGACCAAAACGAATATTATCTTGTCGATCAGGTGTGATGGTTAGTCCAGCAGCAGCAATATCTGCTTTTCCTTCCTCAATAAGGTGAAGCATATCACCCAAATTATCGGGCACAATGATTTTAAGTTTTACGTTCAGTTGCTCGGAAAACTTCTTAACTAGTTCATATTCAAAACCAGCAAGCTCCCCATTTTTTGCATCTTTCACATAATAAGTTGTAGGACCATAACGTGTGAGTACGCGTAATTCACCGCGCTCACGGATTTCTTCTAGATGTGGGACCGCTTCACCACAAGCAACAAGAAAGCCTAAGAAAATAAGTAGTAAACTAATAAACTTCAAACAGGGCTCCTCAAAGTATTTGAATAATGATTATGCCTTATATTGACTGTTTTGAATGGTTTTAGTTTTAGAACGGGTAGATCGCATTGTTTTTATTGGAATTTTTCCTAGATAGATTATATACCCGTGACCAATGAACTTGCAGATTTCTAGTCCCCATCCTGATTGCGCTAGCGGTGTTATATTCTTGAGCAATAGAGCGACTATTACATCAATAATATGCCTTGCTATCACAACCATTATGCGCACTATAAACATGCATGTTCAATGATAACGGGTATAATTGTCTCTTTTACTATATTTTCAATATATAAATTAGATGAATACACCTGAGTTACTTTTACCTGCTGGTAGTTTGCAACACATGCGTTATGCTTATGCCTTTGGTGCAGATGCTGTTTATGCTGGCCAACCTCGATATAGCCTGCGAGTACGCAATAATGATTTCCATAAACTACCCGTTCTGGCACAGGGCATTGAAGAAGCGCATGCACTAGGAAAGCAATTTTTTGTAGCTAGCAATTTGATGCCACATAATGTCAAAATCAAAACCTATATGGCAGATATGGAGCCAGTTATCGCGATGAAACCAGATGCATTAATCATGGCGGATCCTGGTTTGATTATGATGGTACGTGAACGCTGGCCAGAGATGCCTATTCATTTGTCTGTTCAAGCGAATACGGTGAATTATCAGGCAGTAAAATTTTGGCAATCAGTTGGGGTAACTAGGGTGATCTTGTCTCGTGAATTATCACTAGATGAGATTGAGGAGATTCGCCAACAATGTCCAGAAATGGAGATAGAAGTCTTTGTTCATGGTGCGCTTTGTATCGCTTATTCAGGCCGCTGTTTATTATCGGGCTATTTTAATCATCGTGATCCCAATCAAGGTTCATGCACCAACTCATGTCGTTGGGATTATAAAACCCATGCCAGTGATGGCAATGATGATTCACCACAAAAAATTGATTTTAAGGCTTTTGATGCAATGAATCAGGGAAGTGGGTTATCGGATTGTGGTAGCCAAGAACGACATCCACTAGCGGATAATATCTATTTAATTGAAGAAGGTAATCGCCCCGGTGAGTTGATGCCTATTTTTGAAGATGAACATGGTACCTATATCATGAATTCAAAGGATCTTCGTGCCATTCAACATATAGAACGTTTAGTGAATATTGGCGTGGATTCACTAAAAATAGAAGGGCGAACTAAATCAATTTATTATGTGGCCCGCACAGCACAACTCTATCGCCGAGCAATAGATGATGCCATGGCAGGCAGACAGTTTGATCCAACATTAATTGGTAAGCTAGATAATCTAGCAAATCGAGGTTATACCGATGGCTTTTATCAGCGCCACCCGACACAAGAACAACAAAATTATATAGTGGGTTATTCAAGCAGTGATCGTCAACAATATGTGGGTGAAGTAGTCGGCTTTGACACTGAATCACAATGCTTGATGATTGATGTTAAAAATAAATTCTCTATTGGTGATAAGCTTGAACTGATTCTGCCAGAGGGTAATATTGAATTAACACTGGAAACATTATTCAATAACGATAATGAAAATATTGATGTGGCGCCAGGTAGTGGACATCAAGTAAAAATACCCTTCGTAGGCAAGGTGTCACAACAAGGATTATTGGCAAAACATTTATAACATCCAGCCACCCCCCCCCCCCCCCAGAATTGGGGGTAGAAGACTTTGTCTTGGCGAGTATAATTGTGATGTAGTTAACAATTAATAGGAGAAAAATATATGTTTAAAAAATCAATAATGGCATTGGCCTTACTGACAACAGCCAATTTGGCCAATGCATCTAGTTTTGTAGTCGATCAACATAATGACTCGGCGACTCCTTTTCAAGGATACACCAGTGCATCTGGTTTTGCTGGCCAGTCATTTTCACCGACAGCTAACACCTTAGACCATATTGAATTACAATTAAATGCACAAACTTCTACAGAGGCTGTAGTACATGTAGATCTTTATGATGTGGTTGGGGGGACAAACTTAGGGACAAGTAATAGTCTCTCATTTACTGGGCCGACTATTGAGCTTGCACACTTTGAGTTTTCTTTAATCGATATTAGCGCCTATTCATCATTGTTTATACAAGTTGTTGCTGAATCAGGGACCTTTGGAGCCTTTTTAGCAGGTGGATTTGGTGCTAATAGTTATCTTGGTGGTCAGGCATACGCTCATACGATCGCTGCAACCGGTTTCCGGGTAGACGATGATTTATGGTTTAGAACTGGTGTTTCTGAAGTGCCTGTGCCAGCAGCTCTTGTGATGTTTGCACCCGCACTTTTTGGCTTTTTGGGTTTTAGACGTAAAGCACGAGCTTAATTAACTAGTTGGTAGAAAAGCAGCTTCTATAATTGGAAGCTGCTTTTTTTGTATTTTTTTAAATACAATGTTTTGAAATAACTAATAAGTACTAATTTTAGTAGTGATAACTTGCTGAGCCGTGGCCGACTTAATAGTGCATTGTCATCCTGCAACATTAATTTATTTAATGTTGTAATACCCGCCAAGGTCATAGCTCTTACTTCCCAGCCCATTCGGCCTGATAGATGTGAACCTAGTTCTGCACCATAGGCCATAATTAGCTCAGTGCGTTGGTATAGACTGCGAATGAGTGGGGCAATTTTCTGACTATCGGGGTTAATTAAATCACTGTCTTTTAATCCTGCCGCTGTCAGTTCGTCTTGTGGAATATAGATACGATCAGATTCAGTGTAATCTTGTACGATATCTTGATAGAAGTTAATCAACTGTAATGCTGTGCAAACGGCATCTGATTGTTTAAGTTGTTCATCGCTGGTTTGGCCGACCAAGTGTAATAATAAGCGGCCGACTGGATTGGCTGAACGTTTACAATAATCCAATACCTCATCAAAATTAGCATAACGACTTTTAATTACATCTTGTTTAAAGGCATCAAGCAAATCTTCAAATAGTTTAATCGGTAATTGGTATTGAAGAATGACATCGGCTAAGGCAATAAAGATGGGGTTATCACCTTGATAGTGTTTTTCCTTAATAGCCAGAAGTGCAATATTGAATTCTTCTAATTGTTCTAGCCGTTGTTGTTGTGATGCATCACCTTCATCGGCAAAATTATCGGCTGTTCTAGCAAAGGCGTAAATAACACTAATAGGTCGTCGTAATTTTTTAGGTAGAAGTACCGATGCCACAGGAAAATTTTCATAATGACTTTTGGCCAGTCTTTGGCAAAATTGATAAGCGTGCTCTAACTCTAACTTAGGCTCAGACATCTGACTCTTCTTTTACATTGCGTATTTGAGTGTCTATTTCAGGGATAGAATCGATTTCCTCTTTTGCTCTGATCCCCATGTCCAGAAAACGTTTACCACTTGGGATGACGTGTCGCTCTAAGGAGCCAACTGTTTTATTAAAACTATCTACAGTAGTGTTTAAGCTGGTGCCAAGTTTGGCTAAATGGCTGGTAAAAACATTTAAACGTTTATAGAGGCTTTCGCCCAACTCTCGAATCTCGATTGCATTATCAGCTAAGGCTTGTTGTTTCCAGCCATAAGATATCGTTCTCAGTAGCGCGATGAAATTGGTCGGCGTCGCTAAGATAATATTTTGTTGAATGGCATCTTCAAGTAGCTTTGGATCAAGTTCTAAAGCAGCCGAGAGAAAATGTTCTCCAGGAATAAAGAGCACTACAAATTCGGGCGATTGTGAAAATTCAGCCCAATAGTTTTTTGAAGCTAACTCTTTTACCCGTTGGCGGATAATTTGAGCGTGGCGTTTTAATTCTTTTGTACGCACCGCATTTTCAGTTGCTTGCATCGCCGATAAATACGCATCCAGCGGCGTTTTTGCATCGACAATAATTTCTCGATTTTCTGGTAAACGAACAATCATATCAGGGCGAATACTGCCCGATTCAGTTACCGTATGTGTTTGTTCAAAAAAGTCACAATGTGCCACCATGCCACTGAGTTCCGCTAGGCGACGTAAGGTCATTTCGCCCCATTGACCTCGCACTTCAGGGCGACGCAGTGCCTGCACTAAGTTTTGTGTTTCTTGTTGTAAACTTTGCTGACCTTGTGACATTTGTTCGATAGTGCTGCGAAGGTTGCCGTATGATTCTTTACGCTCTTTTTCGATTTCGTGAATTTGTTTAGATGTATTTAACAAAGCATCATTAATCGGTTTAATTAATTGCTCAATTGCTTTTTCACGGCTTTGTAATTCAGCGTTAGCCTCACTTTGATGGCGTTTGAGATTTTCTTCAGCTAATTTCAAGAAGCTATTATTATTGCGGCTTAATGCTTCGTTTGATAATTGATTAAAGGTATTGGCAAGCTGACTATGAGTGAGATCAATAATTTCATCAAAACGGTCAATGGCTTGTTTTTCCAGTGATAATTTCATAGCGAGCTCAGTATTTGCTGTTGCCAACTTCCTAATTTTTCGTCCACGAATAAAAAATACAATGAGTGCACCGATTAAGGCGCTGGCAATTAATAAAATAATCAGTCCGTTTTGTTGTTGGGCGAACTGTTGAATTGAGGTGAAATCTAAATCCATTGCAATATATCACGCGGGTGGTTAATGCTGGCATCGGCATGCCATTTCTCTGGTCGATCTTGCTCACTTAAATAACCGTAAAGTGCCGCAACTGTTCGCATATGGGCATTTTTTCCTGCCTCAATATCTCGGGCGGCATCGCCGATATAAATACATTGTTTAGGCGAAAGATTGATCACTTTACAAGCATGCAACATGGGCGCGGGATGAGGCTTGCTATGCGGGGTGGTGTCAGCACTAACAACGCAGGCAGCGCGATGAGTGAGGTTCAGTTTATCGACTAACGGATCGGTTAAGAAAGCCGGTTTATTAGTGATAATACCCCACGTGATCTCAGCCTGTTCTAGGGCTGTTAGAACCTCTTCCATGCCTTCAAAAAGGCATGTTTCTCTGGCGATATTATCTTGATACAGTTGTAAGAATCGCTGTTGAAGAGATGGGTAATCATCATGATTAGTTGAAATATCGAACCCCAAACCTAATAAACCAGCACTACCGTGGCTGGCGACGGGACGAATCATGTCATAAGGCAGCGCTTCAAGTCCTTCTTGTTCCATTAAGCGAGTGAGTGCGAAGGCGAGATCAGGCGCGGTATCAACGAGGGTGCCATCAAGATCAAATAAAATAGCAGAAAATGGTTGCATATTTTTATCCATAATACTTCAAAGTAAGGAGCTTACGGCTTCGTCATTCCGGCAGGCTGTTAGCCGGAATCTGAATATAAACAAGACTCCCGCTAAGCGCATGCGGGAGTGACGGTGTTTTTGCATAGCCCCTAAATTTATTCCAGACATATTTGTCATTAATCTAAAGCTTTGCGGCAATACATTAAATAATTCACTTTTACATCATCGCCTAATTTAAATGCCTTGCTGATGGGGTTATAGGTCATCCCCGTAATGTCTTGCACATCTAAACCGGCTTGACGACACCAAGCCGCCATTTCAGAGGGGCGAATAAAACGTTTGTAGTCATGCGTGCCTTTAGGCAACATTTTCATAATATATTCGGCGCCGAGCACAGCCAGTAAATAGGCTTTAGGGTGACGATTTAAAGTTGAAAAAAACAGATCGCCACCGGGCTTAACTAGATCTGAACAAGCTTGAATAATGGAAACGGGATCAGGCACATGCTCCAACATTTCCATGCAAGTAACCACATCATATTGGCCCGTAGATTGCTCTGCTTTTTGTTCGGCCGTTATTTGTTGGTAATCAATAATTAATTCTGCTTCTAGTGCGTGTAATTTAGCAATATCTAGTGGCATCTTACCCATATCAATACCGGTTACATGAGCGCCACTTTTGGCGAGCGCTTCTGATAAAATTCCACCACCACAGCCGACATCAATAACGTGTTTATCATTAAGCTGACAACGTTGTTCGATATAGCCTAAACGAATGGGATTCAGGTCATGTAGTGGTTTCGATTCGCCTTCAGTATCCCACCAACTGGTCGCTAAAGCCTCAAATTTAGCTACTTCTGCAGGATCGACGTTTGCTTGTGTTGTCATGAATCTGTCTGCCTTATTTTAGCTGCCCAATCTTGGGTGTTTTGGATTATCTTTGTTTGGTTTAGAGTTGTTAATTGTCGATCTTTTAAGAGTTGTTTGCCATCGACCCACACATCAGTCACTTGATTTCGCCCCGTGGCATAAACCAATTGAGAAACTACGTCATAACAAGGCTGAGATTCAATATCACTGAAATCAACGGCGATAATATCGGCTGATTTTCCTTTTTCAAGTGAGCCGGTTTTATTTTCTAGGCCGAGCGCTTTAGCACCATTAATCGTAGCCATTTCCAAGGCTTCATGTGCAGGAATCGCACTGGCATCTTGTGCCACAGCTTTAGCAAGTAACGCCGCTTGGCGAATTTCACCAAACATATCTAAGTCATTATTTGATGCCGCACCATCAGTGCCTAGCGTGATATTAATGCCTTGTTGATCTAATTTGGCAACTGGGCAAAAACCACTGGCTAGTTTTAAGTTTGATTCAGGGCAATGAGCAATATGAACGCCGGCATCAGCACACCAAGCAATTTCTTGTTCAGTAAGTTGTGTCATGTGTACGGCAATAAGACGAGGAGACAAAAGACCAAGCGCTTTTAATCGCTCTAAAGGCCTAACGCCTATTTGTTCGACACTTTGTGTTGTTTCGCCAGCCGTTTCATGAATATGCATCGTGATAGGCACATCGAGCTCTTCGGCATTCATGATGATTCTTTCTAAAGCATTGTCAGATACGGTGTAAGGCGCGTGTGGAGCATAGTGCGTTGTAATGCGTGAATGATGACGGTAATGGTCGTGTAATTGCTGACCTTTGTGCAAATATTCTTCAACATTAGCAGCCCAAGCACTGGGGAAATCAATCACAATCATGCCAAGACTGGCCCGGATACCACTTTGATCGACTACACGTGCCGTCGCCTCTGGGAAAAAATACATATCATTAAAACAGGTCGTTCCACCCCGAATCATCTCAGCAATGGCTAGTTCTGAACCGGCCTCAACAAAGGCATCACTGACCCATTGTTTTTCAGCAGGCCAAATGTGGTCATTCAGCCATGTCATCAGCGGTAAATCATCGGCAAGGCCGCGTAATAACGACATCGCCGCATGAGTATGATTATTAATAAGCCCGGGCATAATGCAATGATCATCGAATGTTTGTGTGGTGGTTGCCGTATATTTTACCTTCACTTTATCTTGAGGAAGCAAGGCTAGAATTTGCCCATCTTCTATTACCACAGAATGATGTTCTAAAACGGATTGCTTCGCATCAACTGGAACTATCCAACGTGCATGTATAATAAGATCAACGTGTATCATGGTTATGGATTATACCTGTTAATAATAGGAAAAAGTATGGATTCAATTCAACCGATAGATTGGCGCGATAATACGCTTTTTTTATTGGATCAGAGAGTGTTGCCGAATCAACAAAACTGGGTGCAATATCAACACGCAGCTGATATTGCCAATGCCATTTCCAATATGGTTGTGCGTGGTGCACCTGCTATTGGAATTACTGCTGCTTATGCTGTTGTGCTGGCGGCGAGGGATGCATGGAATAATAAAGGTAAAGGGTGGAAAAAGGCCATGGTTGAACCTTTAGCATTATTAGCCAAATCTCGTCCCACGGCTGTGAATTTGCATTGGGCAATTGAACGGATGACCATCTGCTATCTCGATTTAGACAATGAACAATCACCCGAAAGTGCATTGCTACTAGAAGCAAAACACATTCATAATGAAGATGTTACGGCTAATCATAAGATGGGGAAATTGGGTGCAGATCTGATTGATGATAACAGCATGGTGATCACACACTGCAATGCCGGCGCATTAGCGACGGGCGGTTTTGGCACGGCATTGGGCGTGATCCGGCAAGGGTTTGTTGAGGGTAAAATAAAACATGTTTATGCAGATGAAACCCGACCTTGGTTGCAGGGTGCACGATTAACAGCGTGGGAATTGCAACAAGATAATATTCCTGTGACATTGCAAGCTGATGGTGCGGCGGCGGCATTAATGGCGACAGGTGTTGTGGACTGGATCATTGTCGGAGCAGATCGCATCACTGCCAATGGCGATGTTGCCAATAAAATTGGTACTTATATGCTAGCAATCTTAGCGAAATATCATAATGTGAAAATGATGGTGGTTGCGCCGACATCTACAATAGATTGGGAATTACATGATGGTGATGAAATTCCAATTGAACAGCGTTCAGAGCAAGAAGTCACTGAAATTAATGGTCATCAAATTGCCCCTGAAGGTGTACCAGCACTGAACCCTGCATTTGATGTGACGCCAGCTAGTTTAATTGATGCCATTGTCACCGAAGCTGGTGTAGTATTATCACCATCATTAAAAAACATGAGGACATTAAAATGACAAAAACAGCATTAGTTACCGGCAGTAACCGTGGTATCGGACTAGAAATGTGCACGCAATTAAAACAGCGTGGTTTTAAAGTTATCGCTACCTGCCGAAAAGCATCGCCAGCATTGAATGATTTAGGTGTTGAAGTGATTGAAAATGTCGAAGTTAGCGATCCTAAAAGTTTGGCAACATTAGTAGATACATTAGCAGGGCGACAAATTGACTGGCTCATTAATAATGCCGGCATCGCCGATGGTATTGCTATGGATGAGCTTAATGAGCAGACCATTGCCAGTTGCAAACGTATGTATGAAGTGAACAGCTTAGGGCCATTATTGACAACGCAAGCCTTAGTCGGCAATTTAACTGAAGGCAGCAAGGTCGGTATTATCACTAGCAGAATGGGTTCGATCGATGATAATGATTCGGGTGGTAGCTACGGTTATCGTATGTCGAAAGCAGCAGTCAATGCCGCAGGTAAATCATTGTCTATTGATTTAAAACCTAAAGGTATCGCCGTTGCGATTTTGCATCCGGGTTGGGTAAGAACTGATATGACAGGACATAATGGTTTAATTGATACCGATGAATCTGCATCGGGCTTATTACAGCGTATGGAAGAGTTAACGCTAGAAACGAGCGGGTCATTTTGGCATACCAATGGTGACTTGCTACCTTGGTAAGTTATCCTAAACTATCGAAAGAACAGCAGATTACATTGCCCGAACTGATTCGCGCAACACCCTTGCCATCGCTTTATGATGATAGCACCCATCAGCTATGGGACTGCGAGACTAAACAAGGTGATCTGATATTAAAAGTTTGCAATAAGAGGAATGTGAAGCAGTCAAGCTTTTGGCAAGGCATGAACACTTTGTTTGCTGTTGATTTGACAAAGCAATTGGGTGAATTTCAATCGGTCTATACTAAAGTAGCTAAATTTGGTTTGCTAAACATTCCTGACTATATTGCTTCAAGTTCTATTGCAGAAAAAGGTCCAGCATTTATTGCCTGTAAAAAACTGGCGGGTTCGATGGTGATGCCTACAGATATCAATAAGGGGATGGTAAGACAACTAGCCGGACATATTGCCGTGTTGCATCAACATCAGCAAAAGAGTTGGGGGCAAATCAGTCATCCTAAATTTGATGCAATACAGTGGCCAAGTCGTTTGCAAAACAGTTTAATTCAGTTGGCAAAAGATAATCATGCTATTCCAATTAAGTTATTAGATGAAGTCGTGGAGCAAGCAGGAAAGATAAAGGTGGAGAATTTTGTGCCAGTGATGGTTGATTTACGTTGGGATCAATTTTTACAACAAGATGGAATAATAAATGCACTGGTAGATTTAGATGCCTTTGTTTTTGCTCCTAGAGAACTAGAATGGGTTCTATTAGAGTATTTACTCGATCAACAGCAAATGAGTGAGTTTTGTAAAGCGTACCAACAAATAGTAACAGCTCCTGATTTATCTCAGGTAAGAAAACCGTACCGTTTATTATTATTTCTAATGAATGTATTAGGTGCAAAGAGTATTGAACAATGGATGTTGTCGCCCGAATTATGTGATAATCATCAGTGACAGGGCTTTTTTTAGTGCTAAGAAAAATAAGGAGTATCTTTGTATGTCTATTTTCTCATGGTTATTTGGAAAAAAGGATGAGGTACAGCAGGAAACGATTATAGAGCCGACTACGGGCAATAATCCAATACGATTTCGTCCTGAATTGGTTGAAAAGTTAATTAATGATCATCGTGAAATTGTCGTTATTTACAGTGAAATGAATGATCTATTTGCTAAAAAAGATTATGGTCAAATTGGGCTTAAGGTTAATGAATTTAAAAGGAAACTACAGGGACATGTTATTGTCGAAAACGTCCAGTTTTATACCTATCTTGAAAATAAACTCCGTCACGACCCAACAAATCTAGAATTTATTCGTGATGTACGTAAGGAAATGAATGGTATCGCGCATGCGGTCGTTCAATTTGCACGCAAATATGAAAAAGTTGGATTTAGCGCCCAAGTCATTGAAGAGTTTTCCAAGGATCTAGCCGGAATAGGTGACGTCTTGACCCAGCGAGTAGAAATGGAAGAATCACAACTTTATAGTTTGTATGAGCAATAAAACTAGTATTGTCGATAACGTTTTTGCCAGCTGATAAACCCTATTATCGCTAAAACAAAATATAAACTGAACATAACCACGGTGGCATAAAAGCCATTTTGAACATACAACACAATAGCCGCGGAGTTGATAACAATCCAGTAAAGCCAATTTTGTAGTACTTTTTTAGCCATCAACCAAGTGTTCATCACTGAAAACACCGTGACCCCAGCATCGAGATAGGGGCTTTTTGATAGTTGATAATAACTAAGATAGATACCTACCGCAATGGTTAAAAAAGCACCCAAAATTATAAATTCTATTTGTGACAGTAACGACCAGCTGGTGATGGCTAAATTATCTTCTACATTGCCGTGTTTTTTCCAAAGCAGATAACCATAGACTGCCATGCCCATATAATAGAAATTGAGCAGGGCTTGCATGGGAAGTTGGCCTTCCCAAAATAGAATGGTGTAGATGACTGTGCTGACAAAGGCAAAAGGCCAGCACCATTGTGATTCGCGTGCGGCCAAAATGACATAGGCAATGCCAAGGGCAGCTGCAAAGCTCTCCCAGCCAGACATGGCTGAGAGGGCATTGATAATAGTATTAAACAAATCAGAGTTAAACATCGACCACATCAGCGCGATCGCTACCCACCATTTTCAAGACAAAGACCGATTCAGGTATAGCATCGAATACAGCTTCGATTTCATCATCTAAACAATCCATCACATCGTGGTATTCACCGAATACTTGGGTGCTTAGGCTGTTTCTTTTAACGATAAGATTCGGGTTGTTCTCTAGCTTAAGAATAAACGTCAAAATGGGTTCAACGTAATTTTCATTTAATGGGTATAGGCTTATATCTACTGAAATTCTCATGGATTGTCCTTTTTTAATCTGCCCCCCCTAGCAAGGGAAGGATAATAAGTTGAATGATCAATAATCGTAGCTTACAGATAAGCCGATAATACGCGGCTCGCCTTTTTGAACATAAGTTTCCGTTGTGTAACCATTGCCCGGGTTATTACCAAAGCTGCCAAATCCACGAACGGCATACTCTTTATCAAATAGATTTCTACCCCATAGATTAATTCTCCATGACTTTATTGCGTATTCAATGCTGGCATTGACTAAGGCATAAGAATTTGATTTAGCATTGTGGCGGTTAGAAAAATAAAATTCATCTTTACCTTCGATATTAGCTCGTGCTGTCCAGTTTTGACCAATATAGACTTCTGTACCCGCTGCAAATTGGTAATTAGGTGCGTGGGCTTGCCGACGACCATTTACATCAAGAGAACCTGGTTTTGGATTGTCAAATTCATCGAATGTGGCACGTAATAAACCGACATTGGCAAATAAACGCCAATCTGAATTCACTAGCCAATCGACCTCTGCTTCTAGACCGATATTTTTACCTTTAGCCGCATTGCTTAAATAATCAACAAACTCGGTACTGAGATCAGGACGAACCGTTAATAGTGAACTTTTAACTTGCTGGTCTTTACGCTTGGCATAAAAGACAGATAGGTTTGTTTTTAACGCACCATCAAGCCAGAGAGATTTTATTCCTGCTTCTAAGTTCCACAGATATTCTGTATCAAAATCACGCGCATTGGTGGGCAATGTGCCATCAGTATTTACGCCACCGGCTTTATAGCCACGCGATAAACTGGTGTAAAGCATTTGGTCATTATTAACCTGATAATTGAAACCTAGTTTTCCACCATAAAGTGTTTCATCAGAATCAATATTAAGGTTTTCAGAATCTTTATAATCTGCATTCCAATACTCAATACGTAAGCCAGTAATCATCGTTAACTTATCTGATAAACCAGTATCTAACTGACCAAATAAGGCGGTGTTTTTAGTGTCGTATGAGCTAGTGAATACTGATGATAAATAGGTGTAATTACGCTCTAAGTCTTCATCTTGTTGTGCATGGTATACACCCACCAACCAGTCTGTAGAATTATTAAAAATACGACCCTCTTTATTAGAGAGCAAGCGGAACTCAATAGAATTATTATCTCGGTCACGCTTATATTCATCAAATGAGCTATATGGAAAAAGGCTTGCATCAAATTGACCATTGTATGACCAATCTTCATCATAGCTATACTCAAGATCAGATTTAGAATGGGTCGCTATACTTTCAAGTCGAATAGCGGTTGAAATATCCCAATCAGTCCGCAGTGAGAAGGCATTGGTCTTTTGTGCATCTGTGCCCGGTTCGTCTGATAGTGTGTTTCTGCTATTGTCGAAGGTAAAGGCATCGTATCTATTATCTATATTAAGGTGAAGATATTTTAAGGATACCGTTAAGTTATCAGAGGCTAGCCACTTTAAGCTGGTTCTAATGGTTGTTTCATCACGATTATTGGTGTTGTCACGATGAAGGTATTTATTTTTAATGTAACCATCAGATTTATTGCTGTGTAATGCGATACGTCCTAAAAGTGTGTTATCGATAAGTGGACCACCCACAGCAAGACCAATACTACGCGTGTCATATTTTGCAAGTGTTGATTCAAAATGAATATCAAGATCATTGGTGGGCTCTTTGCTTTGTAGGTTAATTACACCTGCAAGAGCATTGGCACCAAAACGTGTACCTTGAGGGCCACGTAAAATTTCAATATGGTCAATATCAAATAAGGTTGCTGAGCCACCACTGCGGCTAAAATCCATATCATCAATGATCAGACCAACCGAAGGGTTGAGTGGCGATTTAAATTGGCTGCGTTCGCCCATACCACGAATTTGAAAATAATGTGCACGTGAGCCACCATTAGACATATTTACATTGGGTGCCATATTTAATACATCTTCAATATGTTGGGCTGAACGTGCCTGAATAGCATCTTCGTCAATACGAGTAATGCTGGTAGGTGTTTTTTGAATTTCAGACGGACGGAAGTCTGAATTAACGACAATGGGCTCAAATGTGGCCGTATCATTTGCAAATGCATTTGCTGAAAGTAATGCTGCAAGAACAGCAGGTATAGATTTTAACTTCATGAGTATCCTTTTTAATATATAAAAAGGACAGGGGATAACGTGTTAGCGCTTGTAAAGGAGCATGTATGTTTCACCGCCTGTCCCTACGCCAGTATTAACTGGATCAGGTTCATAGGGTTCTTTCTTAATTAGAAAGTCTCAGGCAACTTTATATTGGCGCCACCCCTAGGCTTGAATTTGATGTGAATCTTATCAAATTCAGGTGAAATTATACGGTAAAGAGGTGTTTTTAGCTAGCTAAACTTGTGGTGTCGGTGAAAACTTGGATCCAGTTTTCATGTGTTTCAGAGAACTCTACAGATATATGAAATAAATCAGCATTCTTTTTATCAAACTTACACCGAACTATTTTGCCCTCTGCAATGAGAGGCTCAATATTTTCTTCATAGGTATCAAGTACAATTTTAATGTGATCGTCTAATTTGGCAGCATAGTCGGTGGTGATATAAATACCATTACTACACAGGTTCTGACTAGTACCTTGGTGTGTTAAGTCGTCGTTATTATCAATTGTAAATGTGATCAATGTTTCTATCGGGATCCGTATACAGTGACGTCTTTCGTCGACATTATTTTCAGACATTGTAAAATTCTCTAAAATTCTTTTGATCGTCTATTCACACTACGCAACTATAAAAATATCAACAAGGAACTAATCGACTATTTTTGAGAAACTATTTTATGCTTGCTCGGCACTGGGGGCAGACGCGAAGTTGGCTGTTTAATCGCTTGGTCGGTACTTTATTTCCGGTGTTGTCATAACAGCTTGGGCAGAAAAAACCTTTTTGATCAGAAAAAATATAACAACCAGATTTTATTTCCGGTTTGGAATGAGCAGAATTCGGTGGTGTTTCTTTGGTGAGTTGCTCTGCAAAAACGGTGATATTGTCTAATTCTTTTGAGATAGAATTTAATAAATCTGTATGTTTATCATCGTTTGAAAGTTTTTCTAAAAGCAGTTTTACTTGCTCAACTGAAGCAAAAATAGTCATGGGCTCTTCCTAAGAGATGGCATGTTCAACCACTTTTTGTGTTAATTGTGGTGCTAAGAATTCAATAAAGGCATAGCTATAGCCACGAAGATAGCTGCCGCGTTTTATGCCTAAATGTGTGGTGCTGGCTTTGAATAAATGATTGGCATTGAGGGCTTTTAGCGGTGCATCCTTGGTTTCATCAAATGCCATGCTGGCAATAATACCAATGCCTAGTCCAACTTCAACATAGGTTTTTATTACATCAGCATCGGTTGCCGTGAACACAACATTAGGATGTAAACCACGTTTGATAAAGGCTTGATCTTGTTGCTCGCGACCTGTGAACCCCATTACATAGGTCAATATTGGGTATTGAGAAATTGACTCAAGCGTGAGCTTTTTCTCTAATAATAAGGGGTGGTCAGGAGTGACAACAATTGATCTATTCCAATCATAGCAAGGTAGAATGGCTAAAGAGTCAAATTTAGATAAACCTTCGGTTGCAATGGCAATATCGACGCGGCCAGTGGCGACCATTTCAGCAATTTCAGTCGGTGTGCCTTGCACCATATTTAAATGAACATTGGGATAATGCTCAGAGAACTTTTTGATCGCTTTGGGAAGAGCGTAGCGTGCTTGTGTATGTGTTGTGGCAATAGAGAGCGTTCCTAGTTGATCATTTTTACTATCCGCGGCAAGCTGGCGAATATTCTCAACATCAAGCAAAACACGATCGGCCATCTCAACAACACTCTTACCAACAGCCGTTAAACCTGTAAGGCGCTTGCCATGGCGTTCAAATATTTGTAATCCCAATTCATCTTCGAGCTGTTGTACTTGATTGCTTACCCCAGGTTGTGAGGCATGCAACGCGTTGGCGGCGGCAGAAACACTCAAACCACGACGAGAAATTTCACGTACATATTTTAATTGTTGTAACTTCATATCCTGCCCTCGATATCGTATATACGATTTAATTATAACAATAGTTAATAATATTCATTGATAGAATATAATTAACTGATAAAATTGTCACCTTTTTAGAATATTAAAAGATAATAATTAACGTGGAATGGGGATATACATTAGCAGGGTTATTTGTCGGCATCATGGTCGGAATGACCGGTGTGGGCGGCGGATCGCTGATGACACCTATCTTGATTTTTGGTTTCTCAGTACAGCCCGCAATCGCCGTAGGAACGGATCTATTATTCGCAGCAATAACAAAGTCGGGCGGTATCTGGGCGTATTGGCGTCATGGTGTAATTAACTGGACGGTTGTAAAACGACTTGCAACAGGTAGTGTTCCTGCATCATTGCTCACGTTATATTTTTTAAATAAAACAGGGGTGAGTGAGGGGCAACATAGTGAACTCATCACCTCCGCATTAGGTGTGGCATTAATTTTAACGTCTAGCGCCTTATTATTAAAAGGCACGATTACTAATATTTTACATGCGCGAGCGGGTCACCCAGTGGTCAGTGCTTTATATCGTGTGCGTCAAGATGAAAGCCATAAAGCGGTAGCTACGGTTGCAACTGGCGCCTTTTTAGGTGTAATGGTCACCATGTCATCAGTAGGGGCGGGGGCCTTGGGTGCGGTGACTTTGTTATTTCTATACCCTAAGATGAAGGGCGTGGAGATTGTCGCCACTGATATTGCACATGCTGTGCCGTTAACAGCGATTGCAGGCTTGGGGCATTCAGCCGTGGGCACGGTAGATTGGTCTTTATTATCATTTTTAGTGATAGGGTCATTGCCTGGCATTTATATTGGGAGCCATTTGGGTGTGAAAATTCCTGATACAGTGATGAGGCCATTATTAGCCGTATTATTATTAGGTGTGGGTGTGAAATGTCTGATCTGATTGAAACGCTGAACTTAACTTTATACGGTTGCCCATTGCATTATATTAAAGCAAGGGAAGCCCTTAGCGACATGGCGATTGGCCAAGAAATTGAACTTGAAGTTAATAATGGTGATGCTGTTGATGAAGTATTAACTAGCCTACGTCACGATGGCCAACTGTGTGAAGTTACGTCAGAACAAACACTGACATCAACGATTAAAGTAGTGAAACAATCATGACTGAAATTAATGAAAAACTAGCGGTTAAGATAGAAGCAGTAAAAAAGGTATTGAACGATATTGTTGCGGGATATGATCCTGCAACCTTGGCATCGAGCTATGGTGCTGAAGATATGGTGCTGATGGATTTGATTTGTAAACACGCACCTAAAATTGAAATCTTTACGCTTGATACGGGGCGCTTGCCAAAAGAAACCTATGATGTGATGCAGCAAGCTAAATCACATTATAATGTGGATGTTCAAGTGTATTTCCCTGATGCTACGGATGTGGAAGAGTATGTGACAAATAATGGGCCTAATGCTTTTTATGAGAGCGTTGACTTACGCAAACAGTGTTGTGGTATCCGTAAAGTGAAGCCCTTGAAACGTGCTTTAGATGGCAAAAAAGCGTGGCTGACTGGTATGCGACGTTCACAAGCAGTGACGCGCAGTGAATTGCCTGTTTCTGAATATGATGAAACATTTGGTTTACAGAAGTTTAGCCCACTGACCGATTGGTCAAATGGTGATGTTTGGGCCTATATAAAAGCCTTCGATGTGCCTTATAATAAATTACATGATCGCGGCGTTGCCAGTATTGGCTGTGCTCCGTGTACACGAGCAATAACTGCCGGTGAAGATATTCGTGCAGGTCGCTGGTGGTGGGAAAATCCAGAATCAAAAGAGTGTGGGCTTCATGTGAAAGCCTCAAAGATTTAAAATGTCATTCCCGCCTATTTTAGGCGGGAATCCATAAAGCTTAACAAGATTCCCGATAAGCTTGTACTCAGCTCGACTGGGTAAGAATTCGGGAATGACGGAATTTATTTTAGAGTAGAAATATGACTAAAAAACTAACCCATCTGCAACAATTAGAAGCAGAAAGTATTCATATCATGCGTGAAGTAGCCGCGGAATTTGATAATCCAGTGATGCTCTATTCCGTAGGCAAAGATTCAGCTGTAATGTTGCATCTGGCGATGAAAGCATTTGCACCCGGCAAGCCGCCTTTTCCACTATTGCATGTAGATACTACGTGGAAGTTTAAAGAGATGATCGCCTTTCGTGATCAACGAGTAAAAGACCTAGGTTTAGAATTGTTGGTGCATAGCAATCAGGAGGGCATTGATGAAGGCATTAACCCTTTCGATCATGCCCGTTATACCGATATTATGAAAACAGATGGGTTGAAACAAGCCTTAGATAAATATGGTTTTGATGCCGCTTTTGGTGGCGCACGGCGTGATGAAGAAAAATCTCGAGCCAAAGAACGTGTTTATTCGTTTCGAGATAAAAACCATCGCTGGGATCCTAAACAACAACGCCCAGAATTATGGAACACCTATAACAGTAAGGTAAATCAAGGCGAAAGCATCCGTGTATTCCCATTATCAAATTGGACTGAGCTTGATATTTGGCAATATATTCACCTAGAAGGTATTCCCATTGTGCCTTTATATTACGCGGCAGAACGCCCTGTTGTTGAACGCAATGGTTTGAAGATTATGGTTGATGATGACCGTATGCGTTTGAATGAAGGCGAAGTGCCAAAAATGGAAAAAGTACGGTTTAGAACATTGGGTTGTTATCCACTAACAGGTGCAGTGGATTCGAATGCCGAAACGTTGCCAGAAATCATTCAAGAAATGTTATTGACTACCACATCTGAACGCCAAGGTCGCGCGATTGATCATGATGAGTCAGGTTCGATGGAGAAGAAAAAACAAGAGGGCTACTTCTAATGACTACAGATAATTATCAAGTAGATAATCTAATAGCCACCGATATTGATGCCTATTTAAAGCAGCATGAAAACAAAGAAATATTACGTTTCTTAACCTGCGGTAATGTCGATGATGGAAAAAGCACGCTAATTGGTCGTCTGCTTTATGATTCAAAAATGATCTATGAAGATCAATTAGAATCAATCACCAAAGACAGTGTGAAATCAGGCACAACAGGCGAGACTGTAGATTTAGCGTTGCTGGTGGATGGTTTGCAAGCCGAGCGAGAACAAGGCATCACTATTGATGTTGCCTACCGTTATTTCTCAACGACGAAACGCAAATTTATCATTGCTGATACGCCGGGGCATGAACAATACACCCGTAATATGGCAACAGGTGCATCAAACTGCCAGCTTGCCGTTATTTTGATTGATGCACGTTATGGCGTGCAAACGCAAACACGTCGGCATAGCTTTATCGCTAATTTATTGGGCATTAAACATATTATTGTAGCCATTAATAAAATGGATATTAAAGACTATAGTGAACAGGTGTATAACGATATTCGCAAAGAATACACCGAATTTGCCCGCGAACTAGAAATGGACGATGTGCACTTTGTGCCATTATCCGCTTTAGTGGGTGATAATGTGGTTAACAAAAGTGAAAACATGCCTTGGTACCAAGGTGAAACATTAATGTACTTATTAGAAAATATCGAGCTGTCACAAGATATCAATGTCGATGCCGTACGCTTCCCGGTGCAATATGTAAATCGACCTAACCTAGATTTTCGTGGCTATTGTGGCACACTTGCATCAGGAGTTTTAAAACCGGGTGACGAGATCACAGTATTGCCATCAGGCGTTGAAAGCAAAGTAAAATCCCTAGTCACCTATGATGGTGATTTAGAGGAAGCCATTCCCAGTGAAGCGATCACCGTGACATTAGAAGATGAAATAGATGTCAGCCGTGGCGATATGATTGTGCATCGTAATAATCAGCCACATGTAGGCAGTCATTTCAAAGCCACCGTAGTATGGATGACCGAAAAACCATTGATCAGTGGCAAACAATATAACTTTAAAGTAGGTGTGAGTGAAAGCACCGGTATTTTGACCAATCTGGATAGCCAAATTGACGTCAACACACTAGCCGAAAATGAAGCCAGTGAATTGAAGTTAAATGAAATTGGTCAATGCGAATTTTCATTGGGCAAACCAGTAGTGTTTGATGCCTATAAACGCAACCGAAGCACCGGCTCATTTATTATCATCGATCGCCTAACCAACGTCACCATCGGCGCAGGCATGATCACCGAAGCGGTATCCGGCTCACAAGCGCAACAAGTGATTAGCCTAGAACATATTTCTGAGTTTGAAATAGAATTAAATGCCTTGATACGAAAACACTTCCCACATTGGGATGCTAAGGATTTGGGTGGTTTGTTGAAATAGATTGTAACCTTTCGTTTTGAAAATGGTGATGCCAAAATTATAAATTATAAATTATGAAGATTACCACTAGGAGATATTATGAGAATGCATAATTCCCCTCATCCCGGTGAAGTCATAAAAGGTTTATGGCTAGAGCCGATGAATTTAAGTATTACTGATACGTCTAAAGCGCTAGGCATAAGCAGAAAAACGCTGTCAAAAATCATCAATGGCAAAGGCAGTATCACCCCAGAAATGGCAGTGAGATTATCTATTGCACTAGGTGCAAGCCCCGAAAGCTGGATGGGGCACCAAGTTGCCTACGATCTTTGGCAGGTTGAACAACATAAAAGTGAGTTGGATGTACAATCATTAATGGTGGCTTAAGGTATGAATAACGGAAAGAGAATTGCTCTTCTTATTGATTGTGATAACGTAAGCCCTAAATCAATTGATGGTGTTTTAAATGAGCTTGCAAACTATGGAATAGTTAATATCCGTAAGGCTTATGGTGATTGGAAAAGCCCTCGGCTTCAAGGGTGGGAAGAGAGGCTACATCCTTTTGCTATTAATCCAGTTCAACAGTTTGCTTATACAACAGGTAAAAATGCAACAGATTCTGCCATGATTATTGATGCAATGGATTTGTTATACACACATGACTTAGATGGCTTTGCTTTAATGACAAGCGACAGTGATTTTACGCCATTGGTTATGCGGCTTTTATCGAGTGGGCTTAAAGTCTATGGCTTTGGTGAGCAAAAAACACCTTCACCATTTATTAATGCTTGTTCGCAATTTATTTTTATTGAAAAACTAATTGAGGCTGAACCTACATCAGAAGATAAAGAGGCTACTAATTCTAGTAAAAATAAATTTTCTAAGAGTGAGTTGAGGATGGATACAGCCTTGGTTAGGCTGTTAAGAACGGCAGTTGAGCAAACGGTTGAAGATGATGGCTGGTCTCCCCTAGGAGGCGTTGGTACATATATTTCCAATAACTCATCATTTTCACCTATAAATTATGGCTATAAGAAACTGAGTGAAATTGTTAAAGCAAGTGAATTATTTAAAGTAACGATGAGAAACACCACATCAATGTACATAAAGGACTCTAGGAATAAGTAATTCCGATGAAACTTAATGTAGTCATTCTCTATTCAGCAGGCCACCTTGGCAGTGCAATGATTATGAATAAGCTTCTCAGAGTGCCAGAAATTAATATTGTCGGTGTGGTGAAAGCGCAGCCTTTGAAGTTATCTCAAAAGGTTGGTCACGAATTAAACGATATTTAATTAAGCTCGGCTGGCGGTTACTGTTGTGGCAAGGTTGTGCTCAGATCTGAGGTTAAATTATTATGTTTTGCCACTGATCTAATTTTTGTTTAAATGTTATCGAGGCATGAGCAGGACTGGTAGAGGGTAATCGTATTTGACTAAATTGTTTAAACCGATCATCTAAGGTCGGCATGACATGTTGTTTAAACACTTGTTCAGCCTTGCCACCGTTAAAGAATATTTGATCAATCTTTGAGTGCTGTTGTAAGAAGGTATTAAAGTCATTGGCAACCATGCTGTTAGTTTCAATATTACTATCTAAACTGCCTTGTCGTTGGCAGGCTTTGAGTGCATCCCATACGGCAACATTATTTTTCATTAACTGTTGGCAACGTAGCTGATAACTACTACCTTTTTCTATATTAAATAAAGCTGACATAATCGGCCAAAATGCATTGCGTGGGTGCGCATAATATTGCTGTTGTTGTAACGATTTTACGCTGGGCATTGAGCCGAGAATTAGAATTTCTGCATTTTTATTGGCAATAGGCGGAAAGCCAATTTCAACAGCCATTTTATTGATAACGATTACCGTTATGTTCTATCCAGCCATCAATATGTCGTTTGGCAGGATCGTGGTGTGTCCAATGAATAACCCCACCTTTTTCATTCCACTCATATTCGCCATAAACAGTGATAATATCGCCTTTTTGAAGCTCATCGATTCTAGGGGCAAGGTCAATATTATGGGCGATTAGAATTGTTTCGCCACCTGATAGTTTAATCAAAAAACGCTGATGCCTACTGCCCTTTAAATCATCTTTTAACACTCTGAAAACTTGAGCGGTTAAATTAATTTGAACGTCGCTTTGGCGTTGCTCAATAAGTTGTTCAATATTAACGGGTTGTTCAGCGCCGGAATAAGCTTGTTCGGGCGAAAATTGACTGGCGTAATAACCTAAAACAATAAAGCCAATAATAAGTCCGATACGCTGTTTCTGGCGAGATGTTAATGACATAGGAATAGTATTAAAAAATAAAATTATATACCCAAAATACTTGAAGATGCTGGTTTCAGCAAGAGAAGAAGCTGCACTATTCTAGGCATAAACCCGCAGAATTAGTCGTTCTAATTTAAGGTTTTATAACGACGAAGAGTGCGGCTTATCCTCTTGCCCTACGGGAGCTTAGCACGAATGCCAGCGCCGCGTTGCAATGCTTGACAAGGACTAGTCATTGCCTTCACATTGCGCCTTGCTCTGACCTTCGTGCTAAGCTCTGAAACCTGCATCTTCAAGTAATTTGGGTATATCTTACGTTTATCAAAGCTTATCTGCAATTCTTATGTAGTTCAAAGAAGAAGATAATTTATATACTATAATAGTATATAAATATAGTTATTTATAATTTCCTGTTATAAGGAGTGATCGCTTATAATATAATACTCGATTAGACAATTTAAGAAACTTTATGTATCAGTACGATAACTATGATCAGGCGATGGTGGATCAACGGGTAGCGCAATACCGTGACCAAACACGTCGTTTTTTAGCGGGTGAATTAACAGAGGAACAGTTCAGGCCTTTGCGGTTGATGAATGGTCTTTATGTTCAGATCCATGCGCCAATGTTGCGTGTAGCTATTCCTTATGGGCTTATGTCATCAAGACAAGTACGTAAAATTGCTGATATCTCTCGTCGTTATGATAAGGGCTATGTTCACTTTACTACGCGTACAAACTTTCAGCTAAACTGGCCAGCACTAGAAACTGTGCCTGATATTTTAGCTGAGTTAGCCTCAGTGCAAATGCATGCGATTCAAAGTAGTGGTAACTGTATTCGTAATACAACGTCTGATCAATTAGCTGGAATTAATGCCAATGAAATCGAAGATCCGCGTCCGTGGTGTGAGATTATTCGTCAGTGGTCTACATTTCATCCCGAGTTTGCCTATTTGCCACGTAAGTTTAAGATAGCCGTTATTGGTGGAAAAGAAGACCGTGCGGCTACAAAATTACATGATATTGGTTTACATCTAGTCAAAAATAATGAAGGTGAAGTGGGTTTTGAGGTGTTAGTCGGTGGTGGTTTAGGTCGCACACCCATCTTAGGCCAACAGATTCGTCCATTCTTAGAAAAGAAAGATTTACTGTCTTATTTAGAAGCTATTTTGCGTGTTTATAACCGTCTAGGTCGCCGTGATAATAAATATAAAGCACGGATTAAAATCACGGTTCGGGAACATGGAATCAATCATATTCGTGAGTTAGTTGAAGCGGAATGGGTGCACATTCGCGAGCAACTTGAGCTTGATGATAAAGAAATTGAACGTGTCAAAAAACATTTCACTGAACCTGATTACGATGGCACTGCGAGTGATGATGAAAGCTTTGAAAAAATGCAGGCTGAAGATGCAGACTTTGCAGCATGGGTTAAACAAAATATTGTTGAACATAAAGTTGCTGGTTATAAAGCCGCCTATATTTCATTAAAATCGCCTACAGCGCCACCAGGCGATGTATCTGCTGAGCAGTTAGATATTATTGCCGATTTAGCGGATGAATTTAGTCTTGGCGAAGTGCGTTCAACACATAATCAAAATTTATTATTGAGTGATGTGAAGCAGGGCGATCTTTATGCCTTGTGGTGTCAGTTAAAATCAAATAATTTAGCCACGGCAAATATTAATACCTTAACCGATATGATTTGTTGCCCGGGTTTAGATTTTTGTGGTCTCGCAAATGCAACGTCTATTCCATTGGCAAAAGAAATTACCGACCGTTTTGATGACTTAGATTATCTTTATGATCTCGGTGACATCAAAATCAAAATGTCGGGTTGTATGAATGGCTGTGCGCATCAAAGCGTTGGCCATATTGGCATTTTAGGTGTCGATAAAAAAGGTGAAGAATGGTATCAATTTACCCTAGGTGGTAGTTCCGAAGAGGATGCTTCACTAGGTCAACGCTTGGGGCGGGCCATTCCTAAAGATAAAGTACTTGAAACGGTTGAAACATTAATCGACGTGTTTAAAGATCTTCGGCATGATGATGAATTATTCTTATCTACAGTGCGACGCGTTGGTGTTGACCCGTTTAAGGAGCGTGTTTATGCAGATAATTAAAGATCGCAAAATTGTTGAAGACAATTGGCTGCATTTAGATGATGAAGCAGCTGATTTAGTCTTGGGTGATGTCACAGTAACATTAGAACGGTGGCAAGCCGAACATGAATCATTACTCAAGCATGATGGCAGTTTAGGCATACGATTAAGTGGTGATGACCCAATAGAAGAGATGGTTCCGGACCTAGATAAATTCAAATTAATTGTGCTTATTTTCCCCGCTTTTACTGATGGGCGTTGCTATTCTTTCGCGCGTTTATTACGGGATCGTTATGACTATAAAGGCGAAATTAGAGCACAAGGTGATATTTTGCATGATCAGCTATTTTATATGACGCAATGCGGCATAAATAGTTTTGAAATGGCAAATTCACATCGCTTAGTTGAAGCTATGGCGGCATTTGATGATTTTAGTGAAAGCTATCAAACTACAGTATTAAAGCCTGACCCTTTATACCGCAGACGATAATTTTATTATCAGAATAAAATCAATACACATTCCGGATTTGTTTGGGTATAGTGCCAAGAGTTAATATCGAATAAAAAGGTTTTTTCTCAATGGCGGTATACGCAATAGGTGACGTTCAAGGTTGTTTTGATGAACTACAAAAGTTACTTGAGTTTTTAGAATTTGATTCTAGTCTTGATCAGATCTGGTTAGTAGGTGACCTCGTTAATCGAGGTCCAAATTCAGCAGATGTGTTGCGTTTTGCAAAGAAGATGGGGCCAGATGTTGTCAAAGTCGTACTTGGTAATCATGACCTGCACCTTTTAGCGACGGCTGCAGGAATCAATGAACATAATCATCATATGGATACGATGGAATCTATATTGGATGCAGGTGATCGGGAAGAATTGATTACATGGCTACGCCATCAACCGTTATTTCATCATGATGCCGCATTAGGTTTTAGCATGGTGCATGCAGGTCTGCCTCCTCAATGGACGCTTAAAAAAGTTAAAAAAAGAGCTAAAGAAGTTGAAAAAGTATTACGCGGTGATAATTGGCGAGATTTTTTCAAAAATATGTATGGCAATAAACCTGACAAATGGAAGAAAGGTCTAGCCGGATGGGATAGGTTGCGCTATATCACTAATTGTTTTACGCGATTACGCTACTGTCATGAAGATGGACGTCTCGCATTGAATTTTAAAGGTGAACCTAAAGACAAGCCAACGGGGCAAATTCCATGGTTTGATATGCCAAATCGAAAAACAAAAGATGATCGAATTATATTTGGACATTGGTCAACCTTAGGCACAGGACAATATGGCAATGTTTTTTCAACTGATAGTGGTGCGGTGTGGGGTGATCAGTTAACCGCTGTACGTATTGATAAAAAGCCGTATCAATGGTTTATGATTGATGCTGATCCGGCGGGCTTGCCACACGCGAAGAAGAAAAATTTGTAGAAAAGCTGTTGAACGGGCAAAAACTTGCTAAAAACAGTACAATAGTCGCTTTAATACAATCTGGATAGATCGAAATCATGAGCAATATCACAACTTTTTCGGGTGATTTTTCAGCTAAAGGCATGAAAATAGGCATTGTAGCGGGTCGGTTTAATGACTTTATTGTTGATAATTTAATCTCAGGTGCTATTGATTGCTTAGTTCGCCATGGTGCGAGTGAAAGTGATATTGATTTAGCACGAGTACCGGGCGCAGTTGAAATTCCTTTAGCGGTACAGCGTATGGGGAAAACAGCAAAATATGATGCCATTATTGCATTAGGTGCAGTTATTCGTGGTGGCACACCGCATTTTGACTATGTGGCTGGTGAATGTGCAAAAGGCCTAGGTCAGCTTACATTACAAATGGATATTCCAGTGTCATTTGGTGTGTTAACGGTTGATACCATTGAACAAGCGATTGAACGTGCAGGCACTAAAGCAGGCAATAAAGGTGCAGAAGCAGCAATGGGTACCATCGAAATGGTCAATGTATTACGTCAAATTGAGAGTGCATAATAAATGGCAAGAGTTTTACCGCGATCACATTCTCGTGCTGCTGCTGTGCAGGCTTTGTATCAAGCGCTCGTTAATGATCATGAATTAGAAAAAGCAGAATTAGATTTTGTAACAGCTGAAAATTCTGACAAGATGGACACTAAGTATTTTAATGGTCTTGTTGAAGGTGTGTCTAAAGAACTCGATACCCTAGATGCTGAATTAGCCTATGCGGTTGACCGCGATTTATCAGAAATCGATCCTGTTGAAAGCTCTGTTTTACGTCTTGCCGTATTCGAATTTATTCACCGTCCAGAAGTACCTTACCGTGTTGTGTTGAACGAAGCCGTAGAACTAGCCAAAGCATTTGGTGGTGAAAAAGGTCATAAATACGTTAATGGTGTTTTAGATAAAATGGGTTCAAAATTACGTGCCGCTGAGTACAAAGTATCAAAAGAACGACGTAAGAAATCGTAACGGATAATAAAATTCCCGTCATCCCCGCATGTTTTTAACGGGGACCTATTATTCATAGATTCCGGAACAAAATCACACCGGAATGACGCCTTGAGAGGTAGCTGTGAACGAATTTTCGCTGATCCAAAAATATTTTGAAAAACTCACACCTGATCGTGATGATGTCGAGTTAGGCGTTGGTGATGACTGTGCTTTATTAATCCCGCCTTCTAATCATGCCGTTGCGGTTTCTATTGATACCTTAGTCGAAGGTATTCATTTTTTTAAAGGGGTTGAACCAGAAGCTTTGGGTCATAAAAGCCTTGCAGTTGGTTTAAGTGATTTGGCCGCCATGGGTGCAAAACCAGCGTGGTTTACACTCGCACTTACTTTGCCCGAAGTTGATGAAAACTGGATTAAAGGATTTTCAAAAGGTTTGGCGGCATTAGCTAATGAGCATGATATTCAGCTAGTTGGTGGTGATACAACCGAAGGGCCGTTAACGATAAGTATTCAAGTGCATGGTTTTGTTGACCAAGCTAAAGCAATGCGCCGGAGTAATGCAAAATTAGGCGATATGATTTATGTTTCGGGCTATTTAGGTGATGCGGGTGCAGCATTGCAACAACAATTACAGCAGTTGAATGATGACGAGCTTAATAGTGAAGATATACGGTATTTATATCAACGATTAGAGCGACCAACGCCACGTGTGATTATGGGGCAAGAACTCCTTGGTTTAGCCTCATCTGCAATTGATATATCAGATGGATTATTAGTTGATTTAGAACATGTTCTAGATAAAAGTGGCGTCGGTGCTCGACTCAATTTAGATAATTTACCCTTATCAAAAACACTCAAAAAAATTAATCACAAAGTGGCACAAGCATTAGCATTACATTCAGGTGATGATTACGAATTATGCTTTATAGTGCCACCACAACATTATGCTGAAATTGAAAAACGATTCAAAGGCCAAGTGACACGGATCGGAATGATTACAGATGATGATGGACTTTATTATATCGACGATGACGATAATCTCATCGAGTTAACAGGAATAGGCTATGAACACTTCGCACGTTAATTTTAATGAACTGCTAAAGCGACCAGCGTGCTTTTTAGGATTAGGATTCGGCTCCGGACTTGCACCAAAAGCGCCCGGTACCTTTGGCACGTTGGCGGCATTACCACTTTATTGGTTAATGCAAGGTTTACCACTAATTACCTATATATCAATCGTCGCACTGGCTTTTATCGCAGGCATTTGGATCTGCCAGAAATCAGCAGAGTGGTTGCAAGCAGATGATCCTTCAGCTGTAGTGTGGGATGAAATCGTTGGCTATCTAATAACCATGATCGCCGCACCTTCAGGTTGGCAATGGATGGTATTAGGTTTTGTGCTGTTTCGTTTTTTCGATATTCTAAAACCATGGCCGATTAACTTAGCGGATAAAGCGATTCACGGTGGATTAGGCATTATGGTTGATGATGTGATCGCCGGTATTTTTTCGCTAGCAGTGATTCAATGGCTATATCATGTAGCGCCAACCATCACTTGGTAAATGTCTCAACGTAAAATAATCCATGTTGATATGGACGCATTTTTTGCCTCTGTTGAACAACGCGATAACCCCGATTATCAGAACAAACCCTTGATTGTAGGTGGTCAACCCAATAGCCGTGGCGTGGTAGCTGCCTGTAGTTATGAAGCACGCAAGTTTGGCATTCACTCGGCTATGCCGTGTTCGCAAGCTTATCGCCTCTGTCCACAAGCCTTATTTGTTCCACCACGCTTTGAAGCCTATCGACAAGTATCAGAACAAATACGAGATATATTTTGGCGTTATGCCTCAGAGGTTGAACCTCTTTCTCTTGATGAGGCTTATTTAGATGTCACCTACACGGCTGATTTTGATGGTTCAGCCACCCGCATCGCCCAAGCAATTAAAAAAGACATATTAGAAACAACTGATCTAGTGGCTTCTGCCGGTGTTTCTTACAATAAATTTCTGGCTAAAATTGCTTCTGATATGGATAAGCCGGATGGTTTATATGTGATTAAACCTGAGCAAGGCAACGCTTTTGTTGCCCAGTTAGATGTAGCCAAGTTTCATGGTATAGGCCCAGCGACCAAAGCTAAAATGAATAAACTTGGCATAAATATAGGTAAAGATTTAAGGCAATGGTCGTTGCATGATTTAACGGCTAATTTTGGTAAATCAGGGCAGTATTATTTCAATATTTCTCGAGGCATTGATGAGCGACCTGTGCGCAGTACACGTATCCGCAAGTCTTTGGGTAAGGAAACCACGTTTTCTTCTGACATGATGGATGAGGGTGAATTATTGCATCAGTTGGAGTTACTTGCTGAGATTGTTTTTGATCGGTTGCAAGTGCTTGAGTTAGAGGCTCGAACGCTAACGGTCAAAGTTAAATATGCTAATTTTCAGCAGGTGACTCGGGCGCAGAGTTCATCTGATGTGTTGGCTTCGTTGGATGATTTTAAGGTTTTGTTACCGGAGCTGCTTTCTCGTACTGAGGCGGGTAAACAGGCTGTTCGGTTGGTTGGGGTGACGGCTAGTGGGTTTGTTCGGGATTCTGAAATTGAAGAGCAACAACAAATTCTAGATATATAACATTAAAAAGCGTATATTGTTATTACAAATGTAATAACAATAGGGCGATTATAGTGTTAAAAGTAAAAGTAACATCTATCGGTAATTCAATGGGGATTGTACTTCCAAAAGAGGCATTGACTAAATTAAATGCTGAAAAGGGCGACACCTTATATCTTGTTGATGGGCCTGAAGGTTTAACGCTCACACCTTATCAGCAAGACTTTGAAAGTCAAATGAATGTGGCAAAAAAAGTGATGAAACAATATCGCAATGCATTACATGAATTAGCAAAATGAATGAACCTGTATGGGTGCTGCCTGATGTTGTTATTGCAGTGCAACAAATGTTATTGGCAGAGCATGGTGGTTTATCAGGCATACGCGATAAAGCGTTATTGGAATCAGCTTTAGCTAGACCGCAACAAGCGTTTACTTATGATGATAAATTAACATTGATCGATCTTGCCGCAGCCTATAGTTATGGTTTGGCGAAAAACCACCCTTTTGTTGATGGTAATAAAAGAATTGCATTAACGGTTGCGGTTATTTTTCTTGAGCTTAATGAGTGTTCTTTATCTGCACCGGAGCCTGAAATTGTTGTTATTTTTGAACAATTGGCGGCTGGGGATTTGCTAGAAAAAGAGTTGGCTATTTGGTTTGAAAGATATGTAAATTGAGGGATAAAGCAAAGCCGTCATTCCCGCGGCTTTAAGCGGGAATCTAACGGTAGTGGATATTTCCATGGCAAGGGATGTAAATAACCTCAGATCTGTTTAAGAAACAGTCATCATACTAAATTCTTCGCTCGTAATTCTCAACGATGGTTTATTGTCTTTAAGTGAGTAAGCGATAAGCCCAGCAATGATATTCAGCATAAAGCC
>JALSLH010000010.1 GCA_026988435.1 Methylophaga sp.
TATATAACGTGCCCCTGCTTTCAGTTCGTCGTAACACGGCTAATAAACCTTGAGGGGTAATCGTATTGATAGGTTCATCACCTAGCCAGCGGATTAAATTGGCATTGATTCTGCCAAAGGTGCGTTCAGCATAACTTTTTGACCAGCTTGGGGAATGTTTTTTGTGCCACTCTAGTGCTATTTCGCCAAAGGTCTCACCTAAAGCATTAATCGCCTTTTCCGTTTTACGCTCAATAGCTGGATCTACCCCATCAAATACCTGTGCCCTAATTTCATCACGCTTTATTGTCGCGGCTTTTAAGGTTACATCAGGATAGGTTCCTACTGACAATTCTTTCTGCTTACCGCCAAATCTATAGCGCACTCTCCACCACTTACCACCATTTGGCGCAATTATTAGGTACAAACCAAGCCCAGCGGCCAGTTTATACTGCTTCTCTTGCGGTTGTGCGTTTCGGATCTGAATATCTGTTAAAGCCATTGTTACCACCACCCCTTTGATAGTTACCATCAAAGTTACCACTAGAATAGGTGGGAAGTCTAGCTATTTCACAAGACAGCATGGGACAAGACAAAGCCTTAAAGCCTTGTTTTATGCGGGTTTTGGGATGATTTTGGAGAGTATGGGAAGTTGAAGTGGTGGCTATGGGTGGATTCGAACCACCGACCCCATCATTATGAGTGATGTGCTCTAACCAGCTGAGCTACATAGCCTTGTGAAGCCGAGCATTTTACGATGCTAGCCATTAAATATCAAGAAATACCTTAATGTTTATAGCCAATCCGTTAATTGGATCCCCATGCCTATACTATTTGATCTCGAATCATAGTCTATTAGGCTCTCTCCATAGCCATTAAACCATTGGATATACCATCTACCATGATTTGATAATAAATGGAGGGGAAAGCTCCATCCTAATTGAAATGCGCCGTGATTATTGCTACTACGAAGATTGTTCCTAATCATAAAATCAAAGTTATGTTCGCCTTTTTTATATACGCCACTTAATTCAAAATTGCCAAGATATTTATCAATATCTCGATTATCATCATTTTTCTTGCTTTCAGGAACTCGCCACCAGGGCTTGAATGACAGATAAAAATTCTCTCGTTCAAAAATAAAATCGGCATATACCCTATTCCAGCTACGCGATAATCCGCTTGATTGTCCATTAGATTGATGGACAAAACCGGTTCGAATCACTGAGTTATGCCAGCCAAAATAATCCTGATCTCGTTCAAAGGATATCCACGCTTCTGGTTCATGATTCGAATCTCGAAAGGGGGCTGAGCCTTCTTTGTTAAACATCTGCCAAAAAGAACGATTAGTATAAGCAACATATAAATCCCCTTTTCCAAAAAGCACGCTGCGTGCTACAGGGACTTTTACGCTTAATTGAAATTTAGTTTCCCACGGCTGGAAATCAAAACCTCTATCGGGATCCACCGCATCAAACGGCTGCTCATTTGATGAGGCTAAGTTATTGCTTAGTATGATGTAATTAGGTTTGTGGGCTTGCAAGGAAAAAGGATTGCTTTGCTGCTTTTTCTCAAAGGCAACACGGCGTTTGAGGGCAGAGTCGATCGGGGTTATCTGTTGATCTTTCTGTAACATTTGATTACTGAGTTGCAAACAAATGTCTTTTAGCTCACCTACGGTTGCAGACTTTTTAGCTGTATCCATTTGTTCTAGCAAACAGCTATCCATAGAAAATGATGCTAGCGCAGGATCGGCAATCAATCCAGTAATGATCGCTATTGTAATTCCTAATCTTTTCATCGCCTCACACCCCTGTGCAATTAAACACCTCTATAATTACCTAAGCTACACATTAAAACGGAAATGCATCACATCACCGTCATCGATGATGTAGTCTTTACCTTCTAAGCGCCATTTTCCTGCATCTTTAGCGCCGGCTTCGCCCTTAAATGCTACAAAATCATCATAGCTGATAACTTCTGCACGAATAAAGCCTTTTTCAAAGTCAGTATGAATAACGCCAGCACCTTGAGGGGCTGTGGCACCAACTGTAACTGTCCATGCCCGCACCTCTTTCACACCTGCAGTAAAATAAGTTTGTAGGCCCAACAATCCATATCCACCTCGAATTACACGGTTTAAGCCTGGTTCATCTTGACCAATTTCTTGCAAGAACTCCATTTTTTCTTCATCGTCTAATTCAGCAATTTCTGATTCAATCGATGCGCAAATAACAACAACAACAGCCCCTTCTTGCTCGGCCAGCTCATTGACACTGTCTAAAAATGAATTATTTTCAAAGCCATCTTCTGCGACATTAGCAATATACATGGTCGGCTTAATGGTTAATAGATGTAATTCTGTCAGCAAAGCTAGATCATCTTCATCTAGCCCCATGCCGCGAACAGGTTTGCCTTCATTGAGCACGGCACTCATTTTAATCAGCAACGCTAAGCGCGCTTTAGCAATTTTATCGCCGCCTTTCGCATCACGTGTTGTTTTAGTGATAGCTTTATCGACACTTTCTAAGTCAGCTAAGGCTAACTCGGTATTAATAACTTCAATATCATCTAGCGGTGAGATTTTATTGGCAACATGAATGACATTTTCATCTTCAAAGCAACGCACAACATGGGCAATAGCATCTGTTTCGCGGATATTTGCCAAGAACTTATTTCCTAAACCTTCGCCTTTTGATGCACCAGCAACAAGACCCGCAATATCAACAAACTCCATTGTTGTGGGCAAAACACGTTCAGGTGATACAATTTCAGCCAATGCATCCATTCTAGGGTCAGGCACTGGTACCACGCCGACATTAGGCTCAATGGTACAAAATGGATAGTTTTGCGCTTCAATTCCCGCTTGCGTTAGTGCATTAAATAAGGTTGATTTACCTACATTAGGTAGGCCAACAATGCCACATTTGAATCCCATGATATTTCCTAAATATTAATTATCAGTACTTTGCACGAGTTGTATTTTCCGGCATGGCGGAAAAGACAACTCGTGAAAAAGCTCATTGTGAATGTAGCCAGTTCATGGCTTTTTCTAAATCATCTGATATAACGTCCGGCAAAACTCGTAATGAGTCATCTATCGCATTTACAACTGCTTGACGATCAGATTGTGATGGCTTGCTAAGCACATAATTAGATACGTCTTTGCTGTTGCCGGGGTGATCTATCCCCAAACGACAGCGTAAAAAATCTTTGCTACCAATGCAAGAGATAATATCTCGTAAGCCATTATGCCCACCATGACCGCCACCTTTTTTCAGTCGAGCCATGCCAGCAGGCAAATCAAGCTCATCATGAATAATGAGTATATTCGTTGGAGGAATTTTATAAAAATTGGCTAATGCTGCAACCGATTGGCCGCTACGATTCATAAACAACTGCGGCTTTAATAAATACAGCTTGTGTCCAGAAAGTTGGCACTGAGCCAACTGGCCATGATATTTACTGTCAACAGAAAATGTGACATTCATATCATGAGCCAGTTGATCCAGCCACCAGAACCCGACATTATGCCGAGTGTGTTCATATTGAGGACCCGGGTTGCCCAAGCCGGCGATTAACCAGTTAGCCATACCATCAACCCTCAGAAGAGCATATTCGTTATCAATAAATTTGCTGTTTTTCTAGCACGTATAATAGATGAGCTAGCAAGGTATGTTATCGATGTAATAGTCACTCTATTGCTCGATAATATAACGCGGTTAGCCCAGTCAGCATGGGAGCTAGAAGTCTGCAAATTCATTGGTCACGAGTATTTAGTCTTCAGATGCTTCTTCGTCTTCACCCGCCACTTCTACATCACCAGCTTCAACATCATCTTCTTCAACCTCAACAACAACACGAGGTGTATGAATATTTACAACTGCTTGATCGTGAGGAGAACGTTCGCCCTCTTCTAAATGCTCTTCTTGACCATGTGACAAAGCTGTCAAAGTAACACCTTTTGGTAATACAAGCTCTGTTAAATGAATACTAGCATCCAACTCTAATGTAGAGATATCTATTTCGATGTATTCAGGTAAATCAGCTGGCATACAAGAAATTTCGACATCGGTCATTAAGTGAGCAATCGCACCACCTTCTTTAACTCCAGGAGCAACATCTTCACCAATAAAGTGAAGTTGTACTGTCATTGTCATCGCTTGATTAGCATCAATACGTAAAAAGTCAGCATGCATAATGCGAACATCACTTGCTGGATGACGTTGTAAATCTTTGAGTACTACTTTGTTTTTCTTGCCGTCAATGACCAATGTAAGAATGTGAGCATAAAATGCTTCTTCCTCAAGGTGGCGAAGAAACTTGTTGTGTTCCAATGAGATAGATATGGGGGCATCTTTACCACCATATACAATAGCTGGAACTTGACCCGCATGACGTAGGCGGCGGCTCGCACCTTTCCCCGCGTCAGTACGTAGTTCAGCTTGAACTTCAAATAAATTTTTCATTTTTTTCTCCAAAACAATGAACACCGTAGCGCCCATTAAAAATGCCGTCTATTGACGGCTAACATTGCCTCCCTTGCGACCAGAGAGACATCAAAAATAGCTATAAAAGCTACTAAATTAAGACTTATGCATGAGTCTTAATCCATATATAAAGAGCTAACTGACTCCTCGTTACTAATTCTATACATTGCTTCAGCTAGCATTTCAGCAATGCTTAAAAGCCGAATTTTTTTACAGGCTTTTGCATGCTTTTGCAGTGGAATAGTATTTGTTATAACTAATTCATCCAAAACCGATGCTTCAATATTATCAATTGCCGCCCCCGATAAAACAGGATGCGTACAATAAGCCACAACCCGTGCGGCCCCTTTTTCTTTTAATGCGGCGGCTGCGGCACACAATGTCCCTGCCGTATCAACCATGTCGTCGATCAAAACACATGCTCGCCCTTCAACATCACCAATAATATTCATCACTTTAGCTACATTTGGTTTAGGTCGACGTTTATCAACGATGGCCAGCTCCACGTCTAATAATTTAGCTAATGCGCGAGCACGTACCACACCGCCAATATCAGGCGAAACAACGACTAAATCTTGAAGTTTTTGCTTCCAAATATCGCCCAATAAAACAGGTGAAGCATAGACATTATCAACAGGGCAATCAAAAAATCCCTGAATTTGATCCGCATGCAAATCAACGGTTAATACACGATCAGCACCAACTCCGGTTAACATATTTGCAACCACTTTAGCTGTTATCGCTACGCGGGCAGAACGCGGTCGACGATCTTGTCGAGAATAGCCAAAATACGGTATTACTAAGGTGATTCGCTTGGCTGAGGCACGACGAATAGCATCCGTCATCACCATTAATTCCATTAAATTATCATTTGCTGGCATGCATGTAGGCTGGACAATAAATACATCTTTACCGCGCACATTATCTAAAATCTCAACCATGATTTCGCCATCGCTAAATGACTCTACCGTTGCTTTGCCTAAAGGCACATTGAGAAATTTTGCAATGCTCCGCGATAGTTCACGATTAGCATTGCCAGAAAACACCATCATGCTATTGTCTGCAGTGCGTTCTTGTAATTGGAGTAGTCTGTTTTTGCTCACAGTAAATGCGCCGAGGTTTTGTCAAACAAAAAAGTGGCTGGGGTACCAGGATTCGAACCTGGGAATGCAAGGATCAAAACCTTGTGCCTTACCGCTTGGCGATACCCCAACAGATAAACTTATTTTAACATTTTGCAGCAATGTTATGCATTCATTTTCATGCATTGTGTGAGCGGTGACTCATTACACCCTTTTGCGATAAAGCCTTGCCAATTTTCTGGCAATATCTCTAGCACTTTTTGTGCTTGCTGCTGACTTTCAAAATCAACAAAAACACATGCTCCTGTTCCCGTCATTTTTGGCGATCCATATTGTGACAACCAATTTAGCGCTTCAGCAACAGGCGGGTAATTTTTCTTTACCACATCCTCACAAACATTCCTGCCCTCCCCCGAAAGGAAGCGCGATATTGTGATAGATCTGCAGTCTCTAGTCAATTCAGGTGATGAAAATATTTCTGCCGTCGACACGTGGCAATTTGGGGAAATGACCATATACCATGGCTCAGGTGGTGATATTGCGGTTAACTCATCCCCCACACCTTCTGCCCAAGCAGCGCGTCCATGAATGAAAACAGGTACATCTGCGCCTAAACTCAGGCCTAGTTGCGCTAATTCATCATTTGATAACTGACATTTCCAGAGTTGATTTAACGCCACTAAAGTGGTGGCGGCATTTGAACTTCCACCGCCTAAACCACCTCCCATGGGTAGTTTTTTATCTAATGAGATGAGCACGCCTCGATTAACATTGGCATAGTTTTGCAATAGTTTTGCAGCGCGCACAATCAAGTTATCGTTATCATTCACACCCTCAATAGAGTCCGACAATCGAACCTCTGATTGCTCCGTTATTTTAAACTGTAAATAATCACAGTAATCTAGAAATTGAAACACCGTTTGCAACTCATGATAGCCATCATTGCGCCGCCGTGTAATGTGCAAAAATAAATTAATCTTTGCAGGTGCAGGCCACGTTTTCACTTAGCCTCTTTCCATGAGGTGATCACTAAACGTAAACTACGATCCGGCTGTGTAATAAATATTTTAGAAGGCAATGAATACTGCTTAAAAGGAACATACCGTTTGAAATCAATATCCCACCCTTGTTGAACTAAATGAATTATTTGGCCTTTATCATCATATTCAATCAACTCAACTTTTGATTGCTGATGTGGTAAGCCCCGCACCCAATCTCGCAAAGCATTAATGGGCAACTGCACACCTAATGTTTTTGTGATTAGATCTTCTGCATTAGTTGATTTTAATTTCTGCCCATCATCCAGTGTCATAATTACCGACTTATTATCACCTTCAATGCTCACGCCACCTTGAGAAAAAGGGCCTAATAATTGTATATGAAATTCATCTTTATTTTGCTGCCAGCGCAGCCCCACATTCCATGCTTCTTGTTTATTCCTAATAACTGTTCGGCCTTGAATTTTCCAATTATTTAATTGTAATAATGCTATTTGTCGCGCTTGCCCTAATGCCTCAGGACTCACGTCTGGGCGTGCTTGCCAAATAGGCGTACACCCCGTTAACGTAACGCTCACTAACAACAATATAGTTAAAACTTTAAACATGCTTACTGTACAAGACGACGCATGGTGTCATTTAATAACTTATTCTTTGCCTCTTTTTTTTCAGCTTGTTGCCAAATTTGCTTAGCTTCATCATGCTTTCCTTGCACCCATAATACTTCGCCCAAATGCGTAAGTAATTCTACATCCGGCTTTATTACAACGGCTTGCCTCAAATAATCTTCTGCTTTTTCTAGTTTGCCCATACGATAATAAACCCAGCCTAAACTGTCTAAATAAAAGGCATCATTAGGTTTTAACGCAACAGCTTTAGTGATCAACTCCAAGGCCTCTTGATGGCGATCAGTTCGATCCGTTAGCGTATAGCCTAATGCATTTAATGCCTGATGATTATTGGGATCTTTTGCCAATATTTCATTCAAATCTTTTTCTAAAACATCTAAACGATTTAAGGGTTCTGCCACCATCGCTCTTCCATGCAACAAGTCTGCATTTCCCGGGTTTTCTTTGAGTGCTTCGGTATAAAGATCAAATGCGGCTTGCTTTTGATCGCGCTCGATTAGAAATTGCGCTTCAAACAAATAATATTGAATGGCTCTTTGTGGCTGCTCTTTTCGTAGCAGTTTTAAATGCAAGCGCGCCTTGTTTAAGTTGCCATTATCAGCCAGCAAATTAATATAGCGTGTTTGTGCAGAATTAAATCGAGGGCTACCTGCCGGCACTGAAGCATACCAAATCAATGCGGCGTCATTATCTTTGTTCAATTCTTCTGCCAAGCCCATAAAATAAGAAGCTTGTTGGCCGCGATCGCCCAGCACAATCAATTTATTAAAATACATTTTTGCGACTTCGCCATCTTGCTCTTCCATAGCAAGCAAACCTAAAGCAAAAATAACTTCTTCATTTTCAGGTTGCTCATCATGCAGTTGCTCAAATACAGCTCGTGACTCATCTATCTTTTTGTTTTGCCCTAATAATTTGGCATAAGAAAACCGAACTGAAAGACTGGCTTCATCCTGATTCGCTGCTTTTTTTAATACTGCAATCGCTTTGTCGCCCTCACCAATGTTTTGCAAAATTTCGGCTTTTAACACTAAAGCATCTTCTCGATTAGCTTGCTGCTTCAATACCTGTTCGATTGCAGACAACGCATCATCATAGCGTTTTGAAAAATTGGCTAATCGACTATACGCAAACAAGGCCTCAGGATCTTTCTTTTTATAAAGGTCTAATTGCTCAATCACATGCATAGCTTGATCGGCTCTGGCCAGTTCAATCAAATTATCTGAGATGCGTGACAAATACTCACGTGACTTATCAGGCGATAATTGAAGCGCTGTATTAACCGCGTCCACCACTCCTACAAAATCTTTTTGTAACATGAGGAAAGGTGCGCGGGTAATATAAATCTCCGCATCATCCGGATCAACTTCCGTCCAGCGTTTTAAAGCCCGATCTATGCGTTGCTGATCACGCGAAAAAAACGCAATTTCTGCTGACCGACTCGCTAAAGATGAAGATTCCGATACTGTTGATGCCTTATAATATAAATCTACTGCCGTACCCATTTGACCTCTCTGGCCGGCGATTTCTGCAGTGGTAAGATAATAGATAAGCTCCGGCGTGAGAGGCAATGGCTCAACTTCAGGCTCTGCTACAACTTCGGCTTGAACTTCCTCAACGACTTGAGGCTCAGTGAACACTTCATCCGTTTTCTGCACCGGTGTCGCCACACACGCCACGAGAACTATCGGCATACTTAAAAGCGAAGCCTGCTTAAAAAAACGACATAAACTGTTTGAATAGTGTTGTACAAAACGCATAAAAAACGATCCTAAAGCCTGATTTTGCTAGAATAGAGGTTTCAATAAATAACAGCTGTAGAGTTTACCAGCATTTAACGACGACAAACCACCCTATATGCAATTTATTACCTATGGTATTAACCATAAAACAGCGCCCGTTCACATTCGTGAAAATATTGTCTTTAATGACGATATTCTCCCTAATGCGCTGGCGTCTCTAACTCAGCATTCTAGTGTTATTGAAGCCGTTATTTTGTCTACCTGTAATCGAACTGAAATATATTGCTACATCGATAATGAATCAGACAACGTTATCAGCCCATGGTTGCATCAATTTCACCAGCAAGCTGAAAACACGTTAGATGATTTCCTTTATTGCCATCAAGGTCACGATGCAATTAATCATCTTTTTCGCGTCGCATGCGGGCTTGATTCAATGGTTTTGGGCGAGCCCCAAATTTTAGGTCAAATAAAAACAGCTTATAGCCACGCACTGAATCATGGTTCGCTCCAAAAAGTGCTTGGTCGTTTGTTCCAGCATGCCTTTACCGTTGCCAAACAAGTGCGCACTGATACTGCCATCGGCAGTAGCCCAGTTTCCGTTGCCTTTGCCGCAGTTAGCCTTGCCAAGCAAATTTTTAGCAAATTATCTGATTCAACGGCATTATTAATTGGTGCAGGCGAAACAATCGAACTCGCTGCGCGCCATCTTCATGATAATGGTGTAAGCCGTATTATTATTGCAAACCGTACTATTGAGCGTGCACATAATCTAGCCATGACTGTTGAAGGCTACGCAATTAGTTTAAGTGAAATGCCAGCACATCTAGCTGAAGCAGATATTGTAATCAGCTCAACCGCCAGCCAACTGCCTATTTTAGGAAAAGGCGCTGTTGAACGCGCCTTAAAAGAACGCAAACGCCGACCGATGTTTATGGTCGATATTGCCGTGCCACGCGATATTGAACCTGAAGTCGCCAACCTAGAAGATGTGTATCTATATTGCGTTGATGATTTGCATGATATTATTGACGAAAATTTACAATCACGTCGTGAAGCCGCACAGCAAGCCGAAGAGATCATCGACACCCAAGTCGAGCATTTTATGGCGTGGATCCGCACTCAAGATGCCGTCCCAATTATTACCGCTATTCGAACGCGCGCAGAATTAGAAAGTGAACACTTGCTTAATAAGGCAAAAAAACAGCTCGCTCAAGGCATGCCAGCAGAACAAGTGGTCAGCGAATTAGCACGCACACTGACTAAAAAACTATTACACGAGCCTAGTCGCCAACTACGACAATCTGGTTTAGATATCGATAACAATCTAATCGAAGCGGCGCGTAGCCTCTTCAATTTAGAAAAAAGAGATTAATGTGAAAGATTCAATCAAACATAAACTAGAAACCCTTGTTGAACGCCATGAGGAAATAGCAGGTCTATTAGCAGAGCCAGAAACCATGGCTGACCAAAATAAATTCCGTGAATTATCTCAAGAATACGCGCAGCTAGAACCTGTGGTTAAAAACTTCACTGATTATAAAGCCAGTCTGCTCGCCATTGAAGACGCCAAAGAAATGCTCAAAGAAGATGACAAAGAAATGCGTGAAATGGCGAAAGAAGAGTTAGCCGAGGCGCAAGCATCTGAACAACAACTTGAGCTAACGCTGCAAAAATTATTATTACCGAAAGATCCTAATGATCAACGTAATATCTTCTTAGAAGTGCGCGCTGGGACGGGGGGCGATGAAGCCGCATTATTTGCTGGTGATTTATATCGCATGTATACCCGATATGCCGAATCTCGCAAATGGGGTGTTGAGCTCATCACTGCGCAAGAAAGCGAACATGGCGGTTATAAAGAAGTCGTTATTAAAGTGATTGGAGACGGCGCATTTTCACGATTAAAATTCGAATCAGGTGGTCACCGCGTTCAACGTGTACCTGAAACCGAATCACAAGGCCGTATTCATACCTCGGCTTGTACCGTTGCCATCATGCCTGAAGTCGACGAAGTTGACCAAGTAGTCATCAATCCGGCCGATCTGCGTGTGGATACCTTTCGCGCATCGGGTGCCGGTGGTCAGCATGTCAATAAAACCGATTCTGCAATTCGACTCACTCACCTACCCACAGGTATCGTAGTTGAATGCCAAGATCAACGCTCACAACATAAAAACCGTGCACAAGCGATGTCCGTTCTAGCAGCCCGCATTATGTCAGAACAACAAGATAAAATTGATTCTGAACAAGCAGAAACGCGTAAATTACAAGTCGGCAGTGGCGATAGAAGTGAACGCATCCGCACCTATAACTACCCACAGGGTCGCTTAACCGATCACCGAATCAACTTAACGTTATACAAGCTAGCTGAAATTATGAGTGGCGATCTTGAACAAGTGATTGAACCATTGATTAATGAATATCAGGCCGATCAATTGGCTTCTTTGGCTAGTGATGAGTAAGATAACCTTTCGATCTAGGCTATAAAAACATCTCCCAAGTATTAATTTAGGACTTCAAAATGACTCAATTTGCTGAACCAGTAATACCGCAACCACAGCCTGAACGCCGAGATAGATTTAAAAACAAGACCCCACGACCATCGAAATAACAAAAATAAATGGACTCAAAATTATTAGCAACCTGACTATATTTAGCCAGTCTGCAACTTTTGAATTTCTAGTCGCCGCTTTATCAATTCGGGATTGTATATTTTTTAGCTCACCTTCCCGCATTTCTAATACTGTGAATTGAATTTGATATAAGTTTTTAGGCTCATTCGTAGGAACTTGTATCTCCTCAATACTCAAACAGTTATAAAGCAAAACACCACTCAACACTAAAAAGTATAAACATACCCCTAAAACCCCAAATAAAAGCCAAGTTTCTGAACTTTTTGAATCAAGGAGTTTAAAGGCATATGCTGCGGTGACACCAACTCCTGCTAATAAAATCGTTAATGTAGTATTGCAGTCTTTTAGTATTGTATCCAAACAGGATATTCTAAATTTCAGATTTTCCTGAGCTTGAGACTCAACCCAATCAATTAACGTAGTCATGTTCAACCGCCATCATTTTCTTCCTTTCATACCAAGACATAAACTTATACATCACCTAAATCAATCCCAACCAATCCCGCGGTTTAAGAAACTTCTGATACAACTCGTCCTCAGCACAACCTTCTTCGGGCTGCCAGTTATATTGCCACTTCACTAAGGGCGGCAACGACATTAATATCGACTCGGTACGCCCGCCTGATTGCAGGCCAAATAATGTACCACGATCATAAACCAAGTTAAATTCTACATACCTACCACGGCGATAGAGCTGAAAGTCACGTTCTCGCTCACCGAACTCTGTATCTTTTCGTTTTTGTACAATCGGCAGATATGCTTTGGTATAACTATCAGCGACACTTTTCATTAAGTTAAAACAGTGTTCAAAACCACCTTCGTTTAAGTCATCAAAAAACAAACCGCCCACACCGCGCGGTTCATTGCGATGTTTTAAAAAGAAGTAATCATCGCACCATTTTTTATAGTCAGCATAGACATGTTCGCCAAAGGGATCGCAGGCTTCTTTTGCTGTTTGATGCCATGCGACCACATCTTCTTCAACACCATAATACGGTGTTAAGTCATAACCACCACCAAACCACCAAATCGGCTCTTCACCTTCTTTTTCGGCAATAAAAAAACGTACATTGGCATGTGATGTCGGTACGTGCGGGTTGTGGGGATGAATAACTAATGACACACCCAAGGCTTCAAAGCTTCGCCCTGCTAATTCAGGTCGTGCGGCTGTAGCTGAAGGTGGCAAGTTGTCGCCAGTGACTTGCGAAAAGTTCACACCACCTTGTTCAAATATGGCGCCATCAGTCAGCACTCGAGTACGACCGCCACCACCGCCTGAACCTTCGCGTTGCCAATTATCTTCGGCAAATTTAGCACCACCATCAGCGACTTCAAGTTGCTGGCAAATGCGATCTTGTAAGTCTAATAAGTATTCACGAACGGCATTAATATCGGGTGTGCTCATCGAAGAATCTCTCCTGTTTGTCCATCTCGTATTTGGGTTGGTTTATCCGCTCCGCCACATTGGCCAGATAATATGGTTTCAATCTCGGGCAAATTCCAATGCACTTTACGGCTTGATAAAAATGGTCGCTTGCCCGCTCTATTAGCACTGCTAGAAACAATCGCACCACCGAACTGGCGACAAAGCTCCGCTGTTTGTCGATGTGCTGTCACACGCACCGCAATAGCATCATGCTTGCCTTGCAAATAGTCAGGTACATTTTTTTTTGCTGGTAATACCCATGTTGTTGGCCCCGGCCATGATGCATTGATCTGTTGTGATAAGTCTGAGTCAATCGGCTCAATAAAGTCGTCAAGTTGGCTTACATCTGCTGCCACCAAAATCAGGCCTTTTTGCCAAGGCCGATCTTTGATATCTAGCAATGAATATACTGCATGTTCATGCCATGGATCACAACCAAGCCCATAAACAGCCTCTGTAGGATAGGCTATCACCTTGCCTTGATTTAATGCTGAAACAGCTCGTCTTATTTTCCAACTAGACATTTTTGTACCCTTAAAAACAATAATACCGCCTATGGTGGCGGTATCATATTCTACGATCTTAGCGACACGATTAACCGCGTTGGCGCTTTTTAACCATCATTTCTTCGATAAATGGCGTCAATATAATCTCCATTGCCAGACCCATTTTTACAGCTGGAATAACTAGGTTGTTCGGCCGAGACATAAACGAATCTTTCAACATATTTAAATAATATGGGAAATCAGCCATCGTTGGATCTTTAAAACGAATCACTACCAAGCTTTCATCTGGTGTTGGAATTTCACGCATCACAAACGGGTTTGATGTATCAATTAATGGCACACGTTGAAAATTAATATGTGTGCGAGAAAATTGCGGCGTGATGTGGTGAATATAGTCTGGTAGACGTTTTAAAATGATATCTACCACCGCTTCTTGTGAATAACCGCGGTTAGAACAATCACGCTTAATTTTTTGGATCCATTCCAAGTTGATTACGGGCACAACACCAATCATCATATCAACATATTTTGCTATGTTTACTTCATCCGTGACGACAGCACCGTGCAGACCTTCATAAAATAATAAGTCATTATCACCGTCGAGCTCTTCCCATGGCGTAAATGTGCCTGGTGGCTGGTTAAATTTAGCGCCTTCAACTTCATCATGAATGTAATAACGTTTTTCACCCTTACCTGTTTCAGCATAAGATTGAAATAAGCCTTCTAAACGATCTAAGCAGTTTGCTTCAGGGCCAAAATGCGTTAACGACTCTCCCTTTTCTTCAGCTTTTACGACTTCGGCCCGCATTTCTTTACGATCATAACGGTGAAAACTATCACCTTCGACTACAACCGGCTTAATGCCGCCACGACGAAATATATCTTCAAAAGCATGTTTTACGGTAGATGTACCTGCACCAGATGATCCGGTAACAGCAATAATAGGGTGAGCAACGGACATTCAAGCTTCTCCTTACAATAAGGGTTTATTTCTGTTCGCGCGCTATCGCACGATAGGCTATATCAGTTCGATAATACATATCTTGCCAACTGATACTGTTGATCCTTTTATACGCTAAGCCTTGCGCCTCAGCAACTGTTTCGCCCAGAGCCGTTACACATAAAACACGCCCACCAGCCGTCACAACATCACCATTTTTCAAACTTGTTCCTGCTTGAAATACTTTAGTTTCATCAGCAGAATCAAGGTCTAAACCGTTAATTACATCACCTTTTTTATAGCTGTCGGGATAACCTCCCGCCGCTAAAACAACACCAACTGCAGCACGTGGATCCCACTGTGCTCGTGCGTGCTCTAAGTTGCCATCTAGCGCAAGTTCACACAATTCCAACAAATCAGATTGAAGGCGCATTAAAATAGGTTGCGTTTCGGGGTCGCCAAAGCGGCAGTTATATTCAACAACACGTGGCGCACCTTGCTCATCAATCATCAAGCCGGCATATAAAAAACCGGTATAGGGGCGACCATCTGCCGCCATACCTTTAACTGTGGGCTCAATTACTTCATCCATAATGCGCTTATAAACCGCATCCGTCACAACAGGCGCAGGCGAATAAGCGCCCATACCGCCGGTGTTAGGACCTTTATCGCCATTATCTCGCGCTTTATGGTCTTGTGATGTGGCCAGTGGCAAAATGTTTTCACCATCAACCATCACGATAAAGCTGGCTTCTTCGCCCGCCATAAAGCCTTCAATCACCACGCGACTACCTGCCTCACCAAATACATTGCCGGAAAGCATATCTTCAACAGCATCAATTGCCTGCTGCTCGGTCATGGCAACAATAACGCCTTTTCCTGCAGCCAAACCATCGGCTTTAACAACGATGGGGGCGCCTTGCTCTTTGATATATTCAACCGCGGCAGGCACTTCCGTGAAGACTTTGTAGGCTGACGAAGGGATATTGTGCCGAGCGAGAAAATCTTTAGTGAAGCTTTTTGATGCTTCTAACTGTGCCGCCTCTTTTGATGGGCCAAAGCAACGTAAACCCGCCTCTTCAAACGCATCAACAACGCCCATCACTAATGGTACTTCAGGACCAACAACGGTTAAGCCGATATCATTAGTTTTAGCAAACTCGACTAAAGCAGGAATATCTTCAACAGCAATGGCTACATTTTCAATATTTTCTTCATTTGCACTGCCGGGATTACCAGGTGCAACAAAAACACGTGAGCATTTCGGTGATTGAATTAATTTCCACGCCAAAGCATGTTCTCGACCGCCGCCGCCAATAACTAGTACTTTCATTATATTTATTTATCGCTTTTAAGCTAATTGATGATGGGTATATGATACCGTAATACTTAAGTAACGAAAACAGAATAAATCGGGGAAAACAGTATGGAAGACATTAAAAAAACAGAAGCTTGGCGAGTATTACGGATCCAATCAGAGTTAGTGACCGGTATTGATGCTTTGCATGAACTGGGGCCTGCTGTTTCTATTTTTGGTAGCGCCCGATTACCGGCCGAGTCACCCTATTACAAAGATGCTGAAGTGGTGGCACGCATATTATCGCAAGCAAAATTTTCTGTGATTAGCGGTGGTGGCCCTAGCATTATGGAAGCGGCCAATAAAGGCGCCTATCAACAAGGGGGGCAATCTGTAGGGCTCAATATCGACTTGCCCTTTGAACAAACGCCTAACTCGGAACAAGATATCAGTTTATCCTTTCGCTATTTCTTCGTTCGCAAACTCATGTTTGTAAAGTACTCCATGGCCTATGTGGTCTTTCCCGGTGGCTTTGGTACGCTTGATGAGTTCTTTGAAGCGCTGACCTTAATGCAAACTAAAAAGATAAAGCACTTTCCAATCATTTTATATGGTTCAGATTTTTGGGCGGGGCTTCTCGATTGGGTTAAAGATCAGCTGTTAACACTAGGCTGTATAAGTGAAAAAGACTTAGACCTTTTCTACGTAGTTGATTCGCCAAATGATGTTTTACCCATTATTGAAAAACATCAGCAATATTTAACTAAACACCCTGAAGATGATCATCGATATGCCGTTTGATCTACGTCATGTCATCTTAATGCCCTGAACGTTATAATTTAATCCAAATAGAAAATTAGGAATAAGCACTTTGCAACAAACCGTATCATTTGATCTCGACCTTATCCGCAGATATGATGCCGCTGGCCCGAGATATACCTCATATCCAACGGCAGTTGAATTTGATGAGAAATTTAACCCTGATAGCTACCGAAAACAAGTGGAACTATCTAATCGTCGAGGTGGGCCGTTATCACTTTATTTCCATTTGCCTTTTTGCGACACCGTTTGTTTCTATTGTGCCTGCAATAAAATTATCACTAAAAACCGTAAGCATGCCGAACCCTACCTAGCAAACTTACACAAAGAAATTGCAATGCAGGCTGCGCTATTTGACTCTAGCCGCGTCGTTGAGCAACTACACTGGGGCGGCGGCACACCTACCTTTATCAGCCATAATCAAATGCGTGAACTTATGGCCGTTACTCGCCAATATTTCAACTTGGCCGATGATGCTAATGGTGAGTTTTCTATTGAAATTGATCCACGGGAAGCCAATGCTGAAACTGTCGCTGTTCTGCGTGAAATTGGCTTTAATCGTATCAGTTTAGGCGTGCAGGATTTTAATCCACAAGTACAAAAAGCCGTTAATCGTATTCAATCTGAAGAGGAAACCGTTGCCGTAATTGATGCCGCGCGCGCCAATGGATTTCGCTCTGTAAGCCTAGACTTAATTTATGGTTTGCCCCTTCAAACTGCTGATAGCTTTTCAGTAACGCTCGATAAAATTATTAATATCAACCCCGACAGAATTTCAGTTTTTAATTATGCTCACTTGCCAGAACGCTTCAAAGTTCAACGTCAAATGCGCGATGAAGATATGCCTCTCCCTGCAGTTAAGCTTGAAATTTTACAGCGATCTATTGAGCAACTATCCTCTGCCGGCTATGTTTATATCGGCATGGATCATTTTGCAAAACCTGATGATGAATTAGCCATCGCCCAACGTGAAAACAATCTTTATCGTAACTTCCAAGGCTATTCTACCCACTCAGAATGCGATCTTATCGGTCTCGGCATCACCTCAATTGGCAGTGTCGGTGATTCATACTCGCAAAACAAACGAACACTCGAAGAATATGACGCCAGCATCAACAATAATGAATTACCCGTTTTCCGTGGCATCACCTTAGATGAGGATGACAAAATTCGCAGAAAAGTGATCACCAAGCTTATTTGCCATTTTTCTTTAGATATCCCAGAAATCGAAAAAGAACTTAATATTAACTTTTCGCAGTATTTCGCCGACGTTTACCCCAAATTAGACCAGTTTTCTATTGATAAGCTGCTCAAATACGATGAAAAATCGATCGAAGTATTGCCGGCTGGTCATCTACTAATGCGAACAATTTGTATGGCTTTTGATCGCTATATCCAACAAAAAGATAATCAACGCTTTTCAAAAGTTATTTAGTTGCGATGCTAGAACGCATACGGCAATATTTCATACTCGGTGATTCACAACTTAAATTATATCTATTGGCCGCACTCACCGGCCTATTAGCTGGTTCAGTTATTGTTGCGTTTAGATTATTCATCGATCATAGCCAAACAGTGGTTTTGTCATCAAATACCCCAGATGACTTTATGGGTCTAAGTTGGCAATGGATTGTTACACTCCCCATTATTGGTGGCCTCATCATAGGTCTACTTTTCACTGGCATTACGGCTGAACAAAAGAGTGTAGGTGTTGTGCATGTTATCGAACGATTGTCATACCACGAAGGGCGCTTGCCTTGGCAAAATTTTCTCCGTCAATTTCTAGGAGCAGCCATCGCTTTAATTAGCGGGCACTCCGTTGGCCGAGAAGGTCCCACCGTACACCTTGGTGCTGCCAGCGGTAGTTTTTTTGGTTCAATCTTAGACTTGCCTAACAATGGCACACGAATACTGGTTGCATCAGGTTCAGCCGCCGCTATTGCCGCCTCTTTTAACACGCCCATCGCAGGGGTTATTTTTGCGATGGAAGTTATTATGATGGAATACCATATCGCCTCATTTATACCGATAATTTTAGCCTCTGTCTCAGGTGCATTAATCAGTAGATTAGCCTTTGGTAATGAGCCTTTCCTAGGTGTTATTTCCACCCAAATGAACTCTCTTTGGGAAATGCCGTACATTATATTCCTCGGTATTATCATTGGGCTGATCACCGTAGGATTTATCCATAGCCTTCGTTTTTTTACTGCCCTTTGGGTCGATATACCTCTTTGGGTAAAAACCAGTTTTGCCGGCTTACTCGTAGGGTTGGGCGGTCTTATTATGCCCGAGGTTATGGGCATGAGTTATAGCATTATTCATATCACTCATTTAACTGAACTAGCAATCTGGAGTTTATTGCTGTTACTTATTCTAAAACTCTTTCTCTCCACCGCTTGTATCGGTCTTGGCATACCTGGAGGCTTAATCGGCCCAACTTTAGTGATCGGCGCTGTCGCAGGGGCTATTTTAGGTCATCTTGGAAACAGCCTTGCTCCCGAGCTCGCCTCATCAATTGGCTTTTACGCCATTATTGGCATGACCGCCATGATGGGGGCAACCTTAAAAGCCCCTCTAGCAGCATTAATGGCCTTGCTCGAACTCACAGCTAACCCGAGCATTATCTTGCCCGGCATGTTGGCTATTGTTTTTGCCAATATCATCGTCTTTGAACGCTTCAAGCTTGACTCTATATTTCTGTCCTTGCTTCGAGCAAGGGGGCTGGATTATCGTAACGATCCCGTCTCACAAGCACTGCGTCGCATAAGCGTCGCCAATGCCATGCAGCGTGACTTTAGCGTCTTGCCCGAAACGATTTCTCATGATGATGCTAAAGCTGCACTTTTGAACAACCCCTTATGGATCATCATTGAACAAGAGCGCTTGCCCATATCGCTTATGCCCGCCGCAGATCTTGCTAGAGCACTAGAAGAAAATAGTCCCGAAGCGATGCTCGACCTTTTTTCCATCCCCGCTTCCCGCCAAAATTTAATCAAAGCGTCACTTCACGATAGCCTGCAAAAAGCATTGGAAATCCTCGAGTCACACCATGCAGAAGCACTTTATATCTCCCGAGTAACAGCACCAGGCGTTGAGCGAACATATGGCGTTCTTACACGCCAAGCCATTGAGTCCCACTATCAACCACCAAGGCATTAACATAATTCTGGGAAACAAGGTTAAAATGTATTCTCGCCAACCAAAAACGTTTAAATATTATGCCGCTAAAAATGACTATTATCATTACTGGCCTCACAGCCTTAATGTACGGCTGCGCCAATAATCCCAGTCCAATGAGCACATCTAATGACAAGCAAAGCTACATCATAAACTGTGGTTTCGGCATCAATAAATGTTATCAAAAAGCGACGAACCTGTGTCCTGATGGATACGATATTATTGACCACTCTAAAAAAATAGCCTCACTCGTACCGCATTATGGCGAATACCCGATGACCGTATATATTGAAAACCTAACCGTGACATGCAAATAGCCTGGCCACTCCATTCGCACTTTTCAACCATCCATAATGCCTTGCAGTAAAGCGCCCCAACCCACTCTTCAATAAAAAAAGTCAAAAACCTTTAAAAAAGCAAAAGAACTACGGTATAATGCTCTGATGCCTGGGTGGTGAAATTGGTAGACACAAGGGACTTAAAATCCCTCGGCTTCACGGCCGTGCCGGTTCGATTCCGGCCCTAGGTACCATATAAGACGGGCGCTTACGAGAGTAAGCGCCTTTTTTATTTAAGTCAACTGTACCGTATTTGTACCATGAGGCTGTTCTCCCACAACTACATTTCCTACATATTGAGCTAAATGTGATGAGTCAAAGTGAGCATATTTCTCAACCATCGCTAACGTTTTCCACCCACCTAACTCTTTTAGAACATAAATAGACGTACCATTTTGCACATGCCAAGATGCCCACGTATGCCGTAAGTCATGCCAACGAAAATTTTCAATTCCCACTTTCATAAGCGCCTTACGCCAATCTCTGTTATTCGGACTCATTATGGGCTTATTATTGCGGACAAAAACATATGTTTGATCTTCGCCTCTTGCCTGCCTTAACACCTTTAATGCATCATCATTCAGTGGCACCGTGATCTGCTCTCCTGATTTAGATTTTTCTGGTGGAATAAATATTTTCCGATGAGAAAAATCAACCTCCGCCCATTCCAACAGTTTGACATTACCTTGTCTTAAGCCCGTTGCAATTGACAGTATAACCAATGGTTTTAAATAGTCAGGTAAAAAGGTTAATAAATGCCAATACTCTTCAACCGTGATCCACCTTACCCTCTTTTTATTCTCTTTGTAACGTTTAATATAAGGCATTTTAATCAGCCATCCCTCATTAACCGCTGTATTTAGTGTAGAACTCACTACTGCAATATAGCGATTAGCTGTCGCCCCACTTCTTTTCTCATAAATTAAACCAACGACCTCCTTGATTATCTCTCGGCTTATTTCCGCTAATTGCATGCCTCCAAAATACGTTTGAAACCAACGTAATTTTTGAATGTTGTGACCATAATTAGCCTTGCCTTCCGTTGTTTTAACCCAAATCAAAGCCGCATCATCCCATGTTTTAGAAGATACAATTCCAAGTCGAGATTCCTCCCATGCTTGCCGCCTCAATTTATCGTGATATTCCTGCGCTTCACGTTTTACTGTTGTTTTAGCAGAACGCTTAATTCGCTTTCCGCTTGGTGTAGTGAAATCGATCCACCACGTTTTGTTGCGTTTATAGAGTGGCATAATTTGCCTCCTGTTGTAGTTCCACTCAACAACGCTCGCCGTGATTGAGAATATAATGATCGAAGCCAAACGGCAAGATCTTCTTCAATAAATACCCAGCGCTTACCTGGTTTTGCCGCTGGCAAAGTTCCATTTTGAGCTAGGCGTCTAACACTTTCGATATTCATATGAAGAAATTCAGCAGCTTGTTCGAGATTCATCGTGGTAACCATGATGTATCTCCTCTGTGCTGTTTTGAAAAACAGAGAGGAAAAATAGGAGGATAGTGAGGCGGGAGTGAGATAAAGTAATTTGATAACCACAAATTAAACGCAGGCGGTGGCCATATCAAACTAGGAATACGGTAACCTTCACCATGCCCGAGATGTGTTTCTACTTCGTTGGTATATTGATTTGATTTAACAAGACACGCTTGTTGAGCAACTAGCCGAATACTTTGAACGGTAATAATTAATGAAAACATGATATTTATCCTTATTGTTATAAAAGCGATTTTAAATTCGCATTAGCTATATAATACATAAAAAGGATAAATAATCAATTAAATCAATATGTTACCTTGACTTTCTGTTTCTGTTGTTGTATAAAGTAGCTTTGTGTATTCCATTAAGTTGGCCCAAGAGCTCGGTATAGCTTGCTTTTAGATTAATGTGATAGAACGTTGTATTTTGTTTTCGTTTTCTGTCTTTTAGCGGGTCGTTCCTACGCTGCGCAAAAAATCGCAGTTGCGTAGCAAACCGTTTTTTGCAGCCCCGCATCAACTTTAGAATCGTTTGGTCGTGGTGTGGTGAGAACGATCCTGTGCATGCTTATTAGCTGCTTTTTTAAGAGCAATAAAATGTGAGCTCTTAGGCTGTGTTTTTCTAACACTAGCAATTGATTCGTTTGTTGCTGTTATGGATACATTACGACTGCTTCTCCGCTTGTTACCATACACATCAACACTATCTACGGACTGGTGGCCCATAATAGCCGCTATTTCTTTACGACTTCTTCCTGAAGCCTTTAAGTCACTGCCCATCTGATGGCGGTAACTATACAGCGTGATCTGATGTTGTCGTCTTGGCCATAGCTTTTTAGTCGCCGTTGCTAATCGATGTTGTAGTCGCTTTTGCAGTTGTTCTTGATTCAGCCCTTTTACGCTTGTGTATTCTATCAAGGTTAAGCGTGCATGATTAACGGCTTCAAAATCTATGGGCGATAAGCTTACGGTTCTATCAATACCCCGTAATCCATCTTCCCTTTTCTTTGCACCGGTGATGAAGATTTGATTATCACTCTTAACTTGAAGCGTCATCATTTCAGCAGGACGACACCCTAAGATCCTCGCAATCTCGATCATGGCTAACAGACACTGATCACTTTTATTGTTGAGGTGTCTTTTTAATAATAGGTGCTCTTCTTTTTCAACATGCTTTCTACGTTTTTGCTTCGTCTTCTTTTGCGCTTTTATTTCATCTGAAGCATCATTTTCTGTCACTGGATTACTGGTGGCTTTTATTGCTTCTGCTGCTTTATTAAAGCCCGCTTCACGTTGCTGGGTAACTAAAGCACAACGAAGACGACGCCAGTAAGCGGGTCGGTATTCTGGGGCAGATGCTATTAAAGCTTGCTTGATATTTTTAGGCGTAACGCTGATGCCTTTATCAATTAAGCGAACTTGCAGAAAGTGGTTAGCAAGCTTGATATAGTCGTGTTTAGTTTTCTTATTCATTGCTAGATGCCTTTATTAATATAGTTGGCATTAAGCATAGAATAGCGGTCTGATTTCATTTGTCGTCTTAGTCACAAATAGTGAAGTTGACTGTTTTCTTATCAAGATAACTTTAGGGTTCTTCGCACACTTCGCTACGCTACGGTGCTGCGTCGATAAATCGAACACCCTCACATACTTCCCTTCAAAACCTGATGCATTGCACTACGTTAATGCATCAAATTATTTTAAGGGGAAGTATGGGGTACTATAAGTGCCGAGGCCACCATCCATTTAATCTTGGTTCGCCTCCAGTGATAGCTGAAGAAAAACCTTATTCTAGTGTCCTGTATTAGTGGGCCACTACAGATTACTTGGCATTTTTAAAGGAACACAAGCTAATACCCTCAGAAACTGTCATGATAATGCCGTTGCTGAGAGCTTTTTTGCTACTATTAAAAAGAGAATTATCCGTAAGAAGATATACTCAACACGTAATGATGCGAAAGCTGAGATATTTAATTTTATAGAAATGTTTTACAATCCAAAAAAGCGTCACTCTCATACAGGTGGTGTTTCACCAGCTAAATTTGAGGAAACGTTCTTTTCGGAATTACAGACTGTCTAATGAAATCTGGGAAGTCCAAATTGATCCTTTTACAAGAGTATAAAACCCTTTATCGTCCGTACTTTCTCGCGTACTTCTGAATTTTTCTATACGGTGAATCCGCGGCCACTGTTGACAGTAGGTCAAGGTACGTAGGCTTTCCACTTTGCCCAATGGCCTTACATAACCAGCTTGCCGTATCTTGCCATTCACCATCAAGACCCTCTTTTAAATACAAGTATTTCAGGTTTTCAGCCGCTAAATCAAGTAAATCTTGGTCTAATATCTGCTCATGAAAAATAGCTCTAGCAGCTAGTTTTTGCACAAAAAACTCATCCACAGTCAGCATTTTCATATAGCTTGTTACTTCAGCACTTTTGCCTTCAGAAACAACCTTTGTGTCAGCGATCAGCTTATTCCAAGTAATAAATTGATCTAGATCTATCAATGCTTTTCGAGCATGTCTTTTTAACTTAGATGAAGCGGCCTTATTACTTACAAGGGTAAGAACAGAGCGGTATTTCTCATTACCACTATAGCCTAGTGACCTTATCTGATATGACGCTAAATTCAATTGTTCTTTCTGCAAGTTTTTATCTAAATAACCTCAGATCTGTTTAAGAAACAGTCATCATACTAAATTCTTCGCTCGTAATTCTCAACGATGGTTTATTGTCTTTAAGTGAGTAAGCGATAAGCCCAGCAATGATATTCAGCATAAAGCC
>JALSLH010000011.1 GCA_026988435.1 Methylophaga sp.
AGGATAATAGAAAACCAACCAATTATATTACCAAAAATAATTCCAGCCTCTTTTTCTTGCACAAATAAAAGATAAAACCAAGCGCTACCAAGCATTAGTGAAAACAAGGTGCAAATAACGAGACCTTTAATACCTCTTTTCTTTGCAGATTGATGGTAGTGGAATTTCATATTTTAATTCTAACGCCTTGCTCAGCGGCAGTTTAAAGTGGCACGTTTTTGCGTATGCAAAAAAAGTGACGCTTTAAACTGTCCGCTGGAGCTATTTGTTAGCTGCTTATTGCTACTCATAGTCTGTAGACTTATAAGCATCAAAATACTTATTATACTCGCATGAGAAAACCAAGCCAAATTTTAACAAAAACTTTATCCAATAACATCAAAAAGCTTCGCAGTGATATGAATTTATCACAAGAAGAGCTTGCCGATAAATGTGGACTTCATCGTACTTATGTTGGGGCGGTTGAACGTGGTGAACGGAATGTAACACTAAGCTCATTAGAAGTTTTGGCTTTAGCTTTAAAAGTGGATGTACCTACGTTATTAACCGATAAAGCGAAGTGATTAATATGGATGCAAGATTGAAAATACCACCAAGTAACAAGAGTCTTTTAACCTCTCTACAAAATTTAGCAATAAAACTTGAACCATTGATAAATGCAAAATTTGTTCTAACAGGAAAATCCAGAACAGATGGTTCAAATATTCGCAAATTGATAGCTGATAAATTAATCAATTCTAATCCGCCAGAAACTGCAAATAACAATATTTATGATGTGATTCCGCCAAAAGGTGTTCCTAAAATTCTTTTAGAATATGTCGACACATATATCGTAACAACTGGCAAATCGTATAATCTTCAAGTTTGGAATAGAAACCCGTCATCTGAGTCTGTTCAAGTCCAATATTCAAATGGTGAAACTCTTCAGTCTGGCGAAGTTCGATTTATTTTGGTAAAAGTTGACCCAGAGAATCACATTATTTCTGCTATTGCAGTACTAACACCTGAATACATTGTAAATAAATTTGGTGCATTTGGTAAACCTACAATAAAAAATCAGCTAATTATTTCCTCAACATTGCGACAGTTTGTGTTAGAAGAGCCAAGTTCAATATTATTTTATGATGATGCTATTGGGCATGAACTTAATTTAAAAAACCTATCACGTTTTAGCATTCATGACCAACCAACTTCTGAATCATTGCTACCACTTTCAATAATTAAGGATATTGTCATAGACAAAATAATTGGTAGAAATATTGCACCAGCAGCAACTAAAAATAGAGGTCAGATGCTTGAAGAAATATTTTCCGATGCACTTGGCTACAGCATTAGGGATGATGAGTTACTTGCTGGTGGTTATCCTGATCTTCGCAATCAAGCTTTAGAGGTTAAAATTCAAGACTCACCAACGGTTGATTTGGGTAAATTCAGTCCAGAATTTGAACTTAAAGTTCCAGACTGTAGAGGTTTTACAACTAGAAATATGCGTTACTTTATTGCTCTTACCAACCCAAAAACCAACATAGTTGAAGGAGCTGTATTATGTCAGGGAAGTAAGCTTGGCTTGCATTTCACTTATGTAGCAGAAGAAAGTTATAAATGTCAGCGGTCAATACCAATGGGGTTTTTTGAAGTTATTCAAGGGCAATCTGTCTTTAACCCATAACTATTGTTTATTATTCAACATTAAAAACTAACCAAACTATTTCATCAATTTCATTTTCGATAATAATTTGTTTTTTAGCATCCGTTTCTTCGTAGCATTTTTTAGCTAAAGCAATTAACGCCTTGGATTCTATCTGATCTGGATTTGGCACAGGGAATTGCTCAACATACTGAGTAATAAACCTCCGTCTGTTTGAGTACAGTTTATTCTGAAACTTTATATCATAAAATTTCTCTATAAAACCTGAATTGGCTATAGCCAATATTAGCCATAAAATATCATCAGGCATTTCTTTATTATCGCGTAACAACCAATAACAATCTCCATTTACAACAGTTCCTTCTTTATCTAGCCAGAATGTTGGGCGTTCACTAATGTCACGAAAGATTACTTTTTCCTGCTTCCAAAATGATGGATTTTGTGGAACCCATATTTCAAACCAGCTTCTCTTTGCCTTAATCACATACTTCCGATTACTAAGTTGCTCTTTATTTTTTTCAAGATAGCGTTTAGAAAGTGGGAACTGATTAATTTTAAAAGTCTCTCTTTTCCCATCTACCATGGTATGGGTATAAAGAATTGCTTTTTTTGCGTTTTCTTTACATTTGAATCTGCCAGCAACATGGTGAGTTGTTAATGGTCGCAATAGCTCAGGCTCATAGCCAACTTCATTTTGCCAATCTGATCGAATAAAAACATTGTCAGCAGTTGTTTTTACGCCAACTCGAACTTTTCCTATATCTTTAAATAAGCACCAAGTCTTAGACTCAACCATATCAAGCCATTTTTCAGATGTCGAATTTTGAAGCCTCCACAAGTCAGATGGACTTGAGTCAAATGTTAAATATCCATTTTTAACGCAATAATTTCCTTGTTTAGAAGAAACAACACCATCATGTTTTAGGGCTTGAATTTGGCTTTCAACAAAAGGAATAACTCCTTCATGATTTTCACTATCTGCCATGTAGATAGACGAAAAAGGGATATTGTAATTTCTATTTTTATTTTGGGGTGTAAGAATCATCACTGCTGGTAAAACAGCAGCTTCAAAAACTTTGGTGTCTCCAAAATCCCATATTCCTTTAATTGAATATTGGTTATGAATTATTTCCCTGAATTTACCTGCCCCTTTAGTTGTTAGAAAGCGATTAGATACAATCACACCAGCAACGCCATCTGGTTTTAAGACTGATTTCATTGCAACTAAAAATGCTTGGTAAATATCGACACGTCCTTTTAAACCAAAGTTTTTACTTAATAGCTGTGCTTGCTCTGCACCTAAAACTTGTGTCCGTATATATGGAGGATTCGCTATTAACAAGTCAAAATTTGGTATATCACTTGAATAAAATAAATCCTGTGAATCAGATAGATTGCCTTTTTCTATACAAACTTGCAAAAAATCTTTATTTTGTAATATTGGTGTAATGTCTGGGTATAGTGTTTTTAATCTATTTCTAGTGATTACAATTGACTCAGGATTTGTATCAAAGCCGTAAACATCAATATCATTGAAGGATTGGTTTTTTAAAGCTTTTATCAAACTTATAAGTAATTCACCATCCCCAACTGCTGGATCAACGACCCTTATAGATTTTTTGAGGTTCGCATTAAAAATAATATTTTCAGATATAAAATCGGAAAAAACAGCTGGCGTGTAGTGCGCACCTTCTTGTTTTCTTGATTCTACATGGCTATACCGCTCAACTGCTTGCATTTATACCCCCTCACTAATGCTACTTATAGTATTCATTTTATTGAGGAATGTCAATAGTTGAGACGCGCTATATTTTGAGGCAGCTAACATTGTTAATATGTGGAAAAATTTCCATCTAGCACCTATATACAATGCAAAATTTTCCATGTATTGTGATATTAAGCCCTATAAAATGGAAAAATATTCATTAATTTTCCACTTTAGTCATCATGGCAGCCTTTATAGTGGAAAGCAAGATAAATATGGCGCTGAAAGATGGAAAATATTTCCCCGTATTGAGTCATGGTAATAATAGAGTTCAATTTAATTTTAAAGGCTCTAATGCATTGAATATAAAAATATATTATTTATTTTTAGTTGATCTATCTATGTGGTAGAGAAGGAGGGGTGGCGTATTATTTTCCATGTATTGTGATTATATTGGCGATATATGGAAAATATATGGGAGGGTAGGTGCAAATTTTCTGCCTCTCAGTTACTTTTTTGGAGGGGTGAAAGGTATGCTTTAGGAGTGACGATATTTTTATGAGAGCCTGTGAGTCGTTAGAAGAGAAGTTTTCTTAGCTGGCTTATGATTATTTCTAAGTCTTGTTCTGTATAGGGCAGGGCATCAAACTTTCCCCAGATAGGTGCAGGCCAAGCCTTATCTTTTTGGTATCTCACTACATGATGAATATGTAATTGGGAAACCATATTACCGAGTGCGGCGATATTCATTTTGTCTGCTTGGAAGTGTTCCGCTAAATTCTTTGCTACATGACATGATTCGCGCATTACTAATTGCTGGTCCTCGCTAGAAAGGTGGTGTATTTCTTTGAGGTTTTCTCGCTCGGGAACCAGTATTAGCCAGGGAAATTGGCTATCATTCATCAGTAATACTCGGCATAGTGATAAACGGCCAAGTTCGATACAGTCTTTTTCTAGTGTGGGGTGAAGGTTGAATGACATAGTGCTAGGGCTTGAAATGTTAGGGTAAAACAGTGTACCGTTAGCACTGGACATTAACAATAATAATTAAGTTCTCCATGAATAGCATTCACTCTCAAACGAACACGCCGCTGGCTGTTTCTTTTAAGTTGCTTTTAGCTTTATATGCCATTATTCCGTTGTGCTTGCTTGCACAGCTTATGGATAGTTTTGTGCTAAATGGAGCTTTATTGCAATATTTACCTAGCAGTCCCAGTCATTTTTTATTATTTCAGGTGTTATTTGGGACGCCGCATATTCTTGCGAGTACCGTGCTGTTGACTACGAATAAAGATTATTTTCAGTTTTATCAAAAGAAAATTATTATTATGACTTTGGCTATTATGGTGTTTTTTGCCATCGCTAGTCAGTTAGTTTCTTATTATGTCTTGTATATTTTGGTTGCTTCATGGACGGTTTATCATGTCTTAAAACAGCAACACGGTGTTGGACGTGCGATTTATCAACTCCCTGGCTGGGCATTTTATTTGTTGTTATGGTTGAGTGTTGCTGCTGGAATTAGTATTTATATTGGAATTTTTCTTAAAGATACTTTAACACCGCAATATGCTGAATGGGTTAAACAGCTGGCTGCAAGTTTAACGGTTTCTTTATTTTTTAGTACTATTTTATGTCAGCGCTATGTTAAAACGCGCTTTGGTGTTCTCTTTATTTGGGCCAATTCCTTATTGATTATCAGTAGTTTTTACTTTTATGTGCAGGAATATTACTTTTTGGCAATTTTAATTCCGCGCTTAGTGCATGATGCGACGGCTTACATCTTTTATGTAGCTCATGATGTGAATAAGCACCGAGGACATCCGCAGAACTTTATTTATCGTTGGGCGAAGAAGGTTAAACTGAATGTTTTTATTGTTTTACCTTTAATCTCTTTTGCTTTGACTTATGTTTTACAGGTCTATGGTGATCAGTGGGTAAATGTCATCACTCAGTTTTTCTTTGGTATGGAAATCAGAAAAGCAATTAGCTTGGGTTTGATTGGCTACTTTTCTTTAATGCATTATTATACCGAGGCTTTTACTTGGAAACATGGCTCGCCATATCGGCAATATATACGTTTTAAGCCATAACACGCATTTTACAAACCTTTACATATGAATCCTATATTGTTAGCCCGTTGGGGCCTTATCCCGCTTTGGCTGTTGTTAACCTTGAGTGTTTTTTTTCGCACACCAACACCGATTGATGAAACCCGTTATTTAACCGTGGCTTGGGAAATGTGGTTACGCCAAGATTTTTTAGTGCCTTATCTAAATAGTGCTACTTATAGTCATAAGCCGCCTCTATTATTTTGGTTGATTAATTTAAGCTGGGGCATGTTTGGTGTGAGTGAGTGGGCGGCGAGAATAGTTGGGCCATTATGTGCTTTACTTAATTTATATATGACGCGTATGCTGGCCAAGCAATTATGGCCGGATGAGCCAAAGGTTGCTTTACTTGCTCCGTGGGTGTTGATAGCCACGCTATTATGGACCTTGTTTGCTACGGGGACGATGTTTGATATTTTACTGAGTAATTGTGTGTTGCTGGGTATTTTGGGCTTAGTTTGGGTGAGGCAAGATAAAGAGGCGCTAGGTTGGGGGAGTTTTGCACTGGCTATTGGCCTAGGTGTGCTCGCTAAAGGCCCAGTCATTTTAGTGCATTTAATGCCTATTGCTTTATTGTTTCCTGTGTGGCGACAAAAGAATATTTCGGTTAATTATTATCGTTGGTATGGTTTCACCTTTTTAGCTTTGCTAGGCGGTGCTTTGATTGCTTTAAGTTGGGCAATACCAGCTGCAATACAAGGCGGAGATGCTTATGCGAAGGCTATTTTGTGGAGTCAAACAGCTGATAGAGCGGTGACTACGCAGATTCATGCTCGGCCTTTTTGGTGGTATTTGCCGTTTATGCCGTTATTCTTATTTCCTTGGATAACTTGGCCGCGCTTTTGGCAGTCATTACGACCTTTGTCTTGGCATAATGATCAAGGTGTGCGCTTAACATTGCTTTGGTTTGTCAGTGGGTTACTTATTTTTTCTTTAATTCAAAGTAAGCAAGTGCATTATTTAGTGCCTTTATTGCCAGCTTTTAGTTTGTTAATGACACGCTTGTTGGTTAAAAATGAAAAGCCACGTCGCTTATCTTCGGAGCTAGTTTTACCTTTATTTTTGTGTGTGGCGGGGGGATTTTTATTACTGATGCCATCATTAACGGTCTTTGCTAAATTGGCTTGGGTGCAGGGAATGGGGTATGAGTGGGGTTCAAGTGTCTTACTTATTGGTTTAGTTTTATTGGCTTTTACTTGGTATCAGCGGCAGTTATCAGTCTTTGCAGTTAGCATTTCGATGGTTTTAGCTATTTTTATCGGGTTTATCTACTTTTTTAAATATACTGGCTTGGCTTATAATTTGCAGCCTGCGGCAGATAAAGTGAGGTTCTTTCAAGAACAAGGGATTCCCGTCGCTTATGTGCATAATTATCAAGGGCAGTTTCATTTCTTGGGGCGCTTAACGCAGCCTATAGAGGTGGTACCAAGAGATGGCAGAGTGCAGTGGGCTGCAGATCACCCCGAGGGATATTTGATTTCTGTACAGCGAGATGCTGACCCATTGGCGAGCTATAAGCAAAGGCAGCGCGAGCGTTGGTTGACTTTTAGAAGTGCTCGGCAGGTGTTGACTGAAGTTAAGTAGGAATACTCCATTCTTCAGTTAACACTTTAAGTGAGAGCGGCTTTAGCCGCGATAGTGGTATGAATGATCGTGGCTAAAGCCGCTCCCATAAAACCTATTAAATAGGCACTATATGAAGCAAGTCAGTATACCTGAGCGTATATTGGCTTACCTTTGGTGAGTGGTGTTATTTTTCGCAAACCCCACCTTTACAGCCACAGTTTTTACCACAGCCTAAACCTTCTTCTTTCGCAGCACCAAATTCAGGGTGCTTAGCAGCATATTTTCTGGCGGCTTGTTGTACGTATATCCAGCCCATCATAAGTCCAAAAATGACCCCCATTGCAATTAGGAAATTAAGCATTGGTCCCTCCAAGGCCTGCAAAGCCCATAAAAGTCAGTGATAAAATGCCTGCTAACATCATACTTAATGCAGCGGCTTGAGTTATATTAGGTAAGTTAGATAATTCTAGTTTTTCTCTTAGCCCGGCCATTAAGACAATGGCTAAACCAAAGCCTGCTCCTGCCCCTAAACTAAAAGATACTGACTGTAAAAAATCATATTCACGAGAGGTTTGGAACAAAGCAACGCCTAAAATTGCACAGTTAGTTGTAATCAGTGGGAGAAAGATACCTAAAGCACGGAATAGTGCTGGACTAAATTTCTTTAGTATCATTTCTACTAATTGTACTGATGAGGCAATTAAGGCAATGTAGCTGATTAAACGTAGAAATTCTAAATCAAATGCTATCAGTATCTGGTTAATGCCATAAGAACAGGTTGAACTAACAAACATCACAAAGGTGGTTGCTAGACTCATGTTAAATGCGGTATCGCGTTTTGCCGAAACCCCAACAAAAGGACATAAACCTAAAAACATAGCGAGTACGAAGTTGTTAATTAAAAATGCACTGAGAAAGATAAAACTAAGAGATTCTGGATTCATATCGGTTCCTTATTTCTTGGGTAACGAGAAATCTCATACATTAAGGCTTAACTGTACAATGAGCTGTTGCATCTGCGGCAATAATTTGTCCTGTTTTACGTTGCTGAATATAATTAATCAACAACAGCCAGGAGCCCAACACAATAAAGCCGCCTGGCGGTAAGATCATTACCACCCAGGGTTCGAACTGCGTACTAAAGACTTGATAACCTAATAATTGTCCCGCACCGAGTAATTCTCTTACGCCACCGAGCATGACCAGAGCCAATGTAAAGCCAAGCCCCATACCTAAAGCGCTAACGACAGATTTGGTAAAAGAGTTTTTAGAGGCATAAGCTTCGGCGCGACCTAGAATGAGGCAGTTTACCACGATCAATTGAATAAATGCGCCAAGCTTATTGTATAAATCTAAGCTAACGGCTTGAATAATATAGTCAACCAAAGTCACAAAAGTAGCAATAATAATAATATAAGTCGTAATACGGACTTGTTTAGGGATGAAATTACGTAGTGCTGAGACTAAGGCATTGGAGCAAACCAGTACAAAAATACTGGCAATACCCATAGCCAGTGAGTTAAGTACGGAGTTGGTTACGGCTAATACCGGACAAAGCCCTAGCATCATGACAAAGACAGGGTTTTCTTTCCAGATACCTGCGGTAAAGACATCGAGTGTTAAGGGCGTTTCTTTTTTTGTGGCTTGAGTCATAAATCACCTTATGGATTATTTATTCTTACTCTGAATTTTCGCTGTTTCTAATAAACTCAAATTCTTAGTAATGATAGGATGTAATGCTTGACCGCTTTTATTCAACATTCGGCCAATCGCATTCGAGGTAATGGTTGAGCCAGAAATAGCATCAATTTCCCAGGCATGTTGTTTTGTTCCGTGACGAACGGTTTTAATGGCATGAATTAACCCTGATTGCTCTGGATTTACTTTAGCATCTAAGCATTTAAAATTAGCTAAAAAGTCAGGATCAGTCGTGATTTTAGTGCCAAACCCAGGTGTTTCTGTACTTTTTAGTACATCAAACCCTGTAATACAGCCGCTAGTTGCTTGATAACCATAGAGTAGTTTAACTGTATCTTGATAACCTTGAGCGGCTGCATTTAAAGCAATACCGACTAATTGATCGTTTTTATCGTAACCAGCGTAAACCAACTCACCAACGGTTTTATCATCCGCTGGGGTTAGCTTGTCGTTCTCGACAACAAAGGTGAGGCGACTGACGGCTTTAGGGAGTACTTTAAAAATAGCGCGTTCAGTCGCTAAGCGTTGGTTCTCGGCAATAATGGGTTTAGTAAATTCATAAACTAAGACGACTAATAAGCCTGAGATCATAGCAACGACCGCTAAAGTGCTAATCAATTTAGTGCTGGAGGGCATTTCTGGTACTTGATTTTCAGGCGTACTCATGATTTTTCCTTGGCTTTTTTGCGTGCGCCATAAATGCGTGGTTGAGTATAAGTTTCAATAATGGGTGTTGCGGCATTGCCGAATAAAATGGCATACATCACGGCTTCTGTTAGGCCGCCAAATAAACGAATAATGACCGTTAAAAAACCGACTAAAATGCCAAAGACAAATATACCTAAGGGTGTTACAGGGGAGGCAACCATATCGCTGGCCATAAACACGGCAGCAAACATCAAGCCACCTGAAAATACCATAAACGTAGGAGAGGGGTATTTACTCGGATCTAAAAAATAAAATAGTTCAGCAGAGATGACTGTGCCAAAAATAACTGCGGCGGGAATGCGCCAATCGAGCATTTTTTTGTATACTAAATACAGGCCGCAGACGAGAATTAATAAGCTGGATGTTTCACCCGCTGAGCCAGTGACATTACCGATAAATAAATCATAAGAGTCGGTCATAATGCCTTGGAACTTCATTAATGCCAGTGGTGTCGCACCACTAAATCCATCAATTGCAACCTGAGCCGTCCAATCTGCGGTGGCTGCGGGTTTCATAAACGGTAAGGCTAATGTCGAAGGGATAAATTCAACAAAGCGGTCTACAGCAAGTGCGGGAGTCCAAGTGGTAATTGATACTGGGAAGGCCGCCTGCACAAAAGCACGGCCGACCAAAGCAGGGTTAAAGACATTAAAGCCCAGCCCACCAAATAAGGTTTTACCCATAGCGATGGCAGTAAAACCAGCAACAGCGCCCATCCATAGGGGAAAGCCTGGGGGTAGGGTCATAGCTAATAATAAACCGCTGACAGCGGCACTGGCATTGAGAATGGTCGATTTTTTATCAGACATCCAACAGAAAAAGTGTTCAGTTGCCATGCAGGACAAGGTGGTCACTAATAATAAAGCGAAGGCGCTAATACCAAACTGATATACAGAGTAGGCTGCTAGGGGGAGTAAGGCATAAACGACATTGCGCATAATTTGCGCGACGCTGGGTGCTTTGCGAATATACGGGGAGGTGCGTATATCAATTTTTAAATCAGATTTAGCCATTTTGTAAATGCCTTTCGCGGTTTAATACTTTTGCAATTCTAAAATACTGAACGAGTGGAATATTGGATGGGCAAACATAACTACAGCAGCCGCATTCAAAGCAGTCGTTTAGGTGATATTTTTCTTCCATTACATCGTACTGGCGTTTAGCTGCCAATAAGCCGAGTTCGGAAGGGTTTAAATTAATTGGACAGGCTTGTAAGCACTGAGTACATTTTATACACGGTAAAATCTCGTCATTTTTCGTGGCCCGTTTGTCTAAAACTAAAACCGCTCCTGTGCCTTTGGTGATTGGGACATCCAGTGAGCGAGCTGGCATGCCCATCATTGGGCCACCTAAAATCAATTCTGCTTCTACGCCTTTAAAACCGGCAAAGTCTAATAAATAACGTAAGGGTGTTCCAATAGGCGCTAAATAATTACCTGGCTTTTCTAGGTCGTCACCGGTAATCGTAATGATGCGCTCAATTAAACCTTGTCCTTTGGGTAATAAAGCACCAATTTCTGCGAGCGTAGCGACATTAAAAACGGCCAAGCCGACATCAGAAGGTAATCCGCCTGATGGAATTTCTATATCTAATAACGAGTAGGCGAGCATTTTTTCTGCGCCTTGTGGGTATTTAGTTTCCACTGCCTCTATGGTGATTGTTCCGTCACTCGGTAAATGCGGTTTTATTGTCTCTAGAACATCTAGCTTATTATCTTCAATACCAATAATCGCTTTTGGTGCGGCGACACATTTCATGGCAATACGAATGCCGAGTAATAAATTGTCGATATTTTCTAACATCACCCGATGATCGGTGGTCAGAAATGGCTCACATTCACAACCATTAATTAGCAAGGTATGAATAGTACGGTCGGCAGGTATATTCATTTTGACATGGGTAGGAAATGCCGCGCCACCCAAGCCAACCATGCCGATATCTTGCACGGCTTTGATGAGTTCTGCGCGTGACATTTGCTGATAATCATAATAACGATCAGATGCTGGCACTTGTTGTCCAGAGTCTAATGAGGTTGTGATAATAATAGCCGGCTCTTTGCCACCTTTGGGATTGGGGGCAATATCAATTTCTTTAATAATGCCAGTTACTGGCGCGTGGATAGGTACCGACATAAAGCCATCCGCTTCAGCAATCACATCGCCACGGGTCACAAGCTGGCCTTTGAAAACAATCGCTTTTGCGGGTTTACCTATGTTTTGCGCTAAGTGTACAATTATTTCAGGGGCAAAGGGGAGCCGTCGTGTTGGTTTAGCGTTAGTTTCAGCCTTATACTCATCAGGGTGTATTCCATGAGGAAAGGTTTTTGTGCTAAATAGATTCAATAAATTCATAAGCTATTTTAACCGGAAAACCAGTTATCTGTTTTATTGACTTACAAATAAAAAAGGACATCTCTTTGTAAACTAGATTTAGCCATCCTGCAAATGTCTTTCACGATTGAGTGTTTTAGCTATTCTGAAATACTGTACCAGTGGAATATTGGAGGGGCAAACATAGCTACAACAGCCGCACTCAAAGCAGTCATTTAGGTGATAGGTTTCTTCCATTTCTTGGTAACGGCGTTTGGCGGCTAACAAGCCTAGCTCGGACGGGTTTAAATTAATAGGGCAAGCCTGTAAGCACTGCGTGCACTTGATACAAGGTAATATATCAGTATGCTTAGTTAGCCGTTCATCCAATACTAGCACTGCCCCCGTTGCTTTAGTAATAGGTACATCAAGCGAACGTGCGGGCATGCCCATCATCGGGCCACCTAAAACCAATGAGGCTTCACCCCCTGTAAAACCTGCATGATCCAGTAGAAAGCGTAATGGTGTCCCAATAGGCGCTAAATAATTGCCCGGGTTGGTCAGGTTATCTCCGGTGATGGTGATAATGCGTTCGATATAACCTTGCTGAGCGGGTACGAGCAAACCAATTTTGGCTAAGGTGGCCACATTAAAAATAGCTAAACCTGCCGCTGATGAGCGACCACCTGAAGGGATTTCAATGCCTAGTAGGGAATAAGCGAGCATTTTTTGCGCGCCTTGTGGATATTTAGTGATGACGGCTTCTATGGTAATGCTGCCATCGCTAGGTAAATGCGGTTTAATTTCCTGTAAAACATCGAGTTTATTATCTTCTATACCAATAATAGCTTTCGGTGCAGCAAGGCATTTCATTGCTATATGTATGCCGCAGATGAGCTGCTCTACCCTCTCCAGCATAAGTCGGTGATCAGTGGTAAGAAAAGGTTCACATTCACAGCCATTGACTAATAATGTATGTATCGGAGTATCTTCTGAGGCCGTCATTTTGACATGCGATGGAAAAGCCGCGCCGCCTAAGCCCACAATGCCAGTTTCTTGTACTGCTTTAATCAGGTCTTCACGGGATAGTTGTTGATAATCTATAGTGCTCTCAGATGTTAAAATATGCTGGCCAGAGTTTAATGAGGTGGTGATAATAATCGCAGACTGCTTGCCTCCTTCTGCGGTTTTAACCAGGTCAATCGCTTTTATAACGCCAGTGACAGGTGCATGAATAGGGACTGACATAAAGCCATCAGCTTCAGCAATGACTTCGCCACGCGTAATGTGCTGGCCTTTAAAGACAATAGCTTTTGCGGGGCGGCCGATATTTTGTGCTAAAGGGACAATGATTTCAGGGGCAAAAGGCAAGCGACGGGTAACTTTCGTGTTAGTCTCGTCTTTGTGTTCCTCGAGATGAATACCATGCGGGAAAGTCTTTTTTCGGAATAGTTTTAGTAAGTTCATAAAGCGTTTTGACCGGCTAAATGAAACTTAACAAGTTGTGTAGGAGTCGATTTTAGAGGGTCAATGCACTGGGCATTATTGATAGTGAGCATATATAAGTCCTTTTCACGCGTTGAGAATGGTGCGTAATACACTTAAAAATAAAGTGTTTCCCTTTTACAAGTTAATAGCGAAGATCATTGCATATGAAAGTGAAATTAACTAATCGACTATAATATTGCATTGAGTGTGTTGATGTCAAAAGAAATTTATGATAAAGCATATTTTTTAATTTTGTACCATAAACTACGTTCACTAATATTGAGTTGTTGTGCTGCTTTGGCTTTATTATTCTGGGTTTTATCTAGTGCTTGTTTTATTAAGCGCCGTTCTAATTGCTCTACGTGTGCATTAAGGTCTTGCACATTGTCAGTGAGTTCTTCAGCTTGTATATCTGGCTTTATTAAAGCGGTTTTTTCTTGCTGAATATTAAACGGGAGGTGCGAGGTTTCAATCAGGCGGCCGCCACTTAGAACGATGGCTCTTTCCATCATATTTTCCAGTTCACGTACATTGCCAGGCCAAGCATAGTGTAGTAAAAATTGCTTTGCATCCGTGCTGATGCCTGAATAGGGAAAGCCAAATTCTTGGGCGTGCTTTTGTAGAAAATGCTCAGCGAGGATAATAATATCCTGCTCTCGTGTGTGTAAATTAGGTAATTCAATGGTAAAGACATTGAGCCGATAATATAAATCTTCGCGTAGTTTTTGTGTCGCTATTGCCTGTTTTGGGTCACGGTTAGAGGCAGCAATAATACGAATATCGATAGCAATGCTGGTATTACTACCTAAACGTTCTAAACGCCGCTCTTGTAATACGCGTAATAATTTAGCTTGTAGGTTAAAGTCCATTTCAGTGATTTCATCAAGAAATAGCGTGCCACCTTCAGCGAGTTCAAATTTTCCTACTTTATCTTTGTGCGCTCCCGTAAAGGCACCTTTTTGATAGCCAAATAGCTCGCTTTCCAGAATGTCGGCGGGAATGGCTGCACAGTTAATGGCGACAAATAATTTGTCTCTTCTTGGTGAAGCTCGGTGAATGGCACGTGCTACTAGCTCTTTACCTGTGCCTGTTTCCCCTTGAATTAAGACACTGGTTTTCGTTGCTGAAACTTGTTGAATAAGTGTATAAATACTCTGCATGGCAGAGCTATTACCGATAAATTCCCCCCAGCCTGAATCTAATTCAGAGCGCAGGTAACTGTTCTCTTGCTCTATTTTTGCGAGTTTAAGTGCGCGTTGTACCGCAGCTTCTACTGCTTCTAATTCAAACGGGCGCAGAATATAATCGCTAGCTCCGTATTGCATGGCTGTGACGGCTGTTTCTACCGTGCCATGAGCGGTTACCATAATAACAGGTACGGCATTACTCTTAGCGCGTAATTGTTTCAGTAGGCCTAAGCCATCTAAGTTAGGCATTTGTAAATCGGTGATAATTAAATCGATTCGCTCATCTTGAGTGACTTGTAAAGCCTTTAGGCCATCCTCCGCTTGAAACACATTAAATTCCATTTGTTGCAGCATGATTTCTAAAATGCGGCGCATTTTTGCTTCATCATCAACAATTAAAATATTTTTTTGCTTCATGTTTTATCCTTGTTATTGAGCGGTAGATGAATAGTAAAGCACGCACCGCCCCATTGGCTGTCGCTAATCTCTATCGAACCTTGGTGTGTGCTAATGATTTGTTGTACCACCGTTAAACCTAGACCAATACCTTCTTTTCGGCTAGTGTAAAAGGGTTCAAAAATATTTTCTTTTTGTGTGTCGCTAATGCCAGAACCATCATCAGCGACTTGAATCATTAAGTGACTGTCAGTTGATAATATACTAATGGCAATATGACCATTTTCTTGCATATGTTGCATCGCATTCATCATTAAGTTTAAAAACACTTGTAGCATTTGATCCCAATCATAGTTTAATTCATCATCAATACAGTGTTTATCTAAGCTGATTGTGATATATTTTTTTTCTGCTTGGGGGCGTAATAGCTCGATAGTATGCTCAATAACGGGGGTGAATGCACGGCGGCTAAAGTGAGTTTCACGAGGGCGAGAGGATTCCAGTAAACTGCTGACCAATTGATTAAGGCGTGTGGTTTCACTGCTGATAAAGCCAATCATTTCTGCGGCAATGGGCGATAGATTTTTTTCGCGCTTAAGTATTTGGGCTGATGAGCGTAAAATTCCGAGCGGAGTGCGAATTTCATGTGCCATAGTGGCTGCCATTTCAGCAATGACTGCAAACTTAGCTATACGTATTCTATCTTGTTGTGACTGCTCTAAATTGCTGACCATAAGCATGAATTGCTCATTTAATTCGGCAATTTCACCACTGGCTTTGATGAACGGTGGCTCGGTTTTTTTATCGAGCATGAAGGCACGCGTAAAACGCGCTAACTGGATGATAGGGTTGCTTATTCGGTGAGCTGTCCAAAATGAAATGGCGGTAGCAAGCAAGGTGGTGAAAGCAAGAAAGCCAAGTAACATGTACCACATTTGCCAAACGGGTTCCAAGGCATTATCAAGCGGGTGCATGACGATAACCTTCCAGCCTAAGCCTTTATAGGATCTATGCCCTGTTGATTTTGCCCATGCGACCATCCAGTCTTGGTAATGTAAGAAAGGGCTATTAATTTGTTGGACGCCTTTTTCAGTATTTTCTAACCCCCAATCTTCTGGAACTTGGGTTAATAGTAGTCCAGCATTGCGTAATGCATGGGAAGCAGCAATAATGGTATTATTTTGGTCAATAAGCAGGGTGTATGAATGACTCTTGTTTTGTAAAAAAGGCAGCGGGGACTCTAGTATGCGGTAGATGCTGTCCCATTCTACTGCGGCATGTAAATAGCCTAATAAGCCGGGTTGGAATTGGTCGGGAATTTTGACCGCAAGTGAGAAGAAACTACTTTTAGGGTTGTTTGCCTGAATATAGAGTTGCTGTTTACTGATGCTAGTTGTTTGCCATGAGCTAGTGTGAATATTGGGCAGCACTATATTAAACTGCCTATCACTAGCGGCAATAAATTGTTGATTTTGATCGACGGTTAAGAGAAATTGATACATGCCTTGATAGCCCGTATTCATTTCCTGTAAAAAGCTAGCAAGACGTTTATCTATGTCCTGTACACGAATATCCTGCATAATCTCTAGGTTTTTCCAGGTCATGATATTCTGTATGCGTTCAAATAAATACCAGTCAGTTTGCTGCATCATTGATAGGGCTTCAATTTTCAAATCACTTTCAATTTCTTCCGTTAATGCAGTACTAAAATGCGAAAAAAACATTAAAGTGATAAGAATAGATGACGCTAGACTTATAAAGATATAGGAAATAAGTAAACGATAACGAATGGTCATTTTGAATTATTATAAGGCTCAACTTAGAAATGTTTGCTGGGGCTGTAGTAGGGCTAGCAGTGTGCTCATTATTTTGCTATTGGGAGCTCTGCACCCAGTACAAGCAGAAGATGTTTTGCCCCCCTCCTACCAGTGGGGCCGAGGTTATCATATACCCGCTTATCATTTAACGCTAGGAGGCTATACTAAAGTATCTTATAGCTCTTTTGAAAGTGGCTCTCAGCAAGCAGGACTAAATGATTTAAGCCTATTTATTTTTTGGAATCCTTTGAGTCGTTTACGGCTATTTTCTGAGCTAGAGTTGGAGGACTTATTTACTTTAGACGGCGTTACATCATTTGCTGATGCATTTAAAGTGGAGCGATTGTATGCCGAGTTTTTAATCAATAATGAGTTTAAATTAAGAGTTGGTAAAATTCTGACGCCTTTTAGTCGCTGGAATATTCTACATGTCGCGGCCTTAGTGTGGACTAGCTCACGACCAATGATTACCAAAGGCTATGTTGTTCCTCAGCATAGTACCGGATTATCAGTTCATTATAGTAGCTCACTTTTTAAACGTGATTTTAATGTGGTTGTGTTTGCTGATGACTCGGCAGATTTAGAGTTAACTAGAGATGAGCATGAGTTTAATTATGCTTTTGGTGGGCGGCTCAATTATCAACTCAGTCGAGAGTTAAATATAGGGGGATCTTTCGTTGCTGCACAAATAGATGTACAGCATGGCGTTGATTGGCAGCATACCTTGGGTGTCGATTTTCTATGGCAGAAAAACCAATTTGAATTACAGTTAGAATCAATTTTCAATTTAGCCCCAAATTATAATACGCATAGTAAGTATGGACTCTATTTACAAGGCGTGGCACCATTGTTTGAGCATGTATTTGCTGTAGGTCGTTATGAATATATGTACGGTAATAAAAATAATCATGCTGTCTATGAACGCTCTCAGGCGGTACCGATTCATGTGGGTGTTGTAGGGCTTACTTGGCGGCCTGCTCCCCCTCTAGCTTTAAAAGTAGAATATCGTTTTGGGGGAAATAATCAGATTAATGCGCCGAGCGGTGTATTAACGTCAATTGCGATGTTTTTCTGATGATGCTGGGTTATTTGAAAATGTTGCTTATCAGTATTTTTATATTTATTCTTGTGTGTTTTTTTCCTAGTCATGCGCAAGATATAAGTATTATTATGAGTGAGCACTCAGCTGTAAAGCAGTTAAATGCTGAGCAAGTAAAGCGTATTTTTCTGTGTAAGGATCGTTTAACAGCACAAGGAGAGCGTTGGATCCCCATTAATTTAAGTGCGCATAATTTAGTGCGTAAGTCGATGGTTGATCAACTTTTACAATTCACTCCCTTTGAGTTAGAGCGTTATTGGTATGAGCAATATTTTAACGGGGTGTCGCCACCTTATGTTTTAGCTTCTGAAGAAGCAGTTTTGCGTTTTGTCAGTAAGACACCTAATGCCATCGGTTATATCTTGAGCTGTCATGTTGGTGCGGGCGTTAAAACGGTTTATACCTTTAATGATAATAAGCTTACTTCTAAATTATGTCCATAGGAAAATTAGCCTAGATTTTAAATTAAAATTTGTAAGTAATTGAAAAATTGGTGTAAATGTATTTTTAATATTTAGCATTGAGGGCACTAGAATATTAGATGTTTTTAATTTCTTCATAACGTCTCAATTAAGAGACATTATGAGGCTAATACTGTGTGTAAAAGCTCTGTACAGGACAAAAACCGCACTTATCCAAAAAATCAGGCAAAATAACGACAAATTACACACATAACTCAAGATAAAAGAAGTTAATGGAAGAGTCACGCCTGCTTAAAAAATATATTGCCCCGTATTTTCATTGGAATCAAGCCCACTTAACGCTTCTTTCGCTTTTAATTTTCGGCCTCATTAGAACAAGAACCGTCAATTTAGCCATAGTGGCTGAAAGCTTTGGTACTCATGTTCAAATTCACTCACACTATAAACGTATCCAACGATTTTTATCAAATGATAAGTTATCCATGCAGTCAATTGCCCACTTGATAGAAGCTTGGTTTTTACCTGAAGGACGGTGGCTGCTTTGTCTGGATCGAACTCATTGGAAGTTTGGACGAATCCATATAAATATACTGGTTCTGGCTGTTGCCGTTCAGGGTGTAGCCATTCCTATCTTCTGGGTTATGCTAAAAAAAGCAGGTAACTCAAATACGCAAGAGAGAATCAATTTAATTGGGCAATTTATCAGTCATTTTGGCAGTGAGCGTATACAGTGCTTAACGGCAGACAGGGAGTTTCGGGGGCAAGATTGGGTTTGCTTCCTGCAACAAAATAATATTCCCTTTTGCATAAGAATTCCTACGAACACGCAAGTATTTAACCGGCACCAAAACAAAAAACTACCGGTCAAACGACTATTCAGTTTAAAACCGGGGGAATCTATGGTACTTAATCAGTGCCGCACCATTTGGGGGATAAGCGTTCATCTTGCTTGTTTTCGTTCCACAGATGATTGGGTGATTATTGCTTGCGATCAGGCTCCTGCTCAAGCATTAACGGCTTATCAACAGCGTTGGGCGATTGAGACTTTATTTCAGTGCTTAAAAGGGCGTGGATTTAATTTAGAAGAAACACACTTAACCAAAGCAGAGCGCATTGAAAAACTGTTTGCCGTTCTGACGATTGCTTTCTGCTGGTGTTATAAAATGGGAGAGTGGCGGCATGAGGCGAAACCCATTACGAAAAAAAACCACGGCAGATCTAGTAAGACTATTTTTCGCTATGGAGCTGAGTGGTTAAGAGCTTTACTTCATGAGCCGCATACATCAAAAGAAAAGTTACGCCTAATAATAATGCTTTTGCCGGAACCAGATCCTGATATTAAAATAATTAAGCATCTATTTGATATTAAAACGATTAACTAAAAATGTCATGTACAGAGGTGTAAAAGATAGTTTTAGTAAGCAATGGGCGGTGGCAAGATTTCAATCTATTGAAAATAAAGTAGACTTTTTAAAATTAAGCCCCTGACATATCTTATGTGCTTGTTGTGATAAAGAGACATTAATAAGTTGGATATTTAGAAGGTCTGTATGGGTTACTACTTTAAGTATTTGATTGTATGTATAAAAAGACCGTTTTAATGTTTATTTTATAGTGTGTTCCAATATGTTTTTTTCCTACATCAACAAAAATATCCCCTGGAAAAATGAATGAAGCCTTATAGGTAGTAAGGTATGCATTTTTGTCCTACAATTTTTGCAGTCCTGCAAAAATTGTAGGACAAAAAATTGTATGGTTTAGCGCTTTTTTATTATTCAATGTCATCGAATAATACATGAAAGTCTTTTAACATCTTGTGGTTATATTTTTTTTCTGTTTAAATTTTTAAGAAATATTATGGTCTGGCATTTTATTTCGGTAATTTATCTAAATACCTAATTTACCTACGCTAGGAAGGGAAGGGTGATTTTATATTTTTTTGGCACAGTGTTTGCTTTTATTATCTTCAGGAGACGTTGCTATCTTTTATCCAGTATCTCAAACATTAATAATCTTTATATTTAAGCTAATTGAGTTCATAAATGAAAAAATTGAAATTAAAACCTAGTGTGTTGGCGCTCGGGTTAAGTCTTTTTACATGTATGGCATCTGCTGAATTAAGTTCAAATAGGGCGGTTGTAAAAAATGATGGGTCTGAGAGAGTTAGTGCTAGTGTGAATTTTCCGATACTGGTATTTGGTGATTTGTATATTGCAACTCAAGTTAATGGGCAGCTTTTATTTTTAACTAAGGGTGGTAAGGAATTTACGCCTGATATTGTTCCTTTAACTAAAAATAGTGAATATATAGGCAAGCATGATTTATTTGATTTTTCGGGGCTAGGTATGGTGCCTGGGGTATATCCTTTGTACCAAGTCGTGGTTAACCCAGGTACAAACCCATTACAACCGTCTAATTGGGTGGGGGGCTTAAGTTCGTTCCAATACTCTATTGGTTTACCCCTGTCTGTAACAAAAGATTTAAATAACGATGGCTTTGCTGATGATGATATGAATCATGATGGGTTTCATGATCAACAAGCATCAGTAAGTATAGATATAGCCGTAGGGAAAAGCTTATATAGTGAGAACTGTAGCCAGTGTCATGGTAAGACGCTGACGTATAACCATATTTCAAGAGCTGTTAACCCAGCTAAGACACGCTCAGCTATTATTGGCGATAGAGGGGGAATGAGTGGCTTGAGTTTTTTAAGTGACACTGAGTTACAAGAAATTGCTACTTATGTACAAACCGTATGGTAAATCCTATTATTTATTTAAAGTAAGAGAATTTTTGATGCATAACGCTCGGTGGCGCCAACCTAAAGTACACTGCGGTAACAGTGTGCAAGAGCCAATAGTTACCCCGACAGCCGTCAAGCCACTTGTGAGGGCGTGGTGGACGCAGGGCGCATCGAAGCACTATTACTCGTCGCGTAGCGAATCAATTGTTGTGATAGGTGTCTCAAAATCTATCATGAGGTGCGTGGTGGCACGCCTATTTCGTGACAAGAGTCGCAAAAACTAAAACAAGGTGTCTAGTGGCGCCCCCATGATGTTATATATAGATATAATGTTTTTTATTATGTTTTCGGAGGAGGGCTAGGCTCCAAATATTCAATATATTTTTATTTAAACTAACTGAGGTAATCAAATGAAAAAAAATAAATTAAAACCTGTTGTGCTGGCATTAGGCCTGAGTGTTTTCTCACAGATGGCAACTGCCGTACTCATCTCAGATAAAGCGGTTGTAAAAAATGATGGCTCTGAACAGGTGAGTGTCAAAGTGAGCTTTCCTACGCCGGTATCGGGTGATCTGTATGTTGCTACTCAAGTAAATGGACAGTTTTTCTTTTTAACTAACAATGGCAGTGAATTTACAACTAATATTGTGCCCTTAACAAGCAACATGGAATATGTGGGGGAGCATGTTTTATTTGATTTTTCGGGAGCGGGTATAGCACCAGGTCGATATCCAATATACCAAGTAGTGACTCAGCCAGGAACAGACCCATTAGACTTTACTAATTGGGTGGGTGGTTTAGCAGGGTTAAATTCCTTTAATTTTTTAATTGGACTAAGCCCTGAGATTACGAAAGATTTTGATGGTGATGGTTTTGCTGATGATGATTTGAACCGTGATGGATTTCATGATGATGATTTAGATCGTGATGGGTATCATGATGATGATTTGAACCGTGATGGATTTCATGATGATGATTTGAACCGTGATGGACTTCATGATAACGACGATAATGGCTTAACACCAACACCAAGTACCGCAGAAGGTAAGGCTTTATATGTGAGTCTTGGTTGTGCAGCGTCTTCATGTCACGGCGCTACACCATTAAGTGGTAAAAATGACATTGATCGGGCAATAAATCCAGCAGTAACGCGTAATGCTATTGTTAATAATAAGGGTGGCATGGGCGTTCTATCGCGTGCAGGTATAACGGATGCTGAATTACAAGCTATTGCTGATTATGTAAAAAATCCACAATAAGTCTCTTGCTAAAAATCAGGAGAACGGAGTGATGGTTTTTAGTCTGAAGTAGGTAACTGACCTGTTGCCAACCTAAAGTGCACGGCGGTAGCAGTGCATGAGGGCCAATAGTTGTCCCGACAGCCATTAAACTTTTTGGGGTGCAGTCGTGGTGGTACGCCTATTTTGTGATAAGAGTCCCAAAACCTAACATAAGGTGTCTAGTGGCGCCCCCATGATGTTTTATATAGATATAATGTTTTTTATTATGTCTTCGGTGGGGGGAGCTAGTCTCCAAATATTAATTATATTTTTATTTAAACTAACAGAGGCAATCAAATGAAAAAATTTAAATTAAAACCTGTTGTACTGGCATTAGGTCTGAGTGTTTTCTCGCATATGGCAACAGCCGTGTTAATCTCAGATAAAGCGGTTGTAAAAAATGATGGCTCTGAACGAGTGACTGCTAAAGCGAACTTTCCTACGCCGGTGACTGGTGATTTATATGTTGCTACTCAAGTTGGTGGGCAGTTTTTATTTTTAACTAACGGTGGCAATGAATTTACAACGGATGTCGTGCCCTTAGCCAGCAATAGTGAGTATGTGGGTGAGCATGTTTTATTTGATTTTTCGGGTGCGGGGATAGCGCCAGGGCGATATCCATTGTATCAAGTAGTGACTCAGCCAGGAACAAATCCATTAGACTTTACTAACTGGGTGGGCGGTTTAGCAGGTTTACATGCATTTAATTTTTCTATTGGTCTAAGCCCTGAGATTACGAAAGATTTAGATGGTGATGGTTTTGCTGATGATGATTTGAACCGTGATGGATTTCATGATGATGATTTAGATCGTGATGGGTTTCATGATGATGATTTAGATCGTGATGGATTTCATGATCGCGATGACAATGATGACAGCAATGACAAGGATGACAGCGATGACAAGGATGACAAGGATGACAGCGATGACAAGGATGACAGCGATGACAAGGATGACAACGACGATAATGGTCTAACACCAACAACACCAACAACACCAACAACAACACCAACAACACCAACAACACCAACAACACCAACAACACCACCACCAACACCACCAACACCAACACCAAGTACCGCAGAAGGTAAGGCTTTGTATACCAGTCTTGGTTGCGCAGCGTCTTCATGCCACGGAGCTACACCAGTAAGCGGTCAAAATAAAATTGGTCGAGCCATAAACCCAGCGGTGACACGTAACGCGATTGTTAATAATAAAGGCGGTATGGGTGTTCTATCGCGTGCAGGTATTACGGACGCTGAGCTACAGGCGATTGCTGATTATGTAAAAAACCCACAATAACCTCCACCTTTTTTTGCACAAGGATGTGCAGTCTTTA
>JALSLH010000012.1 GCA_026988435.1 Methylophaga sp.
CATGGCTTTATGCTGAATATCATTGCTGGGCTTATCGCTTACTCACTTAAAGACAATAAACCATCGTTGAGAATTACGAGCGAAGAATTTAGTATGATGACTGTTTCTTAAACAGATCTGAGGTTAAATAAGGTAACGCCTTTACCAACAGCTTCAATTTCCCCAGCCAACTCTATGCCCAGTATTTTTTTCTAGGACCTTTAAAACCAATCATTATTCGCATCATGGGCTTGACAAGCAGGTCTTGTAAAAAACCCATGTCAGGTTTAAAGCTTCGAATTTTTGTATCCCCGAGATGCACCGTTGTTGCCATTATTTTTATCAACACCTCATCCTGCTTTGGGATTGGTTTTTCAACATTTTGGAGCTGAAGAACTTCTGGTTCGCCATACTTTGTGCAGATAACTGCTTTCATAAGTACTCCTCAATACCTGTTGAGTGCATGGGGCTTATTAGGTGAAGATCTGGGGTGAATCCACAGTTTTTAGAAGAGTATGATAGACTCGCAATCCTCTACTTAGTTCGCTAACAACCTGCCTCAACTTGTTAAACTAGCGATAGACAATATTAACACCACAAAGAACATAATTAAGATCACTATTTGTGATGTTGAATGTTTTTGGCATGCCTGCCTATCTTTATTTTCACATACTTCACCTGCACAATATTGTGCTTTTTTCTTATAAAACGTGTGATATATTTTACAGCCTAGGCAAATACCAAATACAGCTTCAAAATATAAAAACACCAAACATGTCATACACGTTAGCCCAACCAGTGCATTATGCAAGCTCTCTTCACCGGCGGGAGTTGGTGATGGAAAAATAATGGTTAGCCCAAGTAAAAATACAGCTAAAGCAAGTCCAATACTCCATGCAAACCTTTTTTGAGCAGCACCGACATATTCTGGCACTTGGTTGTTTACCATGAAACGACCTATTATTAAACTAGGTGCAAATTTTGGATTAATCAATACCCGTATTATAAATTCAATTATAAATTCAATTAAAAATACACTAACAAATATCTTGGTAACAAATAAATTTTCCATAACCATACAGTTAATAAAAGAGATAAACCCAGCTAAAAATAAAATTCCAGCCCCTGCTCGCGCCTCTCTTTCATTTAATACTTTTATATCATATCCTTCGACGGCTTCGCCAAAATCAAAAATATTCGACATCTATTTACACTCTTTAATTAAATTATTTTTAGTATGACAAGTACTTCTCGTGTAAAGGTCTCAATATATAAGTTGTAGATTAAGAGCAACTCGGTGGCGCTTATACTTTCGAAATGATTTAGATGAATTATTTTTAGTCCAAGTATGAATGCCTTTCAGAGAGACATGTTTGTTAAACTTAAACTCTCCCCCCCAAGAAAATTGCAACTGTTTATCATGTCGACTAAAGGTTTTTATTCTTTCATAATCACTAATTCTATATTTAATATTACCATTAGCTGTAAAAGAACTATTGATAGCGTATGTTAGCTGCCCACTTATTGTATTGCGAAGAGGGGAGTAACTTGCGTTGCCCCGATCTGTACGATCATTGTTTTCTAGCTCGTAGTAAACATTTGTCTTATAGGCTTTATATGAATACTGATTTTCTAACTTTAACCGCTGACGTGATCCTTCAAGAAAATTATACCTGTTATTTAATGACTCAATATCCTCATAAGAATATTTGGCTAAATAATGGCTGGATGGAGTCTTAAAATATCTAGAACTAAATTCAAACCCTTTTGTTTTCTGGTAACCTGTGCCGCCATATCTTGACCATTGTGCAATTAAGCCAGGTTGTAGTAGCCAACGTTCATACTGTATGGGGAACTTCAATAGAAAAGCATTTTGAGTATAATTATTAGCATCAACATCATCATAATTTACATCATAAACATAAGCATCTAAGCCAAGTCCGATGGGTTGGTTTTTAGTAAACATGACCGTACCGTACAACAATAACTCTGTGTAAGCATCTCTAATACCACTACCCACATCTTCGGGGCTAAAATTAACATTGTCATCATAACCTCTACTTACCTTGGTAAGTACTTTCCATGATTGTATTGGTCTATTGGTTGCAGCGTCTTTTAAGAGCTGTCGCTGCGCAAGGATTGTTAGGTTTGGATCTTGGCTGATGCGGATTACTTTTGTGAAATGAGTGTTAGCAAGCTCAGTATTGCCACGCTTTAAAGCAATAAGACCTAAATTATAATTACCCAATGCAGCAATGGAAGGGTAGCGCAACGTTTCCAGAAAGTTTTTCCGTGCCTGATCAAGCTGATCAAGCTTTAAATAAACCACTCCTAAATTATGAAACAACTGAGAAGATTGATACCCCTTGTTTTCAGCCACCAGGAAATAGTTTAAAGCATCAACATAATGTCCTTGTTTATATTCTTTGACACCCTGTGAGAAAGATATTTGAGCGTCATCAGCATAAGCTGTAGGACTAAACAATAAAAGGCATAAACAAATTTGACTTAGAAAGCATCTGATATTGGTGGAGAACATTGGCTCATTTCCTTAGCATTTAATTATAAAACAACAAAAACGCCCCCTTGATGCACCCTCAAGGAGACGTTCCCGCCATCAATTAATTACGCAGACCTGGTTGCGTAATTATATTTTTCTTAACCATCATTATCCAAAGGTAATTCTCCCGGGAAATCTGTTGTTGGAATATCATTTGGGAAATCTTCAGGAATGTCACTAGGTACATCTCCCGGTAAATCCCCTCCAATATCTTTACTAACAGCAATATCATCGGGATCTTCAGGAAAATCTGTTGGATCAATAAAAATATCTTCTCCAGCTACATTTGGTGGTAAATCACGCAGAATTTCACCTGGTAGTTCACCTCCGATACCTTCCTCTATTTCAATGGGGAACATTACTGCGCCTTCAAAACTATCAGTCATTATGCTGGTAGCCATAGCGTCATTTGGAACAGATATATTTGCCAAATTATCTTCCGGCATATTAACTTCCGGTGATGTGAAGTCAATACTATTAACATTGTGGCTGATGGTATCAGCATCCATTATTTGCAACGTAATGTCATCAAAATCACTTGCTTGGACACCTATTGGTAATAAGGCAATACTAACTAGTACACTAATCGTTAATTTGTTCATGGATATTTCCTCTGTAATTTATTTAAAGTGTTAAAACCTTCATGTTTTCTGAATTAACACGTAAGCGAAATGATTTAGTTTTATCGATATGAGCAATATGGGCAACAAGTTCGCCTTTTCCTGCTATTAAAGCAATAATAGGTAAGGACAATACGTTGCTACCTTTTTTGATATCCACCTTCCAATCTAGCTCTTTATTTCCTGGATAACCAGCAACTTCGAAACCTTCAGGTAATGATAATTTAAAGCTAACAGCTTTAAAATCATCCGGTGAATTAAACACCATTTGTACCGTGCGCGTTTCATGAATAGCCATAGATATCAACGGAAAACTACCATCTTCTGGCACAGCCGTTGTTTGCATTACAGTACCCGATGTCAAAAACCAAATAGCCAAGCTAGCCGTTACAGCACTTGTAACTCCAGGCATAAAATAACGGTGAATCCAGCTTTCGCTAGCTTGGCTTTTACTTGCCGTGTTCATCGCTTTTTTTATAAACCTTGGGTTTACATCTGCTGCTGGCAAACATCTTAATGCTTGACGTAACATTTCTTCACTTGTTAGAACAGAACGACAGGATTCGCAGGTTTTAACATGGCCTGACACAGCATTAAGCTGTAATATAGGCATTTCGCCATCTAAGTAGTTTTCCACGTTTAGTTTGACCTGATTACATTTCATTTTCATCCCCTCGTTAGTTATTAGAACGATAATTTTGCTGAGAAGGTTCCGTGCTTAATAAAATTCGTAGTTGAGAACGAGCCCGACTTAGACGTGATTTAACTGTGCCTATCGGTGTATCTAATATTGTTGCTAACTCTTTTAAGCTATATCCTTCAACATCAGAAAGAATAACTAATACTCGATGCTTATCATTAAGCATCGTTAAAGCATCTGTTAATCGCTGTTGTGTAAAATCATTTTCTACCAGTGCTTCTGGGCTAAGACTAGTGTCAACAACAGAATCTAATTTAGATTCATCATCATCTAACCGTGCCATTGGTGATCGTTGCTCGCGCCGTTTGGTATCAAGATAAAGGTGATAAAGAACTCGTAATATCCAAGCACGCAAATATTCTATCGATTGCATTTCTTCTTGCTGAGGATAGAGTTTAACAAGCAGATCCTGAATTAAATCTTCACTATCATGTGTATTACCACAAAACCGATAAGCCACTTGATAAATATGCCGGATATGAGGTTGAAGCAGAGCCTCGAACGATTTCTTATGGAAGCTCATTATCTTCCAACTATTTTTTAGTTTCATTTTAGTATTAACGTCGCATTAGCTACAAAGGTTCCAGTATTGAGAAATTATTTAGACTATCACGCTGATTGACATGAGAGTGAGGTCGGTTGGTAGCAACCTTGTACGTTTTGCAATAGCGTGTAGTGGAGAATAATGTTAGAAAGAGTTTTCTGTTGCCGTGGGGTTATTGATAGCAATAGTTTGAGTCAGGTTGGGGTATGCTACAGCGCTAAAATAGCAGCTCACTGATGTGTACCTGTGATCATTGGAAGTATATATTTTCAGGGCTAAGATAGGAAGACAGAGCAAGGCGCAATGTGCGGGCACAAAAAATATGCTCCTGCATTTTTTGCATACCGTCCATCCAGGGACATAAATGACTAGTCCTTGTCAAACATTGTAACGCAGCACTGGCTTTCTAGCCTTAGACCTAAATTCTGCAGTTTCAATGATTTATAGCACTCATACTGAATGCGCTAGCGTCGTTATAATAGTGAGCAATAGAACAACTATTACATCACTATTATGCCTTGCCAGTCCATCCATTACGCGCACTAAAAAACCGCAGTTTGAATGATCACGGGGATATAAGTGGTGGTCAATTATTGCGCAGGTTTTGTGGATTTGGTTTGAGCCGCATCCCTTTATCTTGACTTCAACCAAACACACCGCCCATCACTCGTTTTATCCAACCGTTGCAATGTAGCCTCATGAGCCAGTAACTCTTCATCTGTCGCTTTAATCACCCGCAGTGGTCCACGCTGTTTTGTTGAAACTACGGCTTCCGTTGAGCCTTTAGCCGCAGGTTTCAGCTCTTCAGCCGCTAATAATAAGCTGGTTTGCCCACCGGTCATGGCTAGGTAAACATCGGCTAAGATCTCGGAATCGAGCAGGGCACCATGGAGTTCTCGGTTGGAGTTATCTACTTCGTAGCGCCGGCATAGGGCGTCTAGATTATTTTTCTGGCCGGGGTGTTTGTCGCGCGCTAGTTTGAGTGTATCTAATATGGTGCTGACATCGTTAATGCGGCGTTTTTCTTTTTTAATTTTGGCTAGTTCATGATCGAGAAAGCCTACATCGAAGGCGGCATTGTGAATAATGAGTTCTGCACCATCGATAAACGCTATAAATTCATCGGCAATCTCGGCAAATTTGGGCTTGTCTAATAGTGATTCATTGCTGATGCCATGCACTTCCATCGCGCCGGCATCAATTTGGCGTTCTGGGTTGATGTATTGATGAAACGTTGCGCCAGTGAGTTTGCGGTTAATTAACTCAACACACCCAATTTCTATAATACGATGATCGTCTGCCGTGCTTAAGCCGGTAGTTTCGGTGTCTAATACGACTTGTCTTTGCTGTTTATTCATTTAGTATCTTACTCGCTAACGATGGCTTCACGGGCGGCGACGGCTAAGGCATCGGCACGTTCGTTTCCGGGGTGACCTTGGTGGCCGCGAACCCATTCCCATTCTAAGGTGTGTTGCTCAGCGGCTTTTTCCATGCGCTGCCAGAGATCGACATTTTTCACCGGCTTTTTGCCAGCGGTTTTCCAGTTACGCTTTTTCCAGCCGGGTAGCCATTCCAGCATGCCTTTCATTACATATTGCGAATCAGTGACAACTTTAACCTTGCAGGGTTGGGTGAGCGCTTCTAATGCCGCAATCACCGCCATCATTTCCATGCGGTTATTGGTGGTGTCTTTTTCGCCCCCCGATAATTCTTTTTCTACGCCTTTAGACGTTAAAATTGCTCCCCAGCCACCGGGGCCGGGGTTGCCACTGCATGCGCCATCTGTACAAATTTCTACATCATTCATTTTTTTCTCTTAATACTTTTGTCACGGGCTTTCTTACAAATGAGCCGGTGGGAAATAATTGTCTGGCACGCCAGCGTTTAGTTATCGGTGTGAGCGGTATTGTACGTTTTGTAGCAACTAAAATGGTGACACCAGACCAGAATGGCCATAAACGTTTCCCCCATCGCTCCATAAATGAAAAACGATTAAACCATTTGGCAGATCGAAGTGGTGGGCTAAACAACAGCTTTTCAGTGGCTATTATTTCAAAATTTAGCAGTGCTAACCAATCTTTTATGCGTGTTTGCCGATAAAACTTGCCTTGCCAAGGCGGCTGATCTTGCCAAGAGAGTAGACAGCGTAAGCCCCATAAACTCCACGGGTTAAAACTACACAAAACGATAGTGCCATCAGCGACAAGCAGGCGTTCAGCCTCGCGCAGAACTTGATGTGGATCGATGGAAAACTCTAACACATGGTTTAATAACAACAAATCAACGCTATGGCATTTAAAAGGTAGTGACTCATTAAGGCCTTCAACATCCGCCGCTTTAGCCATGATTTTTTGTTGACTAGGACGCGAGGAGGCTGGCAATAGTGATTGCTTATTCCCTAATTGCAGCTGATAGTAGCCATGAAAATAAGCGCTGAGCGAGTGTAATTTATTTTTTTCTTGTAATAATACTGCTTGCCCGAGCGGACTTTGCCACCAATCAGCCATCATTTTTTCTTTATTCGTTTTATAATCAACCATATCAAATACCGGCCAGATGGTGAACACATGCTAACTATACAAGCTATTCCTGCTTTTAAGGATAATTATATCTGGTTAATTCAATCAGAGGGATCGCAAAAGGTTTTAATTGTTGACCCCGGCGAGGCCGAGCCTGTTCTTGAAGCCATTAAACAGCAAAACCTTATTCCCGTTGCAATAATAATCACCCATGGCTGTCATGATCATGTTGACGGTATTGGTCAGCTACTTCAATATCACGATGTGTCAGTTTATGGCCCTAAAAAAGAGTTTATTCCATACATCACTCATCCTTTATCAGCCTGTGAGGATTTAGTTATCGCCCCACTTTTTCCGGCATTTCGAGTTTTGGATATTCCCGGCCATACCAAAGGACATATTGGGTTTTTAATTGAAAACAACTTGTTTTGTGGTGACGTATTATTTGGTGCGGGTTGCGGCCGTTTACATAGTGGGCCAGCAGAAGTGATGTTTGAATCATTACAACAGCTTGCTCAATTACCCAAAGATACGACGGTTTATTGTGCACATGAATACACCGAGAATAATTTACGTTTTGCGGCAATAATTGAACCTGATAATATGGATATCAAACAACGGATCATTGATACTGCACTTTTGCGCCAACAAGACAAACCAAGCATCCCGTTTACTTTAGATTTGGAATTGGCAACAAATCCTTTTCTGCGATGCGAACAGTTTTCGGTAGCACAATCTGCTAAAAATTATGCAGAACGTACACTATCTACAGCTATTGAAGTATTCACGGCATTAAGGCGATGGAAAGAACAATTTTAGCTTATTTATCAGTATGCACATCCATCTGTGGATAAGGGATTGAAATACCTTCTTTATCAAACGTTAGCTTGATTTGTTCAATGAGATCTGAACGAACACCCCAATAATCTTCCGTCTTAACCCATGGGCGAACATTAAAATTGACACTGCTGTCGGCTAGTTCGGACACAGCAACTTTGGGGGCGGGTTCATCTAAAATCAAGTCATGTTTTACAAGGATATCTTCCATTATTTTCTTAGCTTTTAACATGTCATCATCGTAGCCAATACCAAACACCATGTCGATTCGACGGGTTTTACGAGCAGAAAAATTGGTGATTTCTCCAGCATAAATTTGTCCATTGGGGATGATAACTTCACGGTTGTCACCTGTTTTCATAATGGTGCTAAACACACTAATTTTTTCAACAACACCTGTTACGCCCCCAGCGTCGATAAAGTCACCGAGTTTAAATGGACGGAAAATAATCATCATTACGCCAGCAGCAAAATTCTGTAAAGAATCTTTTAAAGCTAGGCCAACAGCTAAACCGGCCGCACCTAGCAAGGCAATAAATGACGTGGTATTAACGCCTAATTGATCTAATGCAGCAATAAATACAAATAGCAGTAATATGGCATTGGCAATGGAACCAGCAAAATTAATTAAAATAGGGTCAAGTTCTGATCGAACCATTAATTTTCGGATTAATTTGACTAGCCATTTCACTACGATACGACCAATCATAACTATCGCTATAGCAATTGCAAAATTCATTAACCATTGTGCGATTAAACTTGTTTCTGCTTCCATCTTTATGCCCTATTTTCTATTGTTTTAATAATTTCACGTACTAACGCTGGCCCTTTGTATATAAAGCCACTATAAATCTGAACCAGATCGGCACCGGCATCTAGTTTTTTTATGGCATCATTACCAGATAAAATCCCACCGGCTGCAATAATCGGCGTTTTTGGTGGCAATGCTTGTCTAAATTGTTGAACCACTTTGGTTGATTGTTCAAAAACTGGGCGACCACTCAAACCACCCACTTCATCGCCATGATTGAGCCCTTCAACACCTTCACGTGACATGGTGGTATTGGTGGCAATAATACCGTCTATTTCAAACTGAGTGAAGGCTTCTGCTAATTGCTGTACTTCTTCAAGTGTCAAATCTGGGGCGACTTTGACCGTCATCGGCACGTAACGGTCATATTGCTGATGTAGTTTAGCCTGCTGCTCTTTCAGTGAGCCCAGCAGTTCATTAAGTGATTCGCCAAATTGCAGGGTTCTTAAACCCGGCGTATTGGGCGAAGAAATATTAATAGTGACATAATCAGCATGGGCATAAACCTTGTTTAAACCAATCAAATAATCATCGACGGCTTTTTCAACGGGCGTGTCAAAATTCTTCCCAATATTAATGCCAATAATAGCATTCGTTTGTGCGACCTTTACTTGTTCAATTAAGTGTTCAACGCCTAGATTATTAAAGCCCATACGATTGATGATCGCTTGTGCTTCAGGCAAACGAAATAAGCGAGGCTGAGGATTGCCATCTTGTGGGTGAGGCGTCACCGTGCCAATTTCGACAAAGCCAAAACCAACAGCGGCAAGCGCTTCGATATAATCGCCATTTTTATCTAAGCCTGCTGCTAAGCCAACAGGGTTAGGAAATGTCAGCCCCATGACGGTGACAGGTGCTGACTTTACTTTAGGGTACAACAGTGACGATAAACCAGACATTTCAAGTGCATTTAGGCCTTTTAATCCTAAATGATGTGCTTTTTCAGCATCTAGTTGAAACATAAGGGCACGCATTAAGTTATATAGCATTAATCGGTTCTCATTTTTATAGTGTATGCGCTAAATTTACGGATGTTTAATACGCCAATATCTAAAATAAGATATTGACCTTTAATGCCCAGTAATTTCCCCGATATTTCAGGTGTTTTATCGAAATTAAGTGATTTAACCTTTTCAGGAAACTGTTGAACTGGATAGTTTATTTCAACCGTTGGCTCGTCAAGCAATGGGGAGATGGCTCCATCACCAAAACGCTGTTGTAACGCCACTATTTCATCAGCACATTCAAGCATTAATTGATCGCGTTTGGCGGCCAAGTCGACGGGTGTATCGTGCTGGCCTTTGAGCATTTTTCGCCAGTCTGTTCGATCGGACACATGGGCTTTCAATATCACCTCAACTAAGCCAGATTGATAGCGTGTTTTAACTCTGAAAATAGGTAAAGCTTGTGTCGCACCTTGATCTATCCAACGTGTTGGCACTTGAGTGTGCCGTGTGATGCCCACTTTAATAGCTGAACTATTGGCTAAGTAAACAAAATGATCTTGCATGCAAAATTGATCACCCCATTCGGGTTCACGACAGGTTCCAGCATCATAGTGACAGGTTTCAGGTTTCATAATGCAAAGATCACATTGTGCTAATTTTTGAGCACAGGGAAAGCAAAATCCACCGCTATAACTCTTTTTAATGAGTCGATCACATGATTGGCAGTTAATTTTGCCAGCAAAAGATAATTGAATTTGTTGGCCAATAAGCTCATTCATTTCAAGATGCTGCGCTCCTAACACCATCTGATAGCTTGCTAAGCCTTGATCTTGTGATAGGGTGGCAGTCATCTTTGATAATTGCCCTTGTATTTCTGCCACTATATCTTCCTCTGTTTGATCTAAATCACGCATTTATTCGCTATATTAGGGCTATAATAACGGAATCACACTTTTACAGAAATAAATTGTTTTTAAAAATTAAATGAGTGCAAAATTATGACAAAAACTGAAGATGCTTTACATGTTTCTCTTTCTCATCCTGGTGCCAATTATTTAGCATCAGAAGAAGAGATAAATAGTTTATCTAAAAAGACTATTTTCCCTACGGCAAATTACCCCTATGAGAAAATGATGGGTAAGAAAGCGTATGAAAAAGAAAAAAAATTACTACAGATAGAATTAGCGAAGTTTCAACATTGGGTGAAAGAAACGGGTCAAAAATATCTCATTATTTTTGAGGGTCGCGATGCGGCGGGTAAAGGGGGAACGATTAAGCGCTTTACCGAGCACCTTAACCCTCGTGGTGCCCAAGTGGTGGCATTAGAAAAGCCTGATGATCGTGAAAGAGGGCAATGGTATTTTCAACGCTATGTGCAACATTTGCCGACAGAAGGTGAAATTTTATTTTTTGATCGCTCTTGGTATAACCGCGCTGGTGTGGAGCGGGTGATGGGGTTTTGTACTGCGCAGGAATATTTGGAGTTTATGCGCCAATGTCCAGATTTTGAGCGAATGATAACGCGCAGCGGGATTAAACTTGTAAAACTCTGGTTTTCTGTTAGTCGGAATGAGCAATACCGCCGTTTTAGTGGTCGAAAGAGTGATCCATTAAAACAATGGAAAATTAGTGATATTGATATGGCCTCAATTGATAAATGGGATAATTACTCTGAAGCCAAAGAAGCCATGTTCTTTTATACGGATACAAAAGACTCACCATGGATCGTGGTTAAGTCAGATTGCAAAAAGCGGGCGCGCTTAAATGCGATGCGCTATGTTTTGCATCATGCTGATTATCCTAATAAAGATCCTAAAATAGCGTGCAAGCCAGATAAGCTAATTGTCGGCAATGCCGATAAAATATATGAGATGGGTGAAAAACATTTGCAAAACGCTCCGTTTAAATTGGATTAAATAAAAGGTTTACATGTTAAAACAACTCCTAAGATACGGCTTTGTGTCGGTATTCTTGCTGATAACAGCATGTACTGACATTGTAAAAAATACTGCGGAAGAGCCTACTCTTGCAAAACAAGATGTTGCAGCCGTAGAGGAATCATCTTGGCAAGAAGCTTATGGTGAAACTCAAGAGCCACAACGCAATGAATTGCCCGCGGTTGAAGAAGAGTCAGTTGTTATTGCGCCTGTCGATGTATGGCAACGTATCCGCCAAGGTTACGGATTCTCGGACACGGGACTACGTGATGACACTAAAAAACAGTTAGATTGGTTTGCCCGTCATCCAGAATATATTGCAAGAGTTGCAGAGAGAGCGAAGCCTTATTTGTATCATATTGTTGAACAGATAGAGCAGCGCAATATGCCGATGGAGCTTGCTTTGCTGCCGGTGGTTGAAAGTGCATTCCAGCCTCATGCTTATTCCTCTGCTAGAGCGGCGGGATTATGGCAATTCATTCCCAGCACGGGCAATTTATATGGTTTAAAACAAAACTGGTGGTATGACGGAAGACGTGATGTAGTTGCCTCTACATCTTCAGCTTTAGATTATTTGCAAAAATTACACGATGATTTTGGTGATTGGCAGTTAGCAATAGCCGCTTATAATTGCGGTGAAGGTACTGTTTCTAGAGCTATAAAGCGTAATGTAAAGGCGGGCAAAGGTACTGACTTTTGGTCCTTAGACCTGCCGAGAGAAACCTCAGCTTATGTACCAAAACTTATGGCGATTGCTGAGCTGATAGGGCAGCCAGAGCAATATCAAATAACACTTAAACCGATTGTAAATGAACCTTATTTTACCGTTGTGAATGTAAAAGGACAGATTGATTTATCGGTGGCAGCAGAATTAGCAGAATTAAAAATCGAGCAGATCCATCAATTAAACCCAGGATTTAATCAATGGGCTACTGCGCCAGACGGTCCACATCAATTGGCTATTCCTGTAGAAAATGTGGATGTTTTCATTCGGGGATTGTCAGTATTACCCGCTGAAAAGCAGGTTCAGTGGGCACGTTACAAAATTAAAAGTGGTGATTCACTGGGAAAAATTGCACAACACTATAAAGTAGCCGTCTCTGCTATTAAGAAAGCCAATGGAATAAAGGGCACTAATATCAGGGCAGGGAAATATTTATTAATTCCTGTCGCACCTGGCACTTCTGGCACGGCTCCGCCACCCACCACTCAACGCTTGGCTAGCAAGAAAAGCACATCACAAAAAGGTAAGCAAAAAACCTATACCGTCAAGCAAGGTGATTCATGGTGGGATATTGCTCAGTTGCATAAAGTGAGCGTAAAAAAATTAACCACATGGAATAATAAAGCCCCCAGTGATTATTTACAGCCTGGCCAAGAATTAGTGTTGTGGTCTCAGATGAGAACGGTGGCATCTAATGATTCGGTTAGAACCGTCAATTATAAGATTCGTAGTGGTGATTCGCTTTGGACTATCTCGCAGAAGTTTAAAGTAAGTATTAACGATGTTAGGCAGTGGAATGGCTTACATAAAAAGGCTATATTGCAACCGGGGCAGAATTTGAAATTATTAGTGGATGTAACAGAGCAGCACGACAGTATTTAACCTGAATTCTGAATAAGGGAAGTAGGTGGGAAATACTAACCCATTCCGTCATTCCCGTAGTCTTTTTAGCGGGAATCTAGTATGTAGAGCATAGATCCCGGCTAAAAACCTACCGGGATGACGAAAAACAAACTAAATTCCCTTATCCAGAATTCAGGTTATTTAGCTTTAATTTCCGCCCAAAAATTCATGTTGCCGCCATGCTTCATAGCTGATGATAGCAACAGAATTAGAGAGATTTAAACTACGGTTATTTTCCTGCATAGGAATACGTATTTTAAGATCATCATCAATAGTTTGATGAACATAATCAGGCAAACCTGATGTTTCTGAGCCAAATAACAATACATCTTCTTTTTGATATTGAACCTGATGATAGAACTGTTTGGCTTTCGTTGTGCAGGCGATGATTCTATTGTCTTGCATTGCCTCTGCAAACTCTTCGTAGTTGCCATAGCGAGTCACATTGGTGAGGTCGTGATAATCTAATCCTGCCCTGCGAAGCGCCTTTTCTTCAAAATTAAACCCCAGTGGTTCAATTAAGTGTAATTGGCAACCATTATTGGCGGCGAGGCGAATAATATTACCGGTGTTAGGTGCTATGCGAGGTTCGAACAGTGCGATATTAAACATCGCGACATATTAAAGCCCTTTTGATGTAACCACAATCATTTTATCAATTTGCATATCTTCCATGGTGTAGCTAATGCCACCAGTGCCAAGACCAGAATGTTTTAGTCCGGCAAAAGGCATCCAATCAACACGGAAGGCGGTGTGTTCATTTATCATCACCGCGGAGGCATCTAATTTGTCTGATACATACATTGCCGTATCAATATTTTGGCTGTAGACCGATGCTTGGAAGGCAACATCTAATGAATTTGCTGTTGCGATAGCCTGATCTAAATCAGTGAAAGGACATACACAGACAACAGGGCCAAAGATTTCAGAATTTGATACTTTGCTATCTTCAGATGGATTGTAAAGTACGGTCGGTGCGTAACAATGATTAGCTAGTGTTTTACCGCCCGATAAGAGTTCTGCGCCTTCACTAATGGCTTCTTGCACCCAAGAGTCAATACGTTCAACTTCACCTTGTCGAATAATGGGGCCAACTTCTGTTTTGTCAGATAAAGGATCGCCGACATTGAGTTTATTGGCGGCATCGCTTAATTGTTGTGCCACATCACGGGCGATAGACTCGTGGGCAAAAATACGTTGCACTGATACACAAACCTGTCCGGCATGATAAAAGCCGCCTTTAGCTAAACCTGGAATGGCGATCGAAAGATCAGCATCGGCAGTCATAATTACTGGAGCAACACCGCCATGTTCTAAGGCGCAGCGTGTGCCAGGAGCTAATTTAGAGCGTAAATACCAACCCACTTTTGCGCTACCAATAAAGCTAAAGAAAGCAACACGTGGATCAGTGACTAATTGTTCAGCTACCGTATGATCCATTGGTAAAACGGCCTGACACCACTCAGGTGGCAAACCAGCCTCATGAAATATTTTCACTAAACGATAGCAAGATAGAGGTGTGTTTTCAGCCGGTTTAACAATAACTGGGCAGCCAGTTGCAATGGCTGGCCCAACTTGATGAGCAATGAGATTTAGCGGATGATTAAAGGCGCTCACGGCAACCACAACACCAATAGGTTCTTTCTTCATCATCGTTAAACGATGCTGTGATGCACCATTAATACCCATAGGAACAGGTTTACTGCAATCACTACGTAAGGTGTCAACACAAGTACGCAAGCTATCAATGCAGCGTGCCATTTCAACACGTGAATCAATTAATGGCTTGCCACCCTCACGAGCTGACTCTGTTGCTAACGCTTCAGCACGATTTTCCATAATGGCCACCGCGCGGTCGAGAATAGCAATACGCTCTGACGTAGCTAGCCAATTATTACGATCTGCAAATAGATGGCTAGCGGTAGTCAGTGCCTGTTCGATATCTTCGATAGTAGCAGTTTCAACGGTAGCGATTAAGCTATCATCAAAGGGTGAACTAACATCCAATGAATGTTTATTTTTATTAGTGCGCCCAGCTATTAATAGTGGAAAATGTTGCATGTGTCTTATCCTTATACAGAGACCGTTTTATGATAAGTATTTTGATCCTGGCGGTTACTTCGTTTCGTCAGGACAAGGCGAAAATAGTATCAAAAGCGGAGTTTACTAGTGTAAATGAGCATTTTGATACTATATTTTAACGCAGGCATGGCGAAAAAGACGACTCATACGATACAGATTTTTTCTTTTAAGCCTTCATTTAAGATAGCATGATTCAATGAATAATCTACTGCTAAATCAATTAAATGTACGCCCTTAGAATCTAATGCTTTTGCTAGTGTAGCTTTAAAGTCAGCATGACTAGTTGGACGGTGGCCTGTTGCTCCATAGCTTTCAGCATATTTCACAAAATCAGGGTTTTGATAATCTAAACCAAAATTATTAAAGCCCATACCTTCTTGCTTCCATTTGATCATGCCGTAAGCACTATCATTAAGAATGATGACCACCATGTCCAATCCTAAGCGAACAGCCGTTTCCATTTCTTGTGAATTCATCATAAAGCCACCATCACCACATACGCTAATTACTTTACGATCGGGGTTAATTAGCTTAGCTAACATGGCTGATGGTAAGCCAGCCCCCATGGTCGCTAAGGCATTATCAAGCAATAATGAATTATTTTGATAGCAAGGATAATTACGAGCGAACCAGACTTTATAAACACCGTTATCAAGCGTTACAATGCCATCTTCATCAAGCTCTTCACGAATAACGTGGACAGCGCTTTGCGGTAATAACGGGAAGCGTTCATCATCACTATATTTAGATATACGTACTTTTACCTCTTCTTTGACGCGGTAGAAATAATCAAAATCCCAATTATCTTGTGGGCTCAATGCATCGCTTAGGCGATTGACTGATGTGGCAATATCACCCACCACATCTAATTGAGGAAAATAAACAGCATCAATTTGAGCGGGTGAAAAGTTCACATGAATCACATCTTGACCGCTCTCTTTCATAAAGAAAGGCGGTTTTTCAATCACATCATGACCGACATTAATAATTAAATCAGCACGTTCAACGGCGCAATGTAAAAAGTCATGATCCGATAATGCAGCAGTGCCAAGATAGGCTTGGTGACGTTCATCAATTACGCCTTTACCCATTTGTGTATTGAAAAAGGGAATGCCGGTTTTTTCGATAAAGGCCAACAAAGCTTTACTCGAACGTTTTCGGTTTGCACCTGCGCCAATCAGTAATAAAGGCATTTTAGCCTTTTTGATCATTTCAACGGCGCTTTCGATGGCATGGCTATCAGCATCAGGTCGACGTGTTGTGGTCACTTTATATACTAATTCATCAGCATCTTCTGCCGCGATATCTTCAGGCAATTCGATGTGTACCGCGCCAGGGCGCTCTTCCATCGCAAGGCGGAAGGCTTCACGTACTGTTGATGCAGTGGTATTGCCATGCACAATCTGTTTAGTAAATTTTGTGATAGGCCGCATCATATTAACCACATCAACAATTTGGAACTGCCCCTGTTTACTAGCTTTAATAGGCTTTTGTCCCGTAATCATCATCATTGGCATGCCGCCAAGTTGGGCATAAGCTGCGGGGGTTACAAAGTTGGTGGCACCAGGGCCAAGCGTGGCTAAACAAACACCCGGCTTACCCGTTAATCGCCCATACGTTGCAGCCATAAAGCCAGCGCCTTGTTCATGACGAGTGAGGATCAGTTTAATCGATGAACCTTGCATGGAATCAAGAAAATCTAAGTTTTCCTCGCCGGGAATACCGAAAATATATTCGACCCCTTCATTTTCTAATGCTTTAACAAAAAGATCGGATGTTTTCATGGAGTGCTTCCTTATTCATAATATCTATCAACAGTTTAAACGAATGTATTAATTAGATATGTCGGTTTGCCCACGTTTTACTTGAGAAATTAATAGTTTATCTTATGACTTTAGCAGTAATAACAACTTATCAAAGAAGAACAGCCTAATGATAAGCAGCATAAGAGCCATTTTGAATTTCAACCCAGTCATTAACTTTGCCAGCGTATGCTAATAATGACGTTCAATGGAGAAATCTGCTAATGACGTAAGCGCTAATTTGTATTTGGAGTCAGGCAGAATAGAAAGACATGCCTTGGCTAACTCTACTTCATTTTTTGCTGCTTGCGCGGTGTAGGAAATTGCACCGGTTTCTTCAATAATAGTGATGATCTCATCAATCTTATCGCGCTGCCCTTGCTCAATTGCTTCACGAATTATTTGTGCTTGCTGCGTTGTACCTTGGCGCATTGCATAAATTAAAGGAAGCGTCGGCTTGCCTTCGGCAAGATCATCACCGATATTTTTACCAATCACTTCACTTGATTCGCTGTAGTCGAGTAAGTCATCAACCAACTGAAATGCACTACCAAGATGCATTGCATATTGACTCATCGCGTGTTCGATATCAGCACCACTTTCGCTAATCACCGCGCCTAGCTCACCCGCCGCCTCAAATAATTTAGCTGTTTTATGGTGAATAACTTCCAGATAACTTTCTTCGGTAGTATCAGCGTCATTACAATTGAGCAGTTGAAGTACTTCGCCTTCAGCAATAATATTTGTGGTGTGAGACAAAATTTTCATCAACGGCATTGAATTCATTTCAACCATCATTTCAAATGAACGGGTATATAAAAAGTCGCCCACTAGCACGCTAGCCTCATTTCCCCAAATGCTATTGGCTGTTTCATTGCCGCGGCGCATATCAGAATTATCAACCACATCATCATGCAGTAATGTCGCCGTATGAATAAATTCGATAATGGTAGCAAGGTTATGGTGCTGATCGCCTTTGTAGCCACAAGCCCGCGCACATAAAATAGCTAAAGCGGGGCGCAAGCGTTTGCCACCACTATTAATAATGTAATGGCCAAGCTGATTGATTAATACTACATCAGATTGCAGTCGCGATTGAATCATCGCATCAACAGCTGACATATCATCTTCGATTAGTGAATAGATGGATTGGATATCCACAGGTAAACCTTATAACATTTGTTTGAATAATTGATTTCTATTGGCTTTCTATTGGCGCTGACAACTCGCATGTTTCAGAGCATGAATAATTATAATATATTCTTATGTTTTTAGCTGAGATTAAGCGAAGTCTTGTATGAATGAGGGACAATAAAAAGCCGCAATTGGTTTTCCCAATTACGGCTTTTACTAAAAGTAAAAAAGTGCGGTGTTACGCTACAATATCTTTAGCTCTGCGACGTAGACCAAAGAAGCCTAATAATGCAGGAGCAAACATGAATAAAGCCGCTGGGACGGGTACAGCAGGCGTAGCTTCAGAAATAAAGGCACTACCATACGCGCTACCTAGGCCATTACCACTATAATTACGAATAAGCGTGCCAGCACCCGTAGTAGAGTTAACGGAATAAATAGATGTTCCTGCGAGGCCATAAAGGTTGTTTCCGTCTGGGCTAGCTAAGCCATAAACAAAGAGAGCGTTGATTACGCCAATTGTGGTGCCTGCACCAGTAGCCGTATCAAGTTTCACCAGTGAGTCACCACCAAAGGTTGAGCTTAAGAATAGCTCACCGCCAATAAAGGCTAAGTCACCTGAAGAGCTGTAGCTATCACCACCAGATCCAAGGTTGGTAGCTGTGCCAGTAGTTGTATTTATGGTATATAGCGAGTTGTTTGCGGCATATAATGTGCCACCCGCACCAAAAACTAATGAGTTCAGTGATGTGCCAAGCTTGCCGACATAAGTGCTGGCAGCCGTTGCTTTATCTATACTATAAAGACTACCAAAGGTGATCCCCCATAGATTGCCACTAGAATCAAAAGCAATGTCTGTCATGACGGCGCCCATATTGCCAACTACATTTACTGTACCTGTGGCCACATCAACAGTACCTAATTTTCCTGAGCTATCACCCACCCATAAAACCGGGGCGGCATTGACTGCAGGGAGAAGAAGAATTGTGGCAAAGATAGCTACAAAGAGTTTTTTAATAAATTTGAACATAATTGATTGACCTCTTGAATAATGCAGCTCAGCCATCTTTAATTTTAAAGACCTGTAGCTTTCTGCGCATAGCTCACACCATGTTTAGCTGTTAGAATCGTGCTTGGACATTAAGACCAGCACTTACAATTGTAAGCATTAATATTTTCCCGATATGAAAATTTAACAGGAAGGCATTAAGCAATGATAAGTCTCTCATGATTAATAGTGATTAGAATATCCCTAGAATTAGGGGTGTGTTAACGCTTAATTTTTAAGGAATAGAGAGTAGTGTTGTGTTGAATAAGTTTCAGGAAAGAAATTAATATTTGATCTCTAAGCCCAAAGGCGATAAAATTGCGGGTCTTTTGTTGGACAAACAACAATAAATTCATATTATTTTAAATAGCATTATCATCACCGAATGCGGGATGAGTGCTTCAAAGCGAAAACGAGGATGTAAAGATGGCTCATAAGAAAGCGGGTGGTAGTACTAGAAACGGACGTGATTCGGAGTCGAAACGCCTTGGTGTAAAACGCTACGGTGGTGAAGCTGTTTTAGGCGGTAATATTCTTATCCGTCAACGCGGCACACGTGTTCACGCTGGTATTAACGTTGGCATGGGTAAAGACCACACATTATTTGCAAAATCAGCTGGCACAGTTTTGTTCGAAACTAAAGGGCCAAAAAACCGCACTTTTATAAGTGTTGTTGCTGACTAAATAATTTTGTTAGCCTCCACAGGGGCAAACATCTCAAAAGCCCTGCTGATGTAGGGCTTTTTTGTTTCTATAACTCTGTCGTCATTCCGGTATGCTTTTAGCCGGAATATTAGCGAATAACGAGACTCCGGCTAAAAACATAGTGACGGGGAATAAAAACAGCAATCCCAATGACCACGGGTATATAAAAATGAAATTTGTAGACGAAGCGAAAATTATAGTAAGCGCAGGTGGCGGCGGAAATGGTTGCTTGAGTTTTCGTCGCGAAAAATATATTCCGTTTGGTGGCCCCGATGGTGGTGATGGTGGTGATGGTGGCGATCTTTATTTAGTTGCTGACAAACAAGTGAATACTTTAATTGATTTTCGTTATAACCGAAATTATAAAGCTGAACGCGGTGAGCACGGCAAAGGCAAATTATGCAGTGGTGCGCGCGGCGAAGATCTTTTTGTCAAAGTGCCGATTGGTACTGAAGCATGGGATGATGATACCGACGAGTTAATTGGTGATCTCACCAAAGATGGCGATCAATTGCTAGTGGCTAAAGGCGGCTGGCATGGTTTGGGTAACGCCCGCTATAAATCAAGCACTAACCGTGCGCCACGACAAACATCAAGTGGCACACCCGGTGAAGAGCGTCACTTACGCTTAGAAATGAAATTGTTAGCTGATATTGGTTTGTTAGGTTTGCCTAATGCCGGTAAATCAACGTTTATTCGATCAGTGTCAGCAGCACAACCTAAAGTAGCCGATTATCCTTTCACTACCTTGTATCCAAATTTGGGTGTGGTAACGATGAAAGATGTGCGCAGTTTTGTTATTGCTGACGTACCGGGTTTGGTTGAGGGGGCTGCTGATGGTGCTGGCCTTGGGATTCAATTTCTTCGCCATTTAACACGGACACGATTACTCTTACATATGGTTGATATGGCACCTGCAGATGTGAAACAAGATCCGGTTGAAAGTGTGCAAATAATTAATAAAGAACTTGAGCAATATAGTGATGCGCTAGGTAGTCAAGATCAGTGGTTAGTATTAAACAAAATGGATCTTGTGCCTGAAGATATTCGCGAAGAGCTTTGCCAAGAAGTATTGGATAGATTGAACTGGCAAGGAAAAGTATTTAGAGTAAGTGGGCAATCAGGCGAAGGTTGTGATGTGCTTTGTGCAGAAATCATGGATTATCTTGATGATTTAAATGAAGCAGAAGCCGAGGCTAAACGAAAAGAAGAAGCGGAAGAAGAATAAGGATTCTTTAAGATGGAAAATCCACACCAACAACTTGTTAATACCAAACGTTGGGTCATAAAAATTGGCAGCGCGTTACTTACGCGTGTGGGTGAAGGTTTAGATCTTGATCGTATTCGTTGGCTAACTGGCGAAATTGCACTGTTACGTGAACAAGGTAAAGAAATTGTGCTAGTCACATCGGGTTCTGTTGCCGCAGGTATGCAGGAGCTGGGTTGGACAGAGCGGCCTAATGCACTACATCAACTACAAGCAGCGGCCAGTGTTGGTCAAATGGGCTTAATTCAAGCCTATTCTTCTGAGTGCAAAAAGCACGGTATTCATACCGCACAGATATTATTAACACATTCAGATTTATCTGATCGTGGACGTTATCTTAATGCGCGTAGTGCGTTACATAGTTTATTAGAGCTTGGCGTGCTACCTGTTGTGAATGAAAATGACACCATAGCAACAGAAGAAATTCGTTTTGGTGATAATGATACCTTGGCGGCAATGACAGCTAATCTAGTCGAAGCTGACGTTTTAGTTATTTTGACGGATCAAGATGGCTTGTTTGACTCTGATCCACGACAAAACCCAGATGCTCGAATGATTGCAGCCTCGGCGGCAAGTAATCCTGCACTAGATGCAATGGCGGGAGAAGGCGTGGGCGCATTAGGCCGTGGTGGCATGGCAACTAAGCTATCAGCGGCACGCCGTGCAGCTCGGTCGGGTGCGGCTACAGTCATTATGTCGGGTAAAGAACCTGAAAATTTACAACACCTAGCTTCAGGCGTTGGTATTGGCACGTTATTATGGCCTGATAACGAACCTATGACGGCGCGTCAGCAATGGTTGTTAGGACATAATCCTAAAGGAAAAGTGATCTTGGATGCGGGAGCAGTAAGTGTAATCCGCCAACAAGGGCGTAGCATTTTACCTGTAGGCATTACAAATGTTGAAGGAGAGTTTACCCGTGGTGAGCTTGTGGTGTGCGCAGATCAATCCGGCAATGAAGTGGCTCGAGGCTTAGTCAATTATAATGCCGATGAAGCGAGGCGGATTATGGGACATGCAAGTAAAGACATTGAATCATTATTAGGTTATGAAGATGAACCAGAATTAATTCATCGGGATAATTTAGTCGTTTTGTAAGTTACCACCCCCGTTCGTCCTGAGCTTGTCGAAGGATAATATAGAAGCATGGTTCGACAGGCTCACCATGAACGGTGAATTTTAGATGAACTGTAACAACAGACATAAAAAAACCGGCGAAAGCCGGTTTTTTTGTTTAAACAGTTAGACTGCTTAAGTTATAGTGCGCGAACAGCGTTGTTCAAGCGACTTTTGCTACGTGCAGCGGCATTTTTATGAATAATACCTTTACGAGCCATTTTATCAAGAGCAGGAACGGCTACTTTATATGCTTCAGTAGCTAATTTTTTATCACCACTTTCAATAGCAGCTTGTAGTTTTTTAACTGTTGTACGCATAGCGCTACGTTGGCCTGCGTTACGTTGACGAGCGTCTTCTGCTTGACGAGCGCGTTTTTTTGCTTGTGGTGAATTTGCCAAAATACTTCTCCGAAAATTTAGCTTTATATATATCGAGCAGAGTATTATCCCGATCTTTCTTTAGATTGTAAAGAAATAGATGATCTAATAATGAAAATATATAAATAGATCGCTGGGTTACACTGGAATGTCGTTATTTTACATGATCTCGTGAGCGGATCAAAATGGTACTATACCCGTTATCGTTCAATTTGCAGATTTGCCTTCTACGTCACTCCCGCATGTTTTAAGCGGGAGTCTTAATTTTATGGAGAGATTCCGGCTAACAGCATGCCGGAATGACGAAAATAGAGATATAAATACACATTAAATTTGGGATAGAAATATGAAGATCATTACAGCGAATGTGAATGGCATTCGTGCCGCGGGGCGAAAAGGTTTTTTTGATTGGTTAGATAAGCAGCAGGCTTTTGTCGTTTGCATTCAAGAAACAAAAGCGCAGATTGATCAGCTTAGTGATGATTTGTATCACCCGCAAGGTTATTCTACCTATTATCATGACGCACAAAAGAAGGGCTATAGCGGCGTGGCGCTGTATTGTAAGCAGAAACCTGATGAGGTGATTGTCGGCATGGGCAATGAAGAGTTTGATAGCGAAGGTCGTTATATCGAAGCAAAGTTTGGCAATCTAAGTGTTATATCTTTATATATGCCATCAGGTTCTTCAAAAGAAGAGCGTCAGCAACTTAAATATCGTTGCATGGACCATATGATGGCGAAGATGCTCGAGATGAAAGCATCGGGGCGCGATTATATTGTTACCGGCGATTGGAATATCGCCCATAAAAATGAAGATATTCGTAACTGGAAAGGTAATCAAAAGAACTCAGGTTTTTTACCT
>JALSLH010000013.1 GCA_026988435.1 Methylophaga sp.
TAAGATATTATTTCAAGCCGAGCGAATTATTCCTTGGGTTCTACCCTTGCTACTGCTATTTTCACGCGCCCTAGCTGATCTGACATTAGTATTAATCGGCTTATTATTTTTATATAAGTCTTATCTTGATTGCAACTGGCAATGGTCATCTCAGCCATGGTTTAAACTTTGTTTAGTTTATTTCTGCTACTTATTGTTTGTCAATACGCCATTAAGCATTAATGTAACTGATAGCTTATCCGGCTCATTTTCTTTTATGCGTTGGCCCATTTTTGCCGCTGCCCTTGCCTATTGGTTGTTTAATGATGCCGGGCGACAACGCCACTTTATTATTTCATTGTTAGTTATATCACTCTTCATCATTTTTGATACTTGGTGGCAATATTTCACTAGGGAAGATCTGTTTGGCATTGCTGCTTTCTCTGAAAACCGCCTGACTGGTCCATTTAGAAGCCCTGTTCCTGGCACCTTGATGTTGAGAGTAGTATTTATTTTATTGTTCGCTGGGCTACTCATTCAGCCTCTTAAAAGGCAAAGAAACAATCTACTTTATATCTTTTCTATTGTAATACTCTCCCTTACTTTTATATTTATCACTGGCGAGAGAATGGCATTTCTGCTGTACTCTCTAGGAACACTACTGGTTTTGACTGGCCTTTTCTTTCACTATCCTCATGCACGTCATTCTGTTCTGACTGGTCTGCTTATCATTGTGATGCTTATCATCAGCATAATGTACTTTAATCCTGAAGCAACAGATAGGATAGTGTCTAGCTCTATCGATAAGCTAAGTCATTTTGCAGATTCAGATTACGGAATAGTCTTCAAAGCCGCCTTAAAAGCATGGCAAACATCACCACTATTTGGGAGTGGAATAGGTAGCTACCAAGAATATTGCCAACAACTCGGCATTTTATCTGAAATAAGTTCCCAAGCAGGATTTACCATGAAATGCAGTCATCCTCATAATCTTTATCTCGAAATTGCTACTGAAACAGGTGCGATCGGCTTAGCCTTATTTTCGATTTTGTTGCTAGCTATTTTTCATGCGGCACTTATGCCTTTAATCAGAGCTAAAAACTGGTATGCTTTATCGGTATCAGCTGCGATTCTCTGTGCCTCATTTTGGCCATTTACGGGAGGGATCAGTGTGTTAAGCAACTGGATAGCAGCATTAGTTTGGTTAGGTGTTGGCTGGGTGTTAGCAATGGCTCAATTATCCACAAGTAGTTCACTCGCTAAAATATACTCAAGCACTGTTTCGGCTGATAGTTCAGAAAGATCTTCTACTTCTATTGCTTGAAAATTATCCCGTGAAATCTCAGCTCGAATTGCTGAGGTATGCGGGCCAAAAAGTGCATAACCTGGTTTTCTCAGACATGATGCAATATGAGATGGGCCGGTGTCATTACCAATAATAAAATGAGCCTGATTTAAAACACCTGCCAATTCAAACCACGTTAAATAGCCATGCTTTTTTAATTTTGTATGGCCAGGTAAACTTAAAGCAAGTTCCTCCTCTTCCGGTCCAATAATGTTAATCACATCATATCCTTTATCTATCAAAGAAGAAGCGAGTTGAGCATAATAAGTCCAGCGTTTTTCTGGATGCTTGGCTGAACAACCTGGAATCAATACAATATAGCTTTTATTCACCTGATTCGCAGCTAAAAGGTTCGTTACGTCATCTGCCATCCACTTAATATCGGGGGCAAATACATTTTTACGGGCAATACCTAATTCTTCAAGTTGAATGGCCAATCCTTCCAGACCTGATCGTGGCTTCATATTAGGTATGCTACCGCTCCAGTCACACCGCCTAGATACGAGTTTTTGATATAATCGAGTACGGTCAGAATTCTGTAAATCAATAATTAGCTGATAGTGTTTATCTCGTAATTGCTTAATCAACTTGAACTGCTGGCTTAATTTCCATAGTGACACTCTAGGATCTACAATAAGCTCATCAATATGTGGACAGCGTGTCATTAAACTCTCAAATGGTGGCGTCGTAAGCAATGTTATGTTTGCATCACGGTATAAATCTCGAATAGCGCGTAATGCCCCATCACATTGAATTAAATCACCAAATGCACCATGCTTAATCAGTAATATATTTTGATAGTTATTCTTCTTCATTTAATTGAGTTGGCTATCAGCTCTTGGTACACTGCCAACGTCTTTTCCGTCATCTTTTGCAATGTCATAGCGTGTTTTGCAAACTGATGAGGTTCTGACATTAATGTTTGCCACTCATCATCATTTTTTAATAAGCGTTGTAACGCTGTTCGTAATTTTTCAGGACTTTCCGTTGGCACAATTAAGTTATCAGGCAGGATTTCATTTGCCACTGGCACATCTGTAGCTAACACTTTGCAAGCTGTTAACAATGCCTCGTTGAATACATAGGAAAAACCTTCCCTTCTCGATGAAATAACAACTGCATCTGCCGATGCCATTAAATCTGTTATATCTGAGCAATGTCCCAGTAATTTAACCTGAGTCGGTGATTTTATAGCATTTATTTTCAGAGTAAGTTTTCTACGTTCTGGACCTTCTCCGGCAATAAGTAAATTAAGCGGCAAACCAGTAATTGCATCCAGCAAAATATCAAAGCCCTTCGCTTCAACTAAACGTCCGACAGCAATAATTATCGGATTAGTATTAGCCAATTCAAATTTCGATTTTAAATCTACTTTTTTTACCTTTGGAGGAATGATGCCATTATAAATAACCGATGTTTGTGCTTTGTTGAACGATGTTGCAAGTTGCTTACTGACGGCAATAGTATGATCTAATCGCTGAAATATTCCCGTAGTACGCTTGATATTATGTATCGTTGCCACAGTTGGACTAGCTAAAAAAGTATAAATCATGCCTACCATTGCCGTAGCCTTACTCGCTTGTGCATGAATAATATCGTAATTACCCGCTCGCAGTAATGTGAATAGCTTAAATAATAACAATGGGTTTCGCCGACTTTGTTGGCAGTTAATTGGATAACATTGAATAGTAGAATCTAAGGTTTTAAGAAAACTTTTATCTCCTATAACCGTTAGCTGGTGTCCCTGTTTTACAAGTTGTGACGACAGTTCTCTAACATGTTTTTCTAAACCACCTTCACCTTTACTGGCGATGACCTGACATATTTTCATGGCTGAGTATTATCTTCCAGCACATCCATATAGACAGATAAGGTATTTTCTAACATACTTTTTAAGCTAAACTTATCTGATTTTAGCACTATAGGTGCTTTGTTCAGCCAATCTATCGCCAATGATGCCACTGCAGAAATATCACCTACCGGAACGCCTCCTTCGGGCAAAAATTCAGCAAGTTGTTCATCTACGCCACCGTGTGCATAAGCAATAACCGGCACAGCCAAACTTAATGCTTCAAGTGTTGTGCGTCCAAACGCCTCAGGTTGCAAGGATAATGACATCACAACTTTTGAAATTGACATAATGTCACGCACATCATTGCGATGCCCTGTAAACGTAATATGATCGTTTATACCTAACACTTCAGCTTTTATTTTAAGTTCTGCTAAAAAAACCTCTTTTCCTTTTTTGGTTTCGCCCACTATTAATCCATGAACCATTGGATCATGCTGTTTTAGTTTGGCAATTACATCTAGGAAATCACTTTGCCCTTTCCAACGTGTTATCCTCGCTGGCAAAGTAATAATATTTTTGTCTCTTGTTTGAGGAAAGTCCTGATACCACGCCTCTAACCACTTCTTTGTGGGGCGATAGCCATAAGGATTTTTTTTGGAACTCACCCCACGATAAATAAGCCTAAGTTTGTCCGCATTCACTGAATACCGGCTGAGTACATACTGCTTAATCATCTCTGAAATAACAATAACACGTTCGCCTTTTGTCATGATCGCACTATAAGCATTCACCGAATAAGGACCATGAACTGTTGTAACTAATCGTGGTCGTGTAGCAGGATCCATTCCTCGCCATGCTAAATAACAAATCCATGCCGGAAAGCGTGATCGTACATGTAAAATATCAACCTTATTATCGTGGAGGAATTTTCGTACCCGCGGAATATAACGTAATG
>JALSLH010000014.1 GCA_026988435.1 Methylophaga sp.
CTGCTAAAAATCGTATTAGCAGAAACTTTAGGGGACGACCTGGCTTCGACGTGGGTTACAAAACTTAAGGTGCATGTCGAGTATGTTGGTTCTTCTCGTAAAACAGACTGACAAAATGATAGTTGCAAACGATAACAACTACGCCCTAGCAGCCTAGGCTTGCTAGCCTCTGACCAAAGCCGTGCTTATGCGTTTGGTATCAGGGGTCGACTCTCATAAGACAAGCTTGACGTGTGCTTGGCACTGATAGACTGAAATCTTACAAGATCGCTTTACGTTTTCCCTGTTCATCGGGTAGCGTAGGGTTAAATTAATAGATGAACTAAACATGTAGATCCGAAAGCGGAGGATTTGCGGACGCGGGTTCGATTCCCGCCGTCTCCACCAAACATAAAAGCCACCCATCGGGTGGTTTTTTTGTTTGGTCGATACGCCGTTGAATCTAACCCGCTGGGTTCACAAAATTGTCAGGACAGGCAATGTTCCATACATTGCTTCTGCATACACTCCATCCTTGGAGATAAACAATTTTGGTCATCCGATAGGATGAGCCGCAGGCCGAAGCTCAGGGATGAGCTGAGCAATTCCCGCCCCAAATTTCAACGCCCGATAGGGCGGCCCCGAAGGGGTGAGGCACACGAAGTGCCGAATAATTCCCACCACACTACTCAAAATAACTCCACACACCATTAAAATAGTGCAAAGAGTCGTAGTCACACTAAATAAACCGTCATTCCGGCATGCTTTTAGCCGGAATCTTCTTCTCAAAAACTAGACTCAGGCTTAAAACATGCCGGAGTGACGGATGATCCAAAAGCTACAGATTGAATAATCACGGGTATACACCCAACTTCACCATTAAAATAATGCAGATAGTCGTAGTCACACTACGCAAAACGTATTTTATTTAAAGTAAAGGCATATTTCCCATACACCTATGGGGAATCACCCACTTTTTATGCTAAAGTTATTGCCATTTAACCGCCAGCAACAGGGACATAACAACTCACCATGTTCGAACAAGTATTCAAAAACATAGACGACATCCTCCACAAAGACGCAGGCTGTTCTAGCGAGCTGGATTACACCGAGCAAACCTCATGGATGTTATTCCTAAAATATCTGGATGATCTGGAATATGAAAAATCATTAGAAGCCGAATTATTAGGCAAACAATACAACTATATAATTGATCAGCAACACCGCTGGGGCAACTGGGCAGCGCCAAAAGATGCAAACGGCAATTTTGACCACAACAGCGCCTTAACCGGTGATGATTTAATGGATTATGTCGATGGAGAACTGTTCCCCTATCTCAAAGCCTTTAAACAACGCGCCGATAATGCCAACACCATTGAATATAAAATTGGTGAAATCTTTGGTGAAATTAAAAACAAAATTCAAAGCGGTTATTCGCTGCGCGATGCCTTAGAAAAAGTCGATGAACTGCGCTTTCGCAGCCAAGCCGAAAAACATGAACTCTCGCACCTGTATGAAAGCAAAATAAAAAACATGGGCAATGCCGGGCACAATGGCGGCGAATATTACACCCCGCGCCCCTTAATTCGCGCCATGATTGATGTCTTGCAACCGCAAATAGGCGAAACCATTTACGATGGCGCGGCAGGCTCAGCCGGCTTTTTATGTGAAGCCTATGAATACTTACGCCAAGGCGGCAAAGATAAAACACAACTGTCCACCAGTGATTTAACCACACTACAAGAACACACCTTTTACGCCAAAGAGAAAAAGTCACTCGCCTATGTGATTGCCATCATGAATATGATATTACATGGCATAGAGGCGCCCAATGTCCTACACACCAACACCTTGGCTGAAAACTTAGCTGATATTCAACCCAGCCAGCAACAGGATATTATTCTCGCCAACCCACCGTTTGGCGGCAAAGAGCGTAAAGAAGTGCAACAAAACTTCGCCATTAAAACAGGGGAAACCGCTTTTCTGTTCTTGCAACACTTTATCAAAATGCTCAAACCCGGTGGCCGCGCCGCCATAGTCATTAAAAACACCTTTTTATCCAACACCGACAATGCCGCCATTGCCCTGCGTAAAGAACTGCTAGAAAATTGTAATCTACACACCATATTAGATTGCCCCGCCAAAACCTTTTTAGGCGCAGGGGTAAAAACCGTGGTGTTATTTTTCAGCAAAGGCGAGCCGACCCAAAAAATCTGGTATTACCAGCTAGATCCCGGGCGTAGCTTAGGCAAAACCAATCCGCTAAATGATGCTGATTTAAAAGAATTTGTTGAGTTGCAAAAAACCTTTGCAGATTCCGACCAGTCATGGACTATCCCCGTCCCTGAGCTTGCCGAAGGGGGAGAATGGGATCTATCCGTCAAAAACCCCAATGCACCAGAAGCCGCACCGCTACGCGACCCCACAGCGATTATTGAAGAAATTATCGCCTTAGATAAAGAGAGCGAAGTGATTCTTGGGCGTATTCAGGGGCTACTGGGATGAGGCTGATTAAACACAATAAACACAACGGTAATAAACCCAACGGCAACAACTGGTTCCCACGCTCCTGCGTGGTAACCCATAGTGCGGTATGCATTCCCACGCAGGAGCGTGGGAACGAGAGAGTGGTGCTTAGGTGTGTTTGGGGTGTGTTGTGATGGAGTGGTCGAATGAAAAACTTGGAGACTACTGTGAAGTCATTGCTGGTCAATCTCCAGAGGGAAAATATTATAATGATAAGGCGGAAGGTTTACCTTTCTATCAAGGAAAAAAAGAGTTTGGTAGCCGCTATATCGGTGAGCCAAAAAAATGGACTACCAAAGTGACGAAAAAAGCTAGGGCTGGTGATATTTTGATGTCAGTCCGAGCACCAGTAGGACCTATAAATTTTTCAACCCAAGATATTTGTATTGGACGCGGTTTAGCAGCAATACGCCCGATAAAAGAGTTAAACCAAGACTTTCTTTTCTATTATTTGCTCTCTAAGCAGGAAGAAATAACAGGTAACGAAGGTGCAGTTTTTGCTTCAATAAATAAAGCTCAAATTGAAGCTTTAAGTTTTTCATACGTCAGTCTTGACGAACAAAAACGCATCGTCGCTATTCTCGACCAAGCCTTTGCGGAAATCGACCAAGCCCGCGCCAATGCACAACAAAAGCTCAACAATGCCCGTGAACTGTTTGAAAGCTATTTACAGCAAATCTTTAGCCAGCGTGGTGAGGGGTGGGTTTCTGGAACATTATCCGAACTGTGCCAAATAAAGCCACCTAAAAAAGAAGCAAAAGAATTATTAAATGATAATGATCTAGTTTCCTTTGTTCCTATGAATGCAATGGGGATTAAGAAAAAAGATTTAAACCTTGACCAGAATAGAGAGCTAAAAGATGTCACAGGAAGTTACACATACTTTGCTGAAAACGATGTTCTTCTTGCCAAGATTACGCCATGTTTTGAAAATGGGAAATTGGGGCTTGCGAGAGGACTAACCAATGGTGTTGGTTTTGGTTCTAGTGAATATATTGTTTTTAGATGTGGTTCTTTACTTGATCCGGATTTTTTATATTACTATCTTTCCCAACAAGAATTTATAGATAAAGGTAAAAAATTAATGTCTGGTGCCGTTGGGCATAAACGTGTCTCTAAAGATTTCATTGCAGAGCATAAAATTTTCTATCCATCCTTAGAGCAGCAATTACACTTTGTAGCGAAAATTGAAAAATTAGCTCTAAATGTTTCTAGAATCGAACAAATCTATCAAAATAAATTAGACAATCTAGACCAACTAAAAAAATCCATCCTACAAAAAGCCTTTACCGGTGAGCTAACCAAAGAAAACAAAGGCGTGGCGGCATAATGCAAACTTGTGTCAATCAACATAAAGCCAAGCCCAGTGTGGCGATAATCAGGGCAAGTCGGCAGGCATTCCCACGCAGGAGCATGGGAACGAGGAAATCCATCCTACAAAAAGCCTTCACCGGTGAGCTGACCAAAGAAAGCAAAGGCGCGGCGGCATAATGCAAACTTGCGCCAATCAACATAAAGCCAAGCCCAGAGTGGCGATAAGCTGGGCAAGTCGGCAGGCATTCCCACGCAGGAGCATGGGAACGAGGAAATCCATCCTACAAAAAGCCTTCACCGGTGAGCTGACCAAAGAAAACAAAGGCGTGGCGGCATAATGCAAACTTGCGCCAATCAACATAAAACCAAGCCCCGTGTGGCGATAAGCAGGGCAAGACGGCAGGCATTCTCACGCAGGAGCATGGGAACGAGGCGGTGTGGTTTTGTCGATTCCACGCGGCCTTCCACTCTCGATTCAACTCGCCCAGCCACCCTCGTTGCTCCCAGCCACTCTCGATCCCACGCTCCTGCGTGGGAACGCATAGGCTAAACAAATGGGCAGAAGCCGCTATAAATTCATCCAAGCCGATCAGCCGCACTTTATGACGCTGACCATTCTCCACTGGATCCCCGTATTCACACAAAAGGCAACGGTAGACATCCTGCTCAATTCACTACGCCATCTAAGTGCAGAAGGCTTACAATTACATGCATATGTTATTTTAGAAAACCATCTACACTTAATTGCACAAAGCGACGCATTAGATAAAGACATTGCCCGTTTTAAATCCTATACGGCACGGCAAATCCTAGCCTATTTGCAACAGAAAAATATAAAGACAATTCTGGATCAGTTAGCTTTTTATAAAAAAGCCCATAAAACAGATCGGCAACATCAATTCTGGCAAGAGGGCGTTCACCCTGAGTTGATCCAGTCGGATGAGATGATGCGACAAAAAATTGATTATATTCATCATAACCCTGTTAAACGGGGTTATGTTGATATGGCGGAGCATTGGCGTTATTCGAGTGCGAGAGATTATGCTGGGCAGGATGGTTTGTTGGAGGTTGTGCGGGTATGGTAGAACGTATGCATTCCCACGCAGGAGCGTGGGAACGAGTCCGCTTATGTGTGGGAACGAGAAGGGAAAGGAGCATGGGAACGAGAACGTTTTTGCGTGGGAACGAGTTAATTCGATTGGTGATGACAATGTTAGCTAAAGAAAACAAAGGCGTGGCGGCATGACTAATGAAATTTTAATTTATCAAACCGAAGATAATGAAATCGCGGTGCGGTTAGATGGTGATAAAAATACAGTGTGGCTAACTCAGGCGCAATTAGTGGGGTTGTTTGAGCGGGATCAATCGGTTATTTCTCGGCATGTCCGTAATGTGTTTAAAGAAGGAGAGCTTAAAGAAGAAAGTAATATGCAAAAAATGCATATTGCTAATTCGGATAAACCTGTCACGCTGTATTCTCTAGATGTCATTATCTCTGTTGGTTATCGTGTTAAGTCACCACAGGGTGTAAGATTCCGCCAATGGGCTACCCAGCGTTTGCGCGATTATTTAGTTGAAGGTTATGCGATTAATCGACAACGCTTTGATACGAATGCAGATGAATTAAAACAAGCTATTGCCTTGATTCGTAAAACGGCACAATCACCTGAGCTGACAGCAGAGGCGGGCAGTGGTTTGGTTGAAATTGTCAGCCGTTATACCCAGACTTTTTTGTGGTTGCAACAATATGATGAGGGCTTATTGAATGAGCCTTCGGGTCAAGTGGGTGGGAAATTACCGACTGTAGACATGGCAATGGATAGTTTATATTCCCTTAAAGCCTCATTGATTGAGCGTGGTGAGGCAACGGACTTATTTGCACGGGTGCGTGAGGTAGGTTTGGCGGCTATATTTGGTAATCTTGAGCAATCTGTATTTGGTGAGCCTGCTTATCCAACGATTGAAAGCAAAGCGGCACATTTACTTTATTTTGTGGTGAAAAATCATCCCTTTAGTGATGGCAATAAACGCAGTGGTGCTTTTTTGTTTGTGGACTTTTTACATCGTAATGGCCGTTTGTTAAATGATCGGGGTGAAACGGTGATTAATGATACTGGCTTGGCGGCGTTGACGTTGCTTATTGCAGAATCAGACCCCAAACAAAAAGAGATGTTAATTCGATTGGTGATGACAATGTTGGCTAAGGAACCCTAATCATGGCACAACGCAATGAAGCAGACACACGGGCGGAGTTAATTGACCCTAAACTTAAAGCCGATGGCTGGGGCGAGGTGGCAGAGAGCTTTATTCGCCGTGAGGTAATTTGTCCGGGGCGTATTTTAACGGGTGGCAAACGCGGTGCGCAGGTCGCTAGTGATTATGTGTTGGTCTATAAAGGCCGCAAGTTAGCTGCGGTTGAAGCTAAAAAAGAAGCCTTGAGTTATAGCGAAGGCGTGCGCCAAGCCAAAGATTATGCCGCGCGTTTGCAGTGTCGCATTGCGTATGCCACGAATGGCCATGAGATTTATCAAATTGATAGACTGACAGGTGAAGAATCATTAGTTGAGCACTATTTATCGCCACAGGCGTTATGGTCTTTGACGTTTGACCAGCAAGATAAACAGGCACCAGCGTTTAAAACTATTTGGCGTGATCGTTTTTCGACTATTCCGTTTGAATGTAAAGGCGATTGGACACCGCGTTATTATCAAGAAAATGCCATTAATAATGCACTGGATGCAATTGCCGCAGGCCAGCAACGACTTTTATTGACCTTGGCAACGGGAACGGGAAAAACCTGTATTGCTTTTCAAATCGCATGGAAGTTATTTCATAGTCGCTGGAGTTTGTCGGCACAGACAGCGCCCGATAATGCCAAACGCCGGCCACGTATTTTATTTTTAGCCGATCGTAATATTTTAGCCAATCAAGCGTTTAATGATTTCGCCCCGTTTGGGGATGATGCCATTGTGCGGATTGAGCCGAGTGAGATTAAAAAGAAAGGCCGTGTGCCTAAAAATGCCAGTGTGTTTTTTACGATTTTTCAAACCTTTATGTCAGGCACCGATGAGGCGGGGAATGATGCGCCGTATTTTGGTGAATATCCTGAAGACTTTTTTGATTTCATCATTATTGATGAGTGTCACCGAGGCGGGGCGAATGACGAGGGCAACTGGCGCGGGATTTTAGATTATTTTTCACCTGCGGTTCAATTGGGTTTAACCGCAACGCCTAAACGCAAGGATAATGTGGATACCTATGCCTATTTTGGTGAAGCGGTTTATAGCTATACGCTAAAAGAGGGCATTAATGATGGTTTTTTAACGCCGTTTAAGGTGTATCCCATTGTCGGCACGATGGATGAATATATTTATACGCCGGGTGATGGGGGGGTAGTGCAAGGTGAGCCTGAAGCGGGAAAATTGTATAAAGAAGGTGATTTTAATCGCGTTATCACCATTCTTTCGCGTGAACAAAAACGCGTGCATTATTGGATGGATCGCGTTAATCCTAATGATAAAACTTTGGTGTTTTGTGCCACCCAAGCCCATGCAGGTGTGGTGCGAGACTACATCAATCAATATGCAGTGAAAAAAGGTTGGACGACTAACAGCAATTATTGTGTGCGGGTGACGGCAAATGATGGCGCGGCAGGTGAGGATGATTTAAAAATATTTCAGGATAATGAGAAAACCATTCCCACTATTTTAACCACGTCACGCAAGTTATCGACAGGTGTGGATGCGCGTAATGTGCGTAATATTGTGTTGATGCGCCCTTGCAATAATATGATTGAGTTTAAGCAGATCATTGGCCGAGGTACGCGGATGTATGACGGTAAAGAGTTTTTCACAATTTTTGATTTCGTAAAGGCGCATTATAATTTTTCTGATCCTGAATGGGATGGTGAGCCGTTGCCTTGTGGTGTGTGTGGTGATGCGCCGTGTTGCTGTGGCGATGAAATGTGTGATGTGTGTGGTTTTCAACCCTGTAATTGTCCAAAAATGTGTTCAAAATGCGCGGTTGAGCCGTGTGTTTGTGAGCCTGATCTTTGCCCTCAATGTGAGGCGTTTCCCTGTATTTGTGAGGCGGTTGAATGTGCTGAGTGTGGCAGTAATCCGTGTGTGTGCGAAAAAGTTGAAAAAATCGTTATCAAACTGAGCGATGGCAAAATACGGCAAATTCAACATATTTCAGCGGTGATGTATTGGAGCGCAGACGGTAAACCGATTACGGCAAAAGAATTTCTCGAACGCATGTTTGATGATTTGCCTCAGTTTTTTGAAAATGAAGATAAGCTCCGCGAGATTTGGAGTGATCCTGATACCCGTGAGAAATTGCTGCACGACTTGGCAGAAGCAGGCTATGACAGTGAAAAACTCAATAGCATGAAAGAGTTGATTGATGCGCGAGACAGTGATGTTTATGATGTGTTGGCGTATGTAGCTTATGCCGCTGAAACACAATCACGCAATCAACGGGTATCACACGCTAAGCCAGCAATTAATCAGCATTACACTGAATATCACCAGCAAGCCTTTATTGATTTTATTTTAGAACGCTATGTTACTGAAGGTGTGAGCGAATTATCGGTTGGCAAGATGAAAAGCATGATTGAGCTTAAATATAATACTATTAGTGATGCGGCGGTTGAGTTTGGTTCTGCTAAGGTGATTCGTGAAGTTTTTGTTGGTTTTCAGCAGTATTTGTATCAGGACTGATGGAAAGCACGGCAACGGGGTTTTAATATTCAGGATGATACGTAAAAGCAAGCTAATCGTATCATTTTGTGATACGAATAAATGGCTGGTATAACTAGCCTAAGATACGGTTGATTGGCTTTAGTTCATAGTTTTAGCTTCAAAAACTAGACACCCCTAGAATTAGTTGTTATTATGCATTCAACTTTCAAAAACACCTCTCAAAATAATCCCATTCTAAGCGTTTTCACGCACACAATATTTCTATTATAAAAAATTTCAAACTAGGTACTACATGCAATTAACTGAACTTAAAAAGCAGTCTGCTGCTCAGCTTATGGAGCTTGCGCTTTCATTAAAACTAGACGGCTTAGCTCGAAACCGAAAACAAGACTTAATTTTTGCCATCGTAAAACATCATGCTAAACAAGGTGATGAAATAGAAACAACCGGTGTACTTGAGTTGCTTCAAGATGGATTTGGTTTTTTACGTTCACCAGAAGCATCTTATGTTTCTGGCCCTGATGATATTTATGTTTCACCTAGCCAAATACGCCGTTTTAGCCTGCGAACAGGTGATACGATTTCAGGAAAAATTAGAGCGCCTAAAGATAGCGAGCGTTATTTTGCTTTAATTAAAGTTGAAGAAATTAATTATGAAGCAGCTGAAAAATCAAAAAACAAAGTTCCTTTTGAAAATTTAACACCGCTTTTCCCTAATGACCGTTTTACCTTAGAACGCGGCAATGGCAGTACGGAAGATATTACACCTCGTTTGATTGATTTGGCAGCACCGATTGGTAAAGGCCAACGTGCTTTGATTGTTGCACCGCCTAAATCGGGTAAAACGATGATTTTGCAAAATATTGCACAATCTATTGCGATTAATCACCCCGATAGCGATTTAATTGTATTGCTTATTGATGAACGCCCTGAAGAAGTAACAGAAATGCAACGTTCTGTTAAAGGTGAGGTTGTTTCTAGTACCTTTGATGAACCAGCAACACGTCATGTGCAAGTGGCTGAAATGGTCATCGAGAAAGCGAAGCGTTTAGTTGAACACAAACGTGATGTGGTTATTTTGCTCGATTCTATTACACGTCTTGCGCGTGCTTATAATACGGTTGCTCCGTCATCTGGTAAGGTTTTAACGGGTGGTGTGGATGCTAATGCACTGCAACGTCCGAAACGTTTTTTTGGTGCGGCTCGTAATATTGAAGAGGGCGGTAGTTTAACGATTATTGCTACGGCACTTGTAGAAACAGGCTCACGTATGGATGAGGTTATCTTTGAAGAGTTCAAAGGTACCGGTAATATGGAATTACAACTTGAGCGTAAATTGGCTGATCGTCGTATTTACCCTGCAATTAATGTAACCCGTTCAGGTACGCGTAAAGAAGAGTTGCTGACTGATTCTGAAGATTTGCACAAATTATGGATTTTACGCAAGTTACTTGCGCCGATGGATCCTATTGAAGCAATGGAATTCTTGATGGATCGTTTAAAAGCGACCAAAACAAATGCTGAATTCTTTGATACGATGAAACAAGGCTAACCCTGAACCGCATTACTGAAAACTTACCACCGGCTCTCTTTATTATGGGGCCGACGGCGGCAGGCAAGACGGATCTTGCTTTAGAAGTTGCAAAACAATTTCCTGTTGAAATTATCAGTGTTGATTCGGCACTAGTTTATCGCGGTATGGATATCGGTACGGCGAAACCTAAGCCTGAAATATTACACGATTATCCCCATTATTTAGTTGATATTATCGATCCTAGCGAGCGATATTCAGCAGGCAATTTTCGTGAAGATGCGTTACGTTTAATGGCTGAAATTACGGCTCGTGGCAAGATCCCATTATTAGTGGGTGGCACGATGCTATATTTTAAAGCCTTGCAGCAAGGTCTTTCTGATTTACCTTCTGCCGATCCTGCAATACGTGCAAAATTAGAAGACGAGGTGGCGCAGTTTGGTTTGGCACACCTGCATGACCGCCTTTCAAATGTTGATCCAGTCTCTGCTGCACGTATTCATATTAACGATCCTCAGCGCATACAGCGGGCATTAGAAGTGTATGAAATTACGGGGCAATCGATGACCGAGCTTACAAAAGATACACAACAATCTCTGCCTTATAATGTTATAAAAGTGATCGTCAGCCCTGAAGATAGAGCTGTGTTACATCAGCGTATAGCTGAGCGATATAAAAATATGATGTCAGCCGGATTTATTGACGAAGTTAAGGCTTTATTTGATCGGGAAGATTGTCATGTGGATTTGCCTGCAATTCGTGCTGTTGGCTATCGACAAGCATGGGCTTATCTTGAAGGTGAATATGATCAAGAGACATTGGTCGAGAAAGCAATTATTGCAACACGGCAGATGGCTAAGCGTCAGCTAACGTGGTTGCGCGCTCAGCAAGATGGCGTTTGGTTTGATAGTGGTTCTGGTTTACCTGTCGAGCAAGTGGTAAGCTATGTGAAAGAGACTCTAAAAAGCACTTAGGCCATTCAGAGGCTCCTTAAGTAAGAACTAAAAGTATAAACATCTCTAAAATAATAATAAAAAGGAGAATAATTATGGCTAAGGCCCAATCACTACAAGACCCATTTTTGAATGCTTTACGGCGTGAAAATGTATCGGTATCGATCTATTTAATTAATGGTATTAAGTTGCAAGGGCAAATTGATTCATTTGATCAATTTGCGATTATGCTGAAAAATACGGTGAATCAATTGGTTTATAAACACGCTATTTCTACTATTGTACCGGCACGTAATGTCAATATCAGTTCTGAGGATGCAAATCATTAATGGAATTGTTTGAGCGCCGTAATAGTAATGCTGCTTTTGATGAGAACGCCAAAAAAGAAGCGGTCGTTTTAGTTCACCTCAATTTTAATGTTGCTGATTTTGCCGAATCAGAACTAGAATTTATAGAGCTTGTGAAATCAACCGGTGCTGAAATAGCCACTATTATTCATGGAAAACGCCAACGCCCTGATGCAAAGTTTTTTGCAGGAACAGGTAAGGTTGATGAAATTAAACAACACGTTGATGCGAGTGATGCTGTGTTAGTTATTTTCAATCATGAATTATCACCAAGCCAAGAACGAAATCTAGAAGCAAAATTAGAATGTCGCGTATTGGCCAGAACTGGTCTTATTCTTGATATTTTTGCGCGCAGAGCACGATCACATGAAGGTAAATTACAAGTCGAATTAGCACAGCTAAAACATATGTCGACACGTTTAGTGCGAGGCTGGACGCATCTTGAAAGGCAAAAAGGCGGTATCGGTATGCGCGGCCCGGGTGAAACGCAATTAGAAACGGATCGTCGATTATTAGGTCAGCGGATTAAGTCACTGAAAAAACGCTTGGGCAAAGTGCAGTCACAACGTGAGCAAGGCAGACGTTCTCGCCAGCGTGCAGAGATCCCCGTTGTGTCATTGGTGGGTTATACCAATATGGGCAAATCAACCTTGTTTAATAAACTTACATCAGCCGAAGTATATGCAGATGATCGTTTGTTTGCGACCTTAGATCCTACCTTACGGCGAATGAAATTACACGATACACAAGCTTTAGTAATGGCTGATACCGTAGGGTTTATTAGAAAACTACCACATGGTTTGGTGGAATCTTTTAGTTCAACGCTCGATGAAACACGCGATGCAGCATTGTTGCTTCATGTTGTTGAAGCGGGTGCCGCTGATCGTGATGATTTAATTTATCATGTGAATGATGTATTACACCAAATTGGCGCAGATGAAGTGCCACAGTTAATTGTTTGTAATAAAATTGACCAACTTGATGATCATCCTGCTCGTCTCGATCGTGATGAAAATGGACGTATTACTCGCGTTTGGTTATCGGCTGTAACGGGCGAAGGTATGGATTTATTACGCCAAGCCTTACAGGAATATTTCCCTGAGCATATTGCCTCTTCATCAATAAATAAAATTAGTGCGGAACTAGCTGACTAATTTATGTTCCATAAAGTAAGCAAACTCCGTAAAATAGGCACGTTTGAATTTTAAATCTCAGTTGGAGAGAATTTAATGGCTTGGAATGAACCCGGCAATAATAAAGATGACAAAGACCCGTGGGGTAACCGCGGTAATGATGGCCCACCTGATCTTGATGATGTTATCAAAGATATGAAGCGTAAATTAGGCGGATTATTTGGTGGTAATTCGTCAAATAGTGGTAGTAACGATTCATCCGATGGCGGTAGTTCGATCGTCTTAGGTTTAATGATATTAGTCGCCTTTATCGTTTGGCTTGTTTCTGGTGTATACATCGTTCAACCGGCAGAGCGCGGTGTAGAAATGCGTTTTGGTGCTTATACTGAAACTACAATGCCAGGTCCACATTGGCATATGCCTTATCCAATTGAACACGTTGAAAAAGTGGATGTTGCGCGTGTTAGAACCGTTAATATTGGCTTTGGTCAAACAGGAGGCAGTGTTTCATCAGAAGCATTGATGCTGACTAAAGATGAAAATATTATTGAACTTAAAGTTGAAGTTCAATTTCATGTTGAAAATGCAGCAGACTACTTATTTAATGTGGTGAACCCCGATTTAACACTTCGCCAAATGACGGAAAGTGCCGTGCGTGAAGTTGTGGGCAAAACATCAATGGATGAAGTATTTAAAACAGGTCGTGCGGCAATGGCAAGCAAAGCTGAACTAGCATTGCAAGAATTATTGGCCGCTTATGGAACGGGCTTGAATGTCACTAACTTTAATATGCCTGATATTCAACCACCACCACAAGTTCAAGAAGCCTTTGCTGATGTAGTGAAAGCAGATGCCGATAAAGAAAGTCAAATTCTTGAAGCCAGAGCGTATGCAAAAGATATTGTACCAAGGGCTCGAGGTAAATCTACACGGATTGTGCAAGAAGCTGAAGCATATCAAAATCAAGTTATCGCTAAGGCGCGAGGTGAGAGTAGCCGCTTTTCTCAAGTTTTAACTGAGTATAGAAAAGCGCCGGCCATCACTAAAGAACGTCTCTATTTAGATACGATGGAACAAGTTTATAGTCGAAGTCAAAAAGTATTGGTTGATGTGTCGAAAGACAGTAATAATGTACTGTATTTGCCTTTAGATAGGATGACAAGTTCAGCGCCAATGCCACCAACACGAATTGATATGGGTAATTTGGCTTATCCACAAACAAATACAACGTCTACAAATTCAGCATCAACTGATGCGCGTAGCAGAAGGGGCCGTTAAGATGCCATCGAGCTTACATAAATTATTTTTCTTAGTGATACTAGCGCTCATCGTTGTTGGATCAACGGTATTTTTTGTTGACCAGCGTGAGCGTGTTTTATTACTTCATTTAGGTGAAATCAAACAAGCTGATTTTAAGCCTGGAATCCACTTTAAAATCCCTTTATTTGAAGAGGTTAAACGTTTTGATGGTCGCATTTTAACGATTGATGCCAAACCAGAAAACTATTTAACGCTTAAAAGTAAAAACCTATTAGTTGATTCGTTTTTATTATGGAAAATAGCTGATACAGGCACTTATTACAAAACAGTGAGTGGCGATCAAAGACTAGCGAACTCTCGATTATTTCATATTGTAAATAATGGATTACGTGATGCTTTTGCCAATAGAACTGTTCAGCAAGTTGTTGCTGGTGACCGGACTACCATGGTTGCAGATATTCTGGCTGAGGCGAATGTGAGTGCGAAAGAATTAGGTATTGAGATAGTTAATATTCGTATTAAACGCATCGATTTCCCGGCAGGTATTAATGAAGCGGTTTATAAGAGAATGCGCTTTGATCGTAAGCAAGAAGCCGATGAAACACGTGCTCAAGGTGCTGAAGAAGCTGAAGGGATTAAATCTGGGGCAGATAAAGAACAAATCACTCTGTTAGCCGAGGCTGAGCAAAAAGCGGAAGAAATCCGTGGTAATGGTGATGCGCAAGCGACTGATATTTATGCCGAAGCCTACGGTAAAGATGAAGCGTTTTACGCCTTTTATCGACGATTAGATGCCTACAAAAAAGTATTCACTGGCGATGATATGTTGGTGATTGAGCCTAAAGGTGACTTTTTTGAAGGTTTTGGCGGCGAGAAAAACTAAGTAATTAAAGTGGCGGATAGTTTTTTACATAGTTTATGGTTGGCATCAGCATTAATGTTGGTGATTGAGGGTATTATGCCTTTTTTAAGTCCAACTGCATTTCGTCGTGCATTATTACAAATGGCCAATATGCAAGATCATCACATTCGAATCATTGGTTTGTTTAGTATGGGCTTGGGTCTATTTTTACTTTATTTGGTAAGTTAAAAGATGAGTTTTAAACAGCGTTGGATGCTACCTGAAGGCATTGATGAATTAATGCCGGAACAAGCAGCACAACTTGAAACATTACGTCGAAAATTAATCGATAAAATGCAAGGTTGGGGCTATAAATTAGTTTTTCCTCCTTTGGTTGAATATCTTGATTCGTTGCTGACGGGAACAGGTAAAGCCTTAGATTTACAAACATTCAAACTCACTGATCAAATGTCAGGGCGTTTAATGGGTATTCGAGCAGACTTTACTCCGCAGATTGCACGCATAGCCGCACATAACTTACGTGATCATAAAGGTGTTCTACGCTTGTGTTACATCGGCAATGTGCTACACACGCTGCCTACTGGGCAAGGTACATCACGCAACCCTATTCAATTAGGTGCTGAAATATACGGTCATGCCGGCCCTGAAAGTGATATGGAAATTGTGCAGCTAATGATTGAGATGTTAGCCAGCGTCGATCTGGATAATGATTTATTATTGGATCTTGGCCATGTTGGTATTTATCGCGGATTGGCAAAGGATGCTGGTTTAAGTGAAGAGCAAGAGCAGGAATTATTTGCCGCACTTCAACGCAAAGAGATAACACAGATAGCCAGCTTATTATCAGATTATCAACTATCGCCAGAAAATCATTCTATGTTGTTAGCTTTGGCTGAGTTAAATGGTGGTGTTGAAATATTGCAACAAGCGAAACAGGTGCTAAACAAAGCATCAGAATCGGTTCAAAAATCATTAAATACATTACAAACTATGGCTAATTTGATGATGCAACGACTTCCGAATGTTGTACTTAATTTTGATTTAGCTGAATTACGGGGTTATCACTATCACACTGGGCTTGTATTTGCGGCGTATCAAGCAGATAGCTCTCAGGCGATTGCCATGGGCGGACGTTATGATGACATTGGTGCTGACTTTGGGCATGCACAACCAGCAACAGGCTTTAGCCTAGATTTAAAAGCGATTGCAAGCCAGTTACCTGTAGAAGATGAAGAGCAAGATGTAATTACTGTTGAATGGTCAGATGATGTCACTCAACAACAAAAAATTGCAGAGTTACGTAGTCAGGGTCAGACCGTCATCTACGAATTACCTAAATAAAATAATTTCACGATAAGTATTTTTGTCAGGACAAGGCAAAAATAGTTAAAAAAGCGAAGTTTACTGGTGTAAATGAGCATTTTGAAACTATTTTTAACGCAGGCGTGACGAAAAAGACGACTCGTGAAACTATTTTAGTATAATTTATTAAACTAGCCACAGAGCAGTGGCGAGAACAGGAACAAAAATCTGTGGCTAAGAACATAGTAGTAATAGGCTCCCAATGGGGTGATGAAGGCAAGGGTAAACTGGTTGACTTATTAACCGATAATGTCTCAGCAGTAGTGCGCTTTCAAGGTGGGCACAATGCTGGCCACACCTTAGTTATTGATGGTAAAAAAACGGTGTTACATCTTATTCCGTCAGGTATTTTACGTGAACATGTGCAATGCCTAATTGGTAACGGTGTGGTGTTATCACCTGAAGCACTATTAAAAGAAATGAACGAGTTAGAAGGCAATGGAATTCCTGTTCGTGAACGTCTTAAAATCAGTGCGGCTTGTCCATTAATATTGCAATACCATATTGCATTAGACCAAGCACGTGAACGTCGCCGCGGTAAAGATGCGATTGGGACTACTGGCCGAGGTATTGGCCCAGCCTATGAAGATAAAGTTGCACGCCGAGGGCTACGTCTGGGCGATTTGATTGATCAAGAAAGCTTTGTAACGAAGTTAGAAGAAGTGGTTAAATTCCATAACTTCTCATTGATTAATTACTACCAAGCAGCACCTGTTAGCTTTGAAAAAGTGCGTGATGAAATCTTAGCAATGCGTGATGTTTTATTGCCATTAATTGACGATATTCCTCAGCTACTTAAGGAATATCATGAAGCGGATAAAAATGTTATGTTTGAAGGTGCCCAAGGTGCCTTATTAGACATTGATCACGGTACTTATCCTTATGTAACATCATCGAATACTACGGCCGGTGGTTGCGCCGCAGGTTCAGGTGTTGGTCCACGTCATATTGACTATGTATTAGGTATTACTAAAGCCTATGCAACACGTGTTGGTGCAGGTCCTTTCCCTTCTGAATTACTTGATGACGATGGGCAGGTAAACGAAATTGGACAATATTTAGCTGATAAAGGTCATGAAGTTGGCGCAACCACAGGTCGTGGACGTCGTTGTGGCTGGTTAGACATGGTGGCGCTTAATCGTGCTTGTTGGGTAAACAGTATAACAGGACTTTGTCTAACAAAATTAGATGTGCTTGATGGCTTAGATACCATCCGCTTATG
>JALSLH010000015.1 GCA_026988435.1 Methylophaga sp.
CCATAATAAATTTCTAAATTTAAGTATTTTAGAAGGACTAGATTTAGACATGGAGGTTTTTGCCTTAAAGAAGTTAAGATATCAGGCGAAATAGCCTACGTAACGAGTGTTACAGTTGTGTTACAGGTATAGATAATAAGAGCAAAAATTTGAATTCTATCTGATTCATACTTGAAGTTTACTCACTGTGTCCCCACTTACATTCTAAGTTAAAATAAAGCCGATGGAGGCATGTTCAAATGGGTGTTGATGCACATAAGGAAACGCTTGGTTTCCAAACAGAAGTTTCACAGTTATTGGATCTGATGATCCACTCTTTATATAGCAACAAAGAAATCTTCCTACGTGAATTGATTTCAAATGCAGCGGATGCCTCTGATAAATTACGTTTTGAAGCCTTATCCGATGATGCACTTTATGAAGGTGATGCGGAATTAAAAATTCGCGTTGCTTTTGATAAAGATGCAAAAACGATTACTGTTTCTGATAATGGCATTGGTATGAGCCGTGAAGAAGTGATTGATAATATTGGTACGATTGCTAACTCTGGCACTAAAAAATTCTTTGAAAAAATGACGGGTGATGAGACTAAAGATTCTCAATTAATTGGTCAATTTGGTGTCGGTTTCTATTCAACATTTATCGTTGCTGATAATGTAACATTAAAAACTCGTCGTGCCGGCATGGGCAGTGAACACGGTGTGCAATGGCAATCAGAAGGCAAAGGTGAATTCTCGATTGAAACCATTGATATGCCACAACGTGGTACTGAAATCACATTACACTTACGTGAAGATCAAGATGAATTTTTAAACGGTTGGCGTTTACGAAATATCATTAGCAAATATTCAGATCATATTAATTTGCCGATTGTGATGACAAAAGATCCTGTGCCTGATGAAGATGGCAAGATTGATGAGTCAGTTGTGCCTGAAGATGAAACGGTTAACAAAGCAACCGCATTATGGACATTGTCAAAAAATGACATCAGTGATGATGATTATAAAGAATTCTACAAACAAGTTTCTCATGACTACCAAGATCCATTAAGTTGGAGCCATAACAAGGTTGAAGGTAAGCTTGAATATACTTCATTACTTTTCATCCCATCAAAAGCACCGTTTGATTTATGGGATCGTGATAGCAGCCATGGCTTAAAACTCTATGTAAAACGCGTTTTTGTAATGGAAGACGCAGAACAATTAATGCCACGTTATTTACGTTTTATTCGTGGCGTAATTGATACCAATGATTTGCCATTGAATGTTTCTCGTGAGATTTTACAGGGTAGCAAAACTATTGATAGCATTCGTGCAGCTTCAGTGAAAAAAGTGCTGGGCGAACTGAAAAAAATGGCCAAGAATGATACGGAAAAATATGCAGAATTCTGGAAAGAGTTTGGCCAAGTGATTAAAGAAGGTTTAGGTGAAGACTTTGCTAATAAAGAAGCCTTATCTAAATTACTACGCTTTTCGACTACAGAAACAGGTTCTGAAGACCAAACGGTTTCATTAGAAGATTATGTCGGTCGAATGAAAGACAAACAAGATAAAATCTATTACATTACTGGCGAAAGCTTTGCCGCAGCCAAAAATAGCCCGCATCTTGAAGTATTCACTAAGAAAGGTATCGAAGTTTTATTATTAGCAGATCGTGTTGATGAATGGTTAATCAATTCGTTAACAGAATTTGATGACAAACAACTTCAATCTGTTGCCAAAGGTGATTTAGATCTTGGTGAGCTTGAAGATAAAGAAGAAAAAGAAGCGCAAGAGAAAGTAGATAAAAACTTTGAAGATTTAGTTGAGCGCGTTAAAACATCATTGGGTGATAAAGTGAAAGATGTACGTATTACCCATCGTTTAACGGATTCACCAGCGTGTTTAGTAGCTGATGAAAATGATATGAGTGCCAATCTTGAACGCATGCTAAAAGCAGCAGGTCAGCAAATGGGGCCCGATTCTAAACCCATCTTTGAACTTAATCCTGAGCATCCAATGGTGGCACGTTTAAAAGATGAGTCAGATGACGCACAATTTAAAGATTGGTCATCCATTCTCTTTGATCAAGCACTATTAGCAGAAGGTGGTCAATTAGAAGATCCTGCTAGCTATGTTAAGCGTTTGAATAAAGTGTTGCTTACAATTAAGTAAACAACAAAAAATTGTCATTCCCAAGATCTTTTAGTGGGAATCTATACTCGTGACCATTCAATCTGTAGCTTTTACTCCTCCGTCATTCCGGTAGCTTTTAGCCGGAATCTGAGCAATAGTAAGACTCCCGCTAAAAACATGCGGGAGTGACGGGTAGGTAAAAATCTGCACTTTCAATGATTACGGGTATATACCCAAAATACTTGAAGATGCAGGTTTCAGCAAGAGAAGAAGCCATTATATTCTAGGCATAAAACGCAGGAATTAGTCGTTCTAATTCTAAGTTTTATAACGACGAAGATAATGGTTTATCCTCTTGCCCTGCGGGAGCTTAGCACGAATGCCAGCACTGCGTTACAATGCTCGACAAGGACTAGTCATTGCCTTCACATTGCGCCTTGTTCTGACCTTCGTGCTAAGCTCTGAAATCTACATCTTCAAGTAATTTGGGTATATACAGAGATCCCCGATAAAATATTTCGAGGATGACGTTAAGGTAGTAAAATGCTGGGCAGAACAATCTACCCAGCATTTTTTTTGGAAAAATCTGATGAATGATACAAACGAATTTCAGTCTGATAATTTACAACGTTTTATTTTTGATAATGCACCTGTTCGTGGCGAATGGGTACACTTAACCGACACATGGAAAGATGTATTATCACGACGTGAGTATCCACCAGCTATTGAACACCTATTAGGTGAAATGATGGCTGCTGCCGCATTATTAACAGCAACAGTGAAAATTAAAGGTCGTTTGGTTTTACAATTAAAATCAACAGGCCCAGTGACGTTAATGATGGTGGAATGCACCAGCAATAATACCTTGCGTGCTTTTGCACAATGGGATGGTGATGTTGAAGATGATGCTACTTTAATGGAGATAACCGGTGAAGGTGCATTAGCGATTACCATTGATGTTGAGGGGGCAAAACAACCATATCAAGGCGTGGTGAGTCTACAAGGTGAATCAATATCGGAGGTATTGGAAAGCTATTTCAAACAATCAGAGCAACTAGAAACACGTATTTGGTTAGCGGCTGATAGCCAATCTGCGGCAGGATTGTTTTTGCAACAACTTCCTGGTGAAAGTCATCATAAAGAAGCAGATGAAGAGAGTTGGTCTCGTCTAAGCCAATTAGCGAGCACTGTTAAAAATAAAGAGCTTTTAGAGCTGGGCGCAGGTACATTATTGCATCGTTTGTTTCATGAAGAAGAATGTCGACTACTATCGACAACTGAGCTGAGATTCTCATGTAATTGCTCACGTGAACGTGTTGCAGATACCATTGGGTTATTGGGCATAGACGACGCCAATAATTTGTTACAAGAACAAGGTCATATTGAGGTGGCTTGTGAGTTTTGTAATGAGCATTATCAATTTGATCAGGTGGATGTTGCACAGTTATTCTCTGGGCAACTAAATTCAAATTCAGATTCGAAGATAGTGCATTAAATCAAACGTCGATGGCCCATTTAGATGGGTAAGTTGTTTTAATTTGTTAAATCAAGTATATTAATGTTTGCTAATATGGTAATCCCCCCATTTTTAATGGAGATCAGTAGTAGATATTTTTCTCTGTGTTAATTTTAATTTCTGAATTGGTGTAATACCACCAATTCCCATATTAGGTCGTTCGTTATTATAAGTCCACAA
>JALSLH010000016.1 GCA_026988435.1 Methylophaga sp.
CCTGTAACACAACTGTAACACTCGTTACGTAGGCTATTTCGCCTGATATCTTAACTTCTTTAAGGCAAAAACCTCCATGTCTAAATCTAGTCCTTCTAAAATACTTAAATTTAGAAATTTATTATGGAAATTACATTACAAACTGGAAAAAATTGGACAGCATACATCATTTGAAAAATTAACAGATGATCCACGTTATCGCTCGATTATTTTAGATTCCGCCCTAAAAGATTTAGACAATACCGCTCTAGCTGGAATAGCCGAAAAAATAATTGAGCAAGAGAAGGTGCTTGATATTCATTATGTCTTGACCGAGGATGATACGCTTGACTCTATTTCTGGCACTGTCGTTGTAAAAGAAAATGATAATATTTGGTTAAAAGCGACGTTATTAACGTTATTATTCCTCTTCATCGCTATTTCCGTCTATTCCTGTAGCCCTCCCGAAACCTCGGCCAAAAATAATTTAGCTACACCCGAGAAACCATCACTTTCCACTCAGCTAAAAACCCCTGATCAGGATCGGGATATAGAGAGTAATATTATAGCGACTAAAAACCCTAAAACTAATCCAAGAACTACAAATTTAATTGCATCCGTTAATATAGAACAGCCTGAAAATATAAGCCTCCCTGAGATACCAAAAGAAGTCCCATTAATTCCCCCTACCTCACATACAATTATGCGCTTACATGGCTCAAATACGATCGGTGAAAAATTAGCACCTACATTAATTAAAGCCTATTTAAAAAGCATCGGTGCAACAGAGCTTAAAACAGTTGTTACTGCAGATCTCGAGAAGTCTATCTCTGCTCATATACCCCAAAAAGGATGGATAGATGTTGAGCTTCATGCTCATGGATCAACTACTTCATTTGAAGGGTTAGATAAAGGTTTGGCAGATATGGGAATGGCATCGCGCAAAATTAAAGATAAAGAAGTGATGTTATTAAAAGATCGTTTCGGAGATTTAACACGCCCTGTGAGTGAACATATTCTAGGCTTGGATGGCCTAGCTATTATTGTCAATAAAGCTAACCCTATCGACAATTTAAACACAGAACAATTAGCACTTCTATTTTCAGGAAAGGTGACTAACTGGTCAGAGCTTGGAGGTGATGATATCCCCGTTTCAATTTATTCACGTGAAGCAAACTCAGGCACATGGGATACATTCAAAAACTTAGTACTAAAGAAGTATAATAAAAAATTAAGCCCAACAGCGTCACGCTATGAATCTAGCTCAAAGCTATCAGATTTAGTGGCCGAAGATATAGGCGCCATCGGTTTTATTGGTCTGCCCTACGTTAGGCATTCCAAGCTATTAGCGATTGCTGATGATGCGAATGCCCAATCTATTCTTCCAACCTTATTTACTGTAGGAACGGAAGATTATCCCTTATCTCGGCGACTTTACTTTTATACACCATCTAAGCAATCTGTCTTTATGCGTAATTTTATTGAATTCACGCAGTCTGCAGCAGGACAAAATATTGTTAAAAAAATTGGCTTTATTTCTCAAAATATTTATGCTTTAAAACCTACAATCCCTATAGATAGCCCAGCAAGTTATCAATTATTAGTTAAAAATTCTGAACGACTTTCGCTTAACCTTCGCTTTCATTCTGGTAGTGACTTACTTGATAATAAAGCATTGCAGGATATGGAACGACTAACAAACTACCTCTCTACCAACCCTGGCAAACAAATTAGTCTGTTTGGTTTTTCTGATAGTATTGGTGATGCCAATTACAATGTGATATTAGCAGAGAAACGGGCACGAACCATTGAAACAGCGCTTCAACGCCGCGGTATTTATGCAAAAACAGTTAAGGGGTTTGGTGAAGCGATGCCTATCGCATCAAATGTGACAAAGGCGGGTAGAAACAAAAACCGACGTGTCGAAATCTGGGTTGAAGGTTAAAGACATCTTTAAATATGGTCTCGAATAAACACCCAATTATCACCCTCTGACATTTCAGGGCTAAAACGATACCCATCAATATCGAACTGTTGAATGGTTTCTGGCTTATCGATTTTATGGTCAATAATGTAACGCGTCATTAATCCCCGTGCCTTTTTTGCATAAAAACTAATGATCTTATATTGACCATTTTTCCAGTCTTTAAATATCGGAGTGATAATTCTTGCATTGAGCTCTCGGGCTTGGAGTGCTTTGAAGTATTCATTTGAAGCTAAGTTAAGTAGTATGCCATCTGACAATTCAGTTTCGATAGATTCTCGAAGTTGACTGCCCCAGAATTGATATAAGTCTTTGCCCTTAGCATTGCTAAATTTAGTCCCCATTTCTAAGCGGTAAGCTTGCATTAAGTCTAACGGTCTAAGCACACCATAAAGCCCCGATAAAATGCGTAAATGCTGTTGCATAAAGTCAAAACCCGCTTTATCTAAAGTATCTGCATCTAAACCGGTGTAAACATCACCTTTAAAGGCAAGTATTGCTTGCTTTGCATTAGACAAATTAAAAGGTGTCGACCAAGTCTGAAAGCGAGCCATATTCAAACCCGCCAGCTTATCACTTAGCTTCATTAATGATGCCACATCAGCAACTGATAGTTTTTTCAACTCAGTAATGAGTTGTTGCGACTGTTCTAAAAATCGTGGCTGAGTATGTTCTTTACTTATTGGATCACTATCAAAGTCTAACGTTTTAGCCGGTGAAATAACGATTTGCATTATTTTTCTGGTTTATCGTTTTTAGTTTCAGGCTCAATTTCAATAATCGATTCATGCTCATCAACTTGATTAACAGGTGCAGCAGGTTTCACTGCTGGCTTAACTTTATCTAACTTACCCCATTCAGCGAAAGGGAAAGGTTTACGATCTTCGTTATAAGTTAAAAACAAGATAATTTGATTAATATATTTTGTTAAATCAGCTGCAAACTTTCGTAAGTTTTTATTATCTGAACCGGTGATAAGTGCGAATAAAACCTGAATAAAGATTATTACTGCTGTCACCATCATGACAAAATACAAGACAACCCAAAACAAGACCATATAAAGGATCCGCATCCATTGATTACTATCTTGTAAGTTTTGCTTTAGTTTTTCTTCAGCCATGGCCTATGCTCCATAAAATATCTGTAAGAGACTTTACCATGGAATCATTTTTGGTGTTTTATTCTTTACCTCACAGAAAAAAGCCCTCAAGGCAGTCAGCTTAAGGGCTTCAATTTATGGCTATTTATTATTATTGATTAAAGTGTTTATCTAAACTACTTAAACCTGCATCATAAATGCCTGAAATAGTATTTATCGCTTCTTCATCTGTTGCACCATTTGCATCAAAACTAGAGCTCCATGTCACTTTTGTTTTGCCATTTGATGATGATACTGAGATCGTTGAAACATAATTAGCTATCGGTAAAGGTGATTCTGTAATCGCATAAGTATAACTTCTGCCTTCAAGGTTATAGTCTTGTAGCTTTTCAGTAATTGTTGCCCCATTACCTAATGTTAATAAACGAACGGCACCATCTTCTTGATAATTGCCAGATACTAATTTACTTCCCACTACAACTGGATGCCACACATCAAGGTGATTAAAGTTACCTATCATTTTCCACGTTGTTTCTGGGCTAGCATTGACTGTAACACTTTTACTCACATCAAGACTGCCAGCGAAACTTGTCATTGCACTGGTTAATAATACGACTGAGACGGTTGTTTTAAGCATAGTAGATAACATAATTTCTCTTCCATTTTGTTTTAGTATTTGAGGAGGTTTCATTATGCTTTTCACATACGATTTATGTAATACCCATGAGGGATTAATCCTTTAGGATTATCTCCTTTTAATTCCATGAAGGATACTATTTAACACTTCTGGTTTGACAGGTTTCATCATGAAAACACACCCTGCTTGCTCGATCTTTTCTCGTATTTTCAAATCTGTTGTACCCGTTATCATAATAGCTGGAATGGCTTGCTGGTAATAGTGTCGAATTTCAGTGAGTAACGCTAAACCCGTTTCATTAATCATTTGATAATCGGCAATAATGATCTCGGGACAATCACTATTTCTATCTAGTAATTTTTCAACATCTTTCCCTGACCCTATACTTTTAACACGGCAATCCCATGAATGTAATATCTTCTCCAAACCATCACGCATGATTTTATCATCCTCGATAATCCAAATTAACTTATCGATTGAAGCTTGTTTTTTGACAATATTAACAGCCCCAATTAAAGCCGGATCACCATAAAGCACATCAACATAAAAGACCGAGCCTTTATCTAATTCTGACTGCATACCCGTATTCAATTCTAATAGATGTGCTGCTTGCTGTACGATAGCCAAGCCTAAACCCAAACCTTTATCTGATAACTGTTTTGCCTGTGCATCACGATAAAATGTCTCAAACACTTTTTCTTGTGCCTCTTCTGATAGGCCAATCCCTGTATCTAACACGCAGACTCTAATATGGTTTTCCAGCCGTCTGCAGCCTAATAGTACCTTTCCTTCAGGCGTGTATCGAAAGGCATTTGATAATAAATTTCTCAGGATACGTTCTAATAATATAGGGTCGGTGACAACGCAGCTTGATGTCTCTACCACAGAAAACTCAATCTGTTTCTCTGTTGCATGGAGTGCAAAGTCGAGCTCTAACTTATCTACTATATCTTGCAAATAAAAATGCTTTATATGCACCGGTAATTGATTTGATTCCAACAAACTAATATCAAGCAAGCTGATAAACATTGTATTCATGCCATCGACTGCAGCCAGAATATTATCAATCAATTTTGTTCTTTCGGCCTCGGTCTTACTGCCTTTTAATAAGGTCGTTAATAAGCCAATCGTATGTAAAGGCTGTCGCAAATCATGGCTTGCCGCCGTCAATAAACCTGATTTAGCTTGATTTGCTTTATCTGCTTCTTTTTTCAGTTTAGTTTGAATATCTAATTGAGTATTGCTACCTGCTAAATCTGTCGCTAACGTGGCAATCTGTCGCGTCTTTATCAATGACAAAAACAAATATAACACCAACAATAACGTGATTAATCCGCCTGCCACAAACCCTATATATGGAAGCCATGATGCTCCTCCGCTAGATACTTTAGCTTTAGGAAACGCCACCATGATCCATTGCTGATCGGCCACTTTTAAAGTGTAGGTCCATTTTTGCCGATCTTGTTTATGAACATCATCGACACTGCCCAAAAATACGCTTGAGGAATACAATAACTGTTGACTTGAGGTATTTGCATCATAAAGTGCGACATCAATAGGACTTTTATCTCCTAAAAAAACATCGTCCATTAGTGCTTTAATATCATAATTGCCCATGACAAAACCGACTAGGCTTTCCTGCCCGAGTTTATTTTTTTTAAAAACAGGATGAAGCGCTTGGAAACCTTGAAACCGTTGCCCATCAGAATAAAGTGAGATCCGTTGTGTTATGGCTGTTTGTTGGGTTCTTTCCGCCTTTTTTAAAACCTTCTTGCGTGATGCAATTGAAGCCAAATTTAAGCCTGCTGTCATGCTTTTATTGCTCGGTGTGATGATAAACTCTACTGGGTAAACGGCTTTTCGTTTATTCACCGGCGTGGGCATGCCATGCCCCGTCACCTCATACACATAAAAATCAGCATCATTTTTTCTTACCGCCTCTTCAAATGCGGCAATATCCTTACCTTTAACTTGTGGAACCCAGCCCAATGCCATCGTGCCTGAATGAAATTTAGTGTCCGATGTTACATAGCTCGTTAATTGTGCGCGCGAGACACCTCCAGCCGCATGATAAAGTGTTGCAATTTCTTTTAATGAATCGAGAGAAATGTCTATATTCGTTTGAACTTGTTTGAGTTTAGCGGCGGTGTGCTGCTGCGTTTGTAAATATAAACGTTCTTTTGCTACCGCCTGTAATTCAATAAAACCAGCCAGTGATAACACAAACCCAACGCCAAGCACCAACAAGGCAATCAATGCCTGTAGACGAACCTGTTTGTCTTTAAATAATTGTTTTAAATTTATCTGTGCTGTATTCATTAAATTCAGAATACAACTCTGCCGCAAATTGTTCTATTATCTGTGCATGAAAATTCTTATTGCTGATGACCATGAACTCTATCGAGACGCGCTTTCAATTTTAGTACAGCGTTTAGATGAACCCACAGAAATACACCTCTCAAGCAGTTATACTGAATTATTAGATCAAGCCGAAGCCAGTGACAACTGGGATTTAATGTTAGTTGATCTCAATATGCCAGGCTTAAGTTATTACGAAGGAATTGCGCATCTTTCAGCACAGCACCCGAATACACCTATCATTGTAGTGACATCTTCAAGCGATCCAAAAGATTCACAACGTGCACTGAAAGCGGGTGCATTAGGCTTTATGTCAAAAGCAATGACAAGCGATGATATGCTCAACGCCATCAAATTAATGCTTAGCAATGACATTTCTATTCACCCAAATCATCCTACTTCTCCTAAATCATCGTTAGATGATCTCACGCCAAGGCAGCAAGATGTGCTCTCTCTATTGTGTAACGGTGAATCCAATAAACGTATTGCCATAAACTTAGATTTAAGTGAGCACACGGTTAAATTACATGTACGAGCCATATTACAAGCGCTTAATGCTGAGAATAGAACGCAAGCCGTCATTATTGCCAAACAATTATTGAGTGAAGAACACGCATGAAAGCGATTATTTTATTCATTGATAACATGACCGAATGGGTGGGGAAAACAGCCTCATGGTTAGTGTTAGCACTGGTATTACTGATTTGTTATGACGTAGCTATGCGCTACCTTTTTCAGCAAGGTTCAGTCGCATTGCAAGAACTAGAATGGCATTTATTTGCATTGATCTTTTTATTAGGTTCCGCCTATACACTTAAACATGATGAACATGTACGAGTTGATATTCTCTACCAAAGCCGTTTTGTTTCTGATAAACAACGAGCATTAATTAATATTTTGGGCACACTGTTTTTTCTATTTCCTTTTTGTATTCTTGTTTTAGTGAGCGGATGGCCTTTTGTAGAAAATGCTTTTTATTATAATGAAGGTTCCCCCGATCCCGGCGGTCTGCCTTATCGTTATCTGCTTAAAGGCAGTTTATTAGTTGCCTTTACCCTGCTTCTTTTACAAGGGATTTCAGGTTTACTAAACAATATTATTAAGTTTACGGAGGCCAAATAATGGAAGTTTGGGCTTTAGTGATGTTTGCAGCACTATTTATTTTATTGCTAGCTGGCTTTCCCGTTGCATTTACGCTTGGTGCGGTTGCATTGGGCTTTGGTAGTATCTTTCTGGGTATAGATTTCTTTAACTTATTGCCTTTAAGAATTTGGGGCATTATGACCAATTTCACCTTATTGGCTGTGCCGCTATTTGTATTTATGGGGGTGATTTTAGAAAAATCAGGCATTGCTGAAGAATTATTAGAAACCATGGGGCGATTATTTGGTCGTGTTCGTGGCGGTTTAGCCATATCTGTTGTTGCCGTAGGTGCATTATTAGCCGCCACTACCGGTGTAGTCGGTGCATCTGTAGTTACCATGGCAGTCATAGCTCTACCCGCCATGCTAAAGCATGGTTACGCGCCAACACTAGCAAGTGGAACCATCGCCGCTTCGGGTACATTAGGTCAAATTATACCACCCAGTATTATTCTGATTTTATTAGGTGATGTGATTGGCGTACCCGTAGGGCAATTATTTATTGCCGCCGCCGTGCCGGGCATGATGTTGGTGTTCTCCTATATGGCCTATATCGCCTATATCGCGTGGCGACACCCCGAATTAGCGCCTGCCATTGAAAAAGATCCCAATGATGAAAATTTAGGTCTAAAAGTAGTCAAAAGTTTATTGCCACCATTAGCCTTGATTCTTGCCGTTTTAGGTTCGATATTCTTTGGTATCGCCTCGCCCACTGAATCTGCCGCTGTTGGTGCATTGGGTGCCATGATCCTAGCTCTTATACATGGCAGATTAAACCTAACTAATTTACAACAAGCATTGCAACAAACCACTCGCCTCACCAGCATGGTTTTTCTAATTCTGATCGGTGCAACTGCATTTGGCTTGGTATTCGTCGGCATGGGCGGTGACAATTTAATCTTTGATATTTTCAACGCACTACCGGGTGGTAAATGGAGCTTCTTAATCGTCAGCATGTTACTGATTTTTGTTTTAGGGTTCTTCTTAGACTTTATCGAAATTTGTTTTATTGTCGTGCCCATCATCGCACCTGTAGCCCTTCATTTAGGCTTAGATCCGCTATGGTTCGCTCTATTGATTGCGCTCAACCTGCAAACATCATTCTTAACTCCCCCCTTTGGCTTTTCATTATTTTATTTAAAAGCCAGTGCGCCGACGCTTGAGTTAACGACTATCTATCGAGGTGTGATTCCATTTATTATTATTCAAGTCGTAGTATTAGCTATTTTGATTAGTTTTCCGGAAGTTGCTTTGTGGTTGCCAAGCTTGATGGGGTAGGGGGAATACTGAGGGGTTCAAAAAGAAAGTGCCCCGCAATGCCGTTGTGAACGGTGTCCTTGAACCATCTTTTGGTTCAAGTGGGAGCATCTTAACAACGCTGGGCTTCTCACTCGGAGGTGAGCTTGCACGCCTGTTATCAATCAACCCCCGTGCATAAATGCTTATCGGGTCAAGAAACTAATGTCACTCTCGAACACCGCAGGGACTTAACTAATATAATACGCTTAATTTTAGCTTTCGCTAGTCTTTTTTAGTGATTTTGTGATATTGGTTGGTTTTATAAATCTAACTGGCGTACTTCATCCAAAAATGCTGTTATTTTCTCTTTCATTTGCATCAATTTTTGGTCTGTATTATCGCCACCTGCATGCTCTGCATTTTGCAATTTAATTAAATCGTTAGCAATATTCAGTGCGGCCATCACTGCAACACGGTCTAGCCCTACCACTTTTCCTGTGGCACGAATTTTTTCCATATTGTCATTTAACATTTTTGCGGATGCAATTAAGGAAGTCTTTTCTTCTTCTGGGCAGGCAATTTGATATTCTTTGCCTGATATAGTCACTGAAACAGGTGAACTCATAACTCGGCATCCAGTTCTTTTAGGCGTTCCATCATTTTTTCTATTCGAGTACGTGCAAAGTCTGTTTTCTCAGTTAATTGCGCACGTTCAGACAGCCACGCTGCTTTCTGAGATTTTAATAACAAATTTTCTTCACGTGTACGGCGACTTACATGTAGTAGGTCATCTACTTGCTGTTCTAACTGTTGAATCGCGTCTTTTTCCATTATCATAAGTGCTTGCTGTGCGAAAATAATGACTCACTATAGTCTCGCTTTCGTTGCTGGGTCAACATCTGACCTCACAATTTTTTTAAATTTAGGGTGTATCTATATGTCTGAATTATATTTTCCTTCACTTTCTGCTAACAATGCGACGGGAGATGGCCCCATTAACTCATCAGAATTACAAGGCGCATTATGCGGCCTTTTATGCCTTAATTCGCAGGCAAACCGCGCAACTTGGTATAAAAACATGTATGAAGATGTTCATCCTGATGAGGATGAAATATTAGATTTAACCCATTTATTTGATCAAACCGTACAATCCCTCAATAGTCTTGATTTTGATTTGCAACTTGAGCTGCCTGATGACAATGCGCCGATAGCTTCGCGCATTTTAGCGATGGCCGATTGGTGCCAAGGCCTACTTTTTGGTTTAGCCGCATCAGGGCTAACCGATGACACCGAGCTCTCTACAGATTGTAAAGAATATATTGCAGATGTAATAAATATCAGTCAAATTAACAGTGATGAGCTCGATGCTAGCGATAGCAATGATATGGATTTTGAAGAACTCGTTGAATATTTACGAATGGGCTTATTTCTAATTTATAGTGAACTTCAACCCGCCGATAACACCCCACAATCAACTGAGCATTAGAGTTTAGAAACCGTATGACAAAAAAAGATTTCCTCCGCCGTCGTCAAGATTTAATGGATATTATGGGGCCTGATACCATTGCGATCTTACCCAACGCGCCCATTGCCAATCGCAACCGTGATGTTGACTATAATTACCGAGGGGATAGTAACTTTCATTATCTCAGTGGTTTTGATGAACCTGAATCCGTTATCGTAATCGTACCCGGACGGCCTCATGGTGAATATTTATTGTTTTGCCGTGAAAAAGATTTAGCAAAAGAAATTTGGGATGGTTATCGTGCTGGGCAAGAAGGTGCAATCGATCTGTACGGTGCTGATGATTCCTACCCCATCACCGATCTTGATGATATTTTACCGGGCCTATTAGAAGGCAAAGAAAAAGCGTTTTATACAATGGGTAAACTACCCAGCTTTGACCAACGTATGGTTGGCTGGTTAAATCATCTACGCAATGCTTCTCGTCAAGGCAAACACTCTCCTACTGAAATCATTGAACTAGACCACACCCTTAACGAATTACGCTTATTCAAAAGTAAAAGCGAAATCAAAGCCATGCGCTATGCCGCTGATGTTTCAGCCCAAGCGCATATTCGTGCTATGCAGTTTACTCAGCCGGGCCAGTGGGAATATCAAGTTGAAGCTGAAATCATTCATGAGTTTATGAAAAACGATTGTCGTTCACCCGCTTACCCATCAATTGTGGGTGGCGGTGAAAACGGCTGTATTTTGCACTATATTGAAAATAATCACCGTCTGAAAAATAATGATTTACTCTTAATTGATGCCGGTGCTGAATATGATTACTATGCCGCCGATATTACGCGTACATTTCCTGTTAATGGCACATTTAGCAATCCTCAAAAGGCGCTATACAATATTGTACTTGATGCGCAAAAAGCAGCCATTGAAGAAGTGAAACCGGGAAATCACTGGAATCAACCTCATGAAGCGGCAGTAGCGGTGCTGACTGAAGGCTTACTAAATTTGGGCTTGCTTAAAGGTAAGTTGAGTAAATTAATTAAAAAGGAAAGCTATCGCGAATTTTATATGCATCGCACCGGCCATTGGCTAGGGATGGACGTACATGATGTTGGTGACTATAAAGTCGGCGGCCAATGGCGCGAGCTTGAAGCAGGCATGGTGCTCACTGTTGAGCCCGGTTTATATATTCGCGACCCTGAACATATTGATAAAAAATGGCATTTCACCGGTATTCGAATTGAAGATGATGTTTTGGTGACCAAAATAGGGCATGATGTATTATCTAAGGCCGCACCAAAAGAAGTAGATGACATTGAGGCACTAATGGCAGAGGCAAAATAGAATGTTCAAAGCTGATTTCGATCTCATTATTGTCGGTGGTGGCATGGTCGGAGCCAGCCTTGCCTGTGCATTAAAGAACAGCGACTTAAAGATAGCCATAATTGAAACTTTTCCAGCCAGTTCAACGCAACAACCTAGCTATGATGATCGTGGAATAGCTTTATCCTATGGATCGCAGCGTATTTTTGAATCAATAGGCTTATGGTCACAACTTACTTGTCATAGCACAGTAATCACTGATATTCATGTTTCCGATCGTGGTCACTTTGGTGTCAGCCGCCTTTCGGCACAAACTGAAAACGTGCCTGCATTAGGACAGGTAATTACTGCGCGTTCAATGGGAATAGTGCTTAATAAAGCACTGGAAAAACAAAAAAATATTGAGTTTATTTGCCCAGCAAAAGTAGTTGATTTACAGCAATATCCTGATCACGTCGCCGTTACATTAGACAATCAGCGTGAAATATCAGCCCAATTAATCGTTGCTGCTGATGGTGTTAATTCAACTATCAAACACCTATTAGGTCTAGGCTCATTAGAACATAATTATAATCAAACGGCGATTACTGCCAATATCACACCTGAACGTGCCCACAATGGTCGTGCATTTGAACGCTTCACCGATTCAGGCCCTATAGCTCTGCTCCCCATGTCAGATAATCGTTGTAGCCTTGTGTGGACAGTACAAACAGGCGATGAAACAGCAATTTTAAGCCTATCCGAACAGGATTTTTTATCTCGACTTCAAGATCGTTTCGGCTATCGCCTTGGTAAATTACTTAAAGTAGGTCAACGAAATGCTTATCCCTTAAAATTAATGCAGGCCGATCAAGCAATCCAGCACCGTATTGTGCTCATTGGTAATGCAGCTCACAGCTTGCATCCGATAGCCGGTCAAGGGTTTAACCTTGGTTTACGTGATGTTGCGGCGTTGGCTGACGTATTAATAGACCATAATGGAGATTGTGGTGATGCCCGCCTATTACATGATTACAAAGACTGGCGACTACAGGATCAAGATAATGTAATTAACAATACCAATACCTTAGTGACACTATTTAGTAATGATAATCCCGTACTCGGTCATCTTCGTGGTGTTGGATTAACATTAGTTGATGCCCTGCCCGTAGCTAAACATTGGCTAGCTCAAAAAAGTATGGGGCTAGATAAAAAACAACCGCGACTTGCCCGTGGAGTAAAGTTATGAGCCAGCATTATGATGTTGTGATTGTAGGCGGTGGCATGGTGGGCGCAACACTTGCCGTTGCCTTAGCGGAACAATCATCATTAAGCATAGCTATTGTTGAAGCCTTCGAACCTAAAGCCATCACGGAATCTGATAAAGCTGATTTACGTGTTAGCGCGCTTACCCGTGCAAGTGAAACATTATTTAAAAACTTAGGCATATGGCAGCATCTTATCCCCAGTCGAATCAGTCAATTTAGCGATATGGAGGTATGGGAAACACAGTCCAGCACGCTACATTTTGATAGTGCGGATATTGGCGAGCCTTTACTCGGTTATATTGTTGAAAATAGACATATTCAGCAAGCTTGCCTTACTCGATGCAAACAACTTAATAATATTACTTTGCTGTGCCCTGCCAAGCCTAAATCATTCTCTAAACAAAGCTTGCTCCTTGAAGATGGTCAAACTCTAAGCGCTGATTTAATTGTTGGCGCTGATGGTGCTCGCTCTTTATTACGAGAATGGGCTGATATTGACACACATGGTTGGGATTATCAACAAACCGCCGTGGTATGTACTGTTACAACAGAACGGTCACATCGGCACACAGCATGGCAACATTTCCTTCCAGAAGGCCCTTTAGCCTTTTTGCCTTTGGCCGATCCGTACAAATGCTCAATTGTGTGGTCAAATTCAACAGAAGAAGCAGCGTTGCTGTGTGGGCTTGAAGATGAAGCTTTTAACATCGCATTAACTAATGCCTTTGGCAAAAAGCTAGGTGACATTATCGATATTAGTGCTCGTGCTAGCTTCCCGCTTAAGCTGCTTCATGCCGATCACTATGTTGAAACAGGACTTGCATTAGTCGGCGATGCCGCACACACTATTCATCCTCTTGCCGGACAAGGGGTTAATATTGGTTTGCTTGATGCTGCCACATTAGCAGAAATAGTGATTGAAGCACATGAGAAAGGCCGTGAGATTGGTAGCCTACACACATTAAACAAATATCAACGACGCAGGAAAGGCGATAATCTTGCTATGCAAATGACAATGGATGCCTTTAAACGTGCATTTGGCAGTGACTTAGCGCCAATACGTTGGGCAAGACGGTTTGGTTTAAATACCGTAAACAAAAGCGAACTGTTACGAAAGATCTTTATGCGGCAGGCTTCTGGCCATCGTTTTGCCAACCCAAAGCTTACAAAGAATAAAGCTTAATTTATTAGCTCCTTTCCACTTTTTTGTTTGAACTCTAACCGTAAATTTAAGAGAAGAGATGTAGGCTTTTTACTGTGTTTGCTGTTCTATTAGTTTCTGTTGTTGCTGTGCCGCATCATTTAGCATTTTTTCTACATCTTTTGCTTTCTCAATCATACCTGTTTGTTCTTTCCAAACGTGTTCTTCAACTTTATCCTGTTCATCTGAACACCCTATTATGAAAAGTATTGGTAAAACAATAAGAAAAATCTTAACCATGGTAGTTTCTCCTGCTTCAAACTAAAAAAGCCACACTAACTAGTGCTAGAGTGGCTTATCTTTTAGCAAGCTAAAGACCTAAAGTTTATTTTTTAGCTTTAGTTGCTGGTTTTTTAACTAGGTTTTTTGCCCAACTATCAGCTACTGTTTTAGCTGCATCGCGTCCGCCTAAGCCAAACGCCAGTGCAAATGCAACTGCTACACTGCCCAGAGTCAAGCCAAATGCCATATTAACAATGTTGTCAGCTAAGCCCATTGCTCTTAGCCCCATCGCCAATACAAGACCGATAATCGCAAATCTAGCAATATTCGCTACAGTATCATTACCTACCGCTGTAAGTTTTTGATGTGCGATATTACCTAATACATTACCAATGATAAGAATGACACCACCTATTAATATACCGCCACCAAACTCAAGCACTTTACCGAAGATAGTTGAAATAATATTAATACCTAAAATATTTACTGCTGCTGTTGCCGCTGCCAGCATAGAGAAGAACATAACCGTTCCACCAACAAGCTTGGTAACGGTAAAGCTTTCCGTAAATAAGCCTTGTAAGCCAATTTTTTCTGGCAAGGCATTAATATTTAAGCCATCAAGTAATGTCGTTAACAGATACACCACAAATTTAGCTACAAAATAAGCAACCAGAAGAATTATCGTTGCACCAATAATATTTGGTATCGCTGTCCATAATTCCTGAATCATTGCTGAAGCTGGCACTGAAATAGCTGGTATTTTTAACGCACCTAGTGCCGCCACAATAATTGGTAATAAAATAGCGATAAAGACAAAGGCGCTACCGAAAGGTGAAACTTTTAATTCACTATTGCCCGTTTTATCTGCGATTTGCCCATCTACTTTGGTTAATGCAACAGATACTAGTTGAGAAACAACTTTAGCGATAATCCAACCAGCATAGGCAATTACGCCAGCGCCAATAACATTTGGAATCGCCGCCATAAACTCAGTTGTCATATCCTTGAGGGGAGCTAATACATCCGTCAGTCCAAAATGCTGTAATACAGCCATCAAAACAAAGATTGTTAACAGTGCTTTGATTAAAGATGCAATCGGTGTAGCAAAATCAGATGTAACGCCTTTCTCATCCGTGTAGTTCAAGAATGATATTTTTGAAAGACCTGACTTAATAAACTTAGAAGCCAATTTAACAAGAAACAAGCCCACAATTAAAATTGCCAAGCCTACTAATGCATGACCTATCGGGCTATCAAAAAAACTATTCGTTCTCAAATTATTTAATAACTGATCCATATTTATTTCCTTAAGTTTCGAACATTAAAAAAACACATCATACCTTAAATTGGTAAAAACATCATCGACGCCGCATTAACGACTACACTTTTGATTAACCGCCCATTTTTACTGGCAATTAGTTCAGCTAAATTATCTTGTGTTGCGATCATCTCCCCAAAAAGGCGTTGGTAGCTTAAATTTCGCTGTTCATCTATTAAGCTATCGCTCAACAGTAATAAATTCCCTTTAATATCTCGATTTTCTGCTAGCATCCACGCGGCAATTTCAATATTTCTGGCACTGTTATATAATTTTTGCCCATCAATGCTAGTGAAATAGAAAAATTCGGTATGATTATCATACGATGCCATTATCATTTTTCGTAGGCCAAAAATGTAAGGCAAGACCCTATCCGAACCTTGGTATGTTTCATCTAATGCAATACGAATAATGTCGGTCGCATTCATTTCTCGCCACTGTGAAAAATATTGGTCGTTAGGTCGAGAAAAGAAAAAATCTACACTTGCTTTGATATCTCGTTTATTTTTATCGTGACGCCCAGCAGGATTTCGCTTATACAGCTTAAGCATCATTAATTTCAGATCTTGCATCACTGCCCGCTGGTGCAACTCAACAACTTCATTAATATCACTTTTTGCAAGTCGTGAGAGACCCGCATTATCAGGATCGGAAGCAACAACCTTTTGGCCCGCGCAAGCAGAAAGCGTTAAACACAGTAAAACAATAAAACAATTATGCTTCTTCATCGACAAGTCAGGATGTTATTTTTTATTGTTAGGTTTATATCTTGAGCCTGATGAATGCTTGCGGTTACCACTATTACCCTGCTTCTTTCTTTGTGGTGGCGGCGGTCTTTTTTCAGGTCTCTTAGCAGGCTGAGGCTGTTCTAATGTTTCATCTGACGTGGTTGCAACTGGCAGTTTATGTTTAATATAGGCTTCAATATCGGGTAATGAAAATGCATAATCTTCACAAGCAAAGGTAATCGCTACACCACTTGCTCCAGCTCGGGCTGTTCGTCCAATTCGATGAACATAATCTTCAACATCTTGTGGCAGGTCATAATTAAACACATGACTTACAGCTGGAATATGCAATCCTCGTGCAGCCACATCGGTTGCGACTAAAAATGGAAACTCACCATCCTGAAAACGTTTTAATAAGCTTTCACGTTTTTTTTGTGGCACATCACCAGACAAAAGCGCGGCTTTATGTCCGTTGCCCTCTAAAAACCCCCACACTTTATCGGCAGCACGTTTAGTATTAACAAACACTATGCTTCGCTGTGGTTCAATGCGTTTAATTAGCGCCAATAACAAAGGTACTTTTTCTTCATTGGCAGGGTAATAAACGCTTTCTTCGATATTATCACTGGCGACTTTTCCCGCCGCTACTTCAACCTTTTCAGGGTTATTCATATGCTCATAAGCAAGCTCAGCAACTTTAAAACTCAATGTCGCAGAAAATAACATCCCTAAACGTTCAGTGGGTGCAGGCACACGACGTAAGAAATAACGTACATCTTTAATAAAGCCTAGATCAAACATACGATCAGCTTCATCTAAAACAACAGCCTGAACAGATTTCAGATTGAACACATGCTGTTTATGATAATCAAGTAAACGACCTGGTGTGCCAATTAATATATCTACACCATCCGTAATCGCTGTTTTTTGCTTATCATAATCTTTACCACCATACGCCACCACAATGCGCAGATTAGCTTCTTTATTCAGCAGGATCGCATCTTTGGCAATTTGATTGGCTAATTCTCGAGTGGGTGCCAATATAAATGCTCGAGGTTGCTTTCCATTCCAATTTTTTGGTGGTTCGGTTGTCAGCAACCTTTGAAAGGTTGCTAATAAAAAGGCAATGGTTTTACCCGTCCCAGTTTGCGCTTGTCCCGCTACATCTTTCCCTTCTAATAATAAGGGTAATGATTGTGCTTGGATCGGAGTACAAAACTCAAACCCCGCACTCTGTAAGCCTTTTTGTAGGGTTTCGTGTAAAGGCAATGATGAAAAAGCCTGTTCTGTTAAATGTGTACTCATAGAAATACTTGCATTACCTGTGCTGATCGGAAAAAATGTACCTATTGTTGGTGGGTGGAGTATAGCCTCCCAATACTTTATATACCACTGGAGATTGAACATGAGTGAAAATGTCACCCAAGTGACTGACGGCGATTTTGAAAGCCAAGTATTGCAGTCTGACTTACCTGTATTAGTTGATTATTGGGCTGAATGGTGTGGTCCTTGTAAGATGATTGCCCCTATTCTTGAAGAAATTGGCGCTGAATACGCAGGCAAATTATCTGTTTGCAAACTTAATATTGATGAAAATTCAGAAACACCACCTCGTTATGGTATTCGTGGCATTCCAACGCTTATGTTATTCAAAGGCGGCGAAGTTGAAGCAACTAAAGTAGGTGCATTAACAAAATCACAGCTAACTGCGTTTTTAGACTCTAACCTATAAACCCAGCCAAGGTTTCCATAATGCGGAAATCTTATCCATGCAAAATACTAAAACACTGGATATGCTTGTCATATTCAGTGTTTTTCTGTCTATAACCCTACCAGATAATCTTAAAACTCTATGGATGTATCAGAATTAATCGATGGCCTAAATAAGCCGCAACGCGAAGCTGTTGCAGCACCTTTAGGCCATGCTCGTATTCTTGCGGGCGCAGGTAGTGGTAAAACACGTGTTTTGGTTCATCGTATTGCTTGGCTAATTCAAGCTGAAAATTTATCCCCTGGCAACATTCTAGCGGTCACCTTCACCAATAAAGCCGCCAAAGAAATGCGCGGTAAAATTGAAGAAGTATTGGGTTATCCCGTTGGCGGTATGTGGGTTGGCACATTCCATGGATTAGCGCATCGTTTACTGCGTGCACATTGGAAAGAAGCTGATTTACCACAAAGCTTTCAGATTTTAGATAGTGATGATCAACTGCGGATGTTGAAACGTATTATCCGCGGCATGGAGCTAGATGAAGCCCAGTGGCCTCCGAAACAAGCTCAGTGGTACATCAACGCTCAAAAAGATGAAGGTTTACGCGCTAAACATATTCAAGCGGGCAATGATCCCTACTCTCAAAAAATGTTGGCCGTTTATCAGGCTTACGAAGATGCATGCCAACGCGCTGGTGTGATTGATTTTGGTGAGATTTTATTGCGTAGCCATGAATTATGGCTAAAACGCCCTGATATTCTTGCTAACTATCAGCAACGCTTCCAACAAATATTAGTCGATGAGTTTCAAGATACCAATGCCATTCAATATGCTTGGCTACGTTTGCTTGCCGGTGAAACGGGGCATTTATTTATTGTTGGTGATGATGATCAATCAATCTATGGCTGGCGCGGTGCTAAAATTGAGAATATTCAAAAATTTCATCAAGATTATGCAGATGCCAGCTCGATTCGCCTAGAACAAAACTATCGATCTACAGGTAATATTCTAGCGGGTGCGAATGCCGTGATCGCTAATAATAGCGACCGCCTTGGCAAAGAACTGTGGACGGATGATGACGATGGCAAACTGATTCAACTTTATAACGCCTATAACGAACGTGATGAAGCGGGTTACTTAGTTGAGCAGGTGAAATCATCTGTTGATGCTGGTGGCAAGCGTGCTGATCATGCGGTTTTATATCGTTCGAATGCCCAGTCTCGTGTGATTGAAGAAGCCTTAATGCAAGCGAATATGCCTTACCGTGTTTATGGCGGCCTACGCTTTTTTGATCGCGCTGAAATTAAAGATGTTCTTGCGTATATGAGGCTAGTCGCAAATCGAAATGATGATGCTGCATTTGAACGTGTAGTCAATACGCCCACTCGCGGCATTGGCGCGTCAACACTGACTCAACTACGTCAATACGCTCGCGAACAGAATCAAACTATGTGGCAAGCATGTGTTGATTTGCTTGCAACTCAATTTTTTACTGCGCGTGCGGGCAATGCACTTACTGGCTTTTTAACCTTAATTGATTCTTTAACACCGGAAGATGACTCTATTCCTTTGCATGAATTAACGACATTAGTCATCGATGAAAGCGGCTTGCGGGCACATTTCGAAAAAGATAAAACAGAAAAAGGCCAGGGTCGCATTGAAAACTTAGATGAATTAATCAGTGCTACACGTATGTTTGAACGACCTGATGATGAAGAAACGGCTGATATGCCGTTGTTAGATGCATTTCTATCACATGCCGCATTAGAAGCGGGTGAGAATCAGGCCGATCAATGGGAAGACTGTGTGCAATTAATGACCTTACACTCAGCAAAAGGTTTAGAATTCCCTGTCGTCTTTATGGTGGGTATGGAAGAAGGTTTATTCCCCGGACAGAAATCCAGCGACGACCCAAGCCGTTTAGCAGAAGAACGCCGTCTTTGTTATGTAGGCATGACCCGCGCGCGCACCACACTCTATTTGATGCATACCGAATCACGTTTTTTATATGGCCAAGAAATGTCACCTAGCCCTTCGCGTTTTTTACGTGAAATTCCTAGCGAGCGAGTCGAAGAAATTCGTGCTAGAAGAAATACAGTCAGCAGTGGTAATTCAAATTTCGCCGCACCTAAACATAGCTCGGCAATTAATGAAACAGGCTTTAACCCCGGTCAAGAAGTACACCACCATAAATTTGGTGCGGGAATCGTTATCGACACTGAAGGATCGGGCAAAAGCGCACGCGTTCAAGTTAATTTTAAACATGCAGGTAGCAAGTGGTTGGTTACGGCTTATGCTAAGCTGGAGAAAGTTTGAAATAGAAAAGTAGCGTCATTTACCCGGCGGTTACGTCATTCCGGTAGTCTTTTAGCCGGAATCTTTTAACATGCATACCCGTGACTATTGTAAAGTGCGGGGGTTTACCTACCCGTCACTCCCGCATGTTTTTAGCGGGAGTCTTACTATTGCTCAGATTCCGGCTAAAAGCTACCGGAATGATGGTATTTATTATAGCTAATTATAGAATCAGGAACATCAAAATGAAATATGCTTTTATTCTACTCCTTGCAACCTTAAGTATTGTTCTTACCGGGTGTAACGAAGAACAATCAGGCAACGACGTTGCCCAAACTGTCGATAACAGCAAAACCTACAACTGGAAAATGGTCACTACTTGGCCGCCCGGCTTCCCCGTTTTGCAAGAAGGTGCTGAACGCTTTGCTGATAATATTAAAGCCATGTCTAATGGCAGACTGAACATTAAAGTCTATGCCGGTGGTGAGTTGATCCCTGCCTTACAAACCTTTGACGCCGTATCACAGGGCACGGTTGAAATGGGTCATGGCAGCGCCTACTATTGGGCAGGTAAAGTGCCCGAAGCACAGTTTTTCTCTACTGTACCCTTTGGTATGACAGCACGCGGTATGAATGCATGGCTTTATGATGGTGGTGGTTTGGAGTTGTGGCGTGAAGTATATAAGCCATTTCATGTTGTACCCTTCCCCCTTGGCAACACAGGTGTGCAAATGGGCGGCTGGTTTAATAAAGAAATTAATTCACTTGCTGACATTAAAGGCTTAAAAATGCGTATTCCCGGCCTTGGCGGTAAAGTGTTTGCCAAAGCAGGCGGCAACCCCGTATTACTAGCCGGTAGTGAGGTTTATACCGCACTCGAACGTAACACTATTGATGCAACAGAATGGATAGGTCCCTTTCATGATCAGCGTTTAGGTTTATATCGTGCCGCCGAGCATTATTATTATCCAGGTTGGCATGAGCCCGGTACTGTTTTAGAGCTCACCATAAATCAACGTGCATGGGATTCTTTACCTGCCGACTTACAAGCTATTGTCAGTAATGCAGCCATGGCTGAAAATCTGCGAATGTTTTCTGAAATGGAGCAAAAGAATCTCTCCGCACTTCAAGAGTTAAAAGATCGTTCTGGCGTAAAAATTCATCGTTTCCCTGATGATGTATTAGCTAAATTAAGAACACTAACCAATGAAACATTAGCTGAAGAAGCGGCTAATGATCCAAAGTTTAAGCGTATTTATGAAGCCTACCAAGCATTTCGTCTACAAAATGACGCGTGGTCTGATATTTCAGAAAATGCCTATTTAGCTATTGAGAAATAATGATATACCTTATCTTTACACAAGCCGGGTTTGAAGATGCCCAAGAAAGTGTCTTAGCGAATCATGCGACATTGTGGATAAATCAGGGGGTTTTATTAGATAAGCAGACAGAAATTTTGTTAAAGGCCCGTATAACCGTAAATATATTCACTACCTTGGTTGACCCTACTAATGAAAAAGCGATTATTGCCGCTATAGAAGGTATAGAAGGTATAGAAGGTATAGAAGGTATAGAAGGTATAGAAATAGAGTATCCTGACACAGAATTATTTGTTGAATACCTATAAAATACGTTTCTTTTTTATATATGATTACACATTACTTTTGAGAATTGTTTTTCTAACATGTCGCTGTTAAATGTCCCTTTAAAATACCGTATATTTA
>JALSLH010000017.1 GCA_026988435.1 Methylophaga sp.
GCTTTATGCTGAATATCATTGCTGGGCTTATCGCTTACTCACTTAAAGACAATAAACCATCGTTGAGAATTACGAGCGAAGAATTTAGTATGATGACTGTTTCTTAAACAGATCTGAGGTTAGTTAGGATCTTGGACGTTGGGAGGCTGTATCAGCCTCCCAACATATTTTAACGTCGAACCACAGCCTCTTCAGAATTAGAGCTGGGTGTAACTGGATTTTCACGTAAAGCCCTGATCCGATCTTCTAAAGGCGGATGGGTCATGGTTAGTTTTTTCAATCCCATCACACCCAGTAACCCGCCATTAATCCCTAATGCTTGCATTTGTGCAGGGAGTTGGGCAGGGCGCTGGAGTGCTTGTAACTTTTCTAATGCGGCTACCATTTTGTCTGTTCCTGCGAGTGAAGCACCACCCGCATCAGCACGGTATTCACGCCAACGGCTAAACCAGCGAACGATAATCGTTGCTAAAAATCCTAGAACAGTTTGAGATATCATATAAGTAACGCGATAGCCCATACCCCGACCAAAGCCGTAGCCACTATTGCTATAACCACCGCCACGTCGACGATCTACTAATGATGAAATGATTTGGGATAGTACGATAACAAAGGTATTCACTACACCTTGTATCAATGATAATGTCACCATATCGCCATTGGCAACATGACTAATTTCATGGCCTAAAACAGCTTCGGCTTCATCCTTTGTCATGGATTCAAGTAAACCGGTACTAACTGCGACTAGAGAGCTATTTTTATTCGCACCTGTTGCAAATGCATTAGGTGCCGGTGAATCAAAGATAGCGACTTCTGGCATGCCAATGCCCGCTCTTTCTGCTTGAGAAGTCACGATATCGACTAGCCAGCGTTCTGTATCAGTACTTGGTTCGGTAATGACACGAGCACCAGCAGATCGTTTTGCCATTGTTTTTGACATCAACAATGAAATGAAGGAACCTGCGAAACCCATGACTCCAGCGATAATTAGCATGGGAGTCCAGTTCATCCCCGGTTGGTTAAGCCCAAAAATGGTGATCAATAAATTTAAAACAAATAAAACGGCTAGGTTTGTAGCTATAAATAATGCAGTTCTGGTGAACATTAAAGTAAGCTCCTAATTTCAGAGAAATATATATTATTCCTCGCATAATGATTCATTTAATGCAAATTGTACAGAGGAATATGTTTATTGAGACCTTTGCACGAGTCGCCTTTTTCGCCATGCCTGCGTTAAAAATAGTTTCAAAATGCTCATTTACACCAGTAAACTGCGCTTTTTCAACTATTTTTGCCTTGTCCTGACAAAAAATACTTATCGTGCAAAGGTCTCTTATTGAATTTTATTAATAATATAATCTAGCCAACGGTAAGGAAGAATTCGTTTTAAAAATGCGAATAGGTAGGTCGGGAATGTAACATAATATCGGATCTTTGGTCGTTTACTTTCAAGGGCGTGAATAAGTTTTTTAACAACGGCTTCAGCGGGTAACGTGAAAGGCACTGCTGCACCTTGCTTGGTTAAACGAGCTTCCATAGCAAGGTAGGTTTCTTTGTGAAGACTTTTATCTCGGTCAATATGCTGTTTATATTTTTCAAATGAATTCTTACGAAAGTCACTTAAGATAGGACCCGGTTCAATAAGGCTAATATGAATATTAGATCCTTTGAGTTCGAGTCTTAAGGTATCAACCAATCCTTCAAGGGCAAATTTACTGGCATTATATGCACCGCGATAAGACATTGAAATAAGACCAAGGACAGAACTATTGTATATGATTCGTCCATTACCTTGTTTTCGCATTTGTGCGATGACAAGATTGCTTAATTCGTGGGTGCCAAAAAGATTAGTTTCAAATTGCTGACGAAGTACATCACGAGTTAAATCTTCTACAGCACCGGGTTGGCCGTATGCTGCATTATTAAATAATGCAGCAATTTGACCCTCAAAATGATCAAGTGTGAATTGAATCGCTTGCTGAATTGAAGTGCTACTATTCAGATCAAGTAATGTAGTTGTTATGCCTAAGGCTTGGAGAGAAATCGCATCTTTATCGTTACGTACTGTGGCTATAACGTTATAGCCTCGTTGATGTAACATCTTTGCGGCACAATAGCCGATACCGCTAGAGCAACCGGTAATTAGTACATTTTCTGGGGCATTGATTGGGATATTAACTATCTACTGTTTCCATCATCGATGCTAATGCGCGGTCCATTAACTGTGTCGATTGATCAATCACAAGGATTTTACCTTGTTGGTACCAACTAGCTAATTCGGTGATCGCAATATCTGCTGCTTTAGTACCTTGATAAGTAACAAATAGGCAGCGGCCGGTTAGATTACTGCGCCACGAGAATTTGATGCGTTGTGGTGCCTTACCGTTATCGTCTGCTACCTCTAGCCATGTTCCTACACTGAGCTGCTTGGCTTTATCCATTGCTTCTTTATCAGATAGAACTTTCTTCTTCTCATCTAAATCAGGCAAGGTTTCTAAGTCAGGTTTGCTTGAAGGTGCAACTAAAGATAATTTATCAATATCTTGCAATTCATCTTCAGCGATAGCCGCCCCATTCATGCATTGAATATGACATTGTTGTAGATCTTTAAATAAGGCTGTGATCTTATGTTGATTAAAGGAAGCGCCGCTTAAACCTTCACGCAGCGATTTCAACATCCCCGGAATGATTTCTAATAGTTTTTTACGATCATCTTCATCAGGTTTAGGACTAACGCTCCACAGAAGTTGCTGGATTAATTCGATTGATTTTCTCCATTCATCACTGTCTTTGCCTTTTTGTAATAAGCGGAGTTTAAGCACATGTTTCCAAGCATCTTCGATAAGCGAAATTACAACCTTCGGAAGATGTTCGTGTTGTGATAATTGTTGGTTAATTACAGTATCAACTTCTTGTTGTGCTGCGATTAATTTTTCTTGACCTTCATTTGCTTGCACAATACGTTGTTCAGCGGCTTGACTACTTTTGTTTAACTGGCTAATAAACTCATTAAATTGAGTATTTAGATCAAGAAATAACTGGGTATCAGTATCAAATTCAAGCAGAATGGTATCGACAATCGATTCAATTCTAGTTTGAAGCTTATCTTGTTGTGTGCTTTGTTGTTCACTCCATCCCGTCGATGATTTTGCTAGATTGTTTAAGAGTCGGCGAGCAGGATGACTTTTTTTGCTGAAAACATCTTTATCGCTGAGAGCGATTTTTAATAGAGGAATTTGTAAGCGAGCAAGTACAGCACGAATAGGTGCAGGGATAGATTGATCATCTAAGATAAATTCAAACAATAAATCAATAAGATCCATTGCATCTTCGTCGAGACGGCTGACAGTTTGTTGTACTTTAGTACCATCTTGCTGAGTGATCAAAAGACTGTCCATCAAAACCTGACGAATATCAGGGAGATGGGCTGAACCATCGGCATCAAAAGAAACTTGGCTTACTGGACGTTGTTGCAAACCTGAGAGAGCCGTTAATACTGTTGAGTGTTCTGCTACAGGTGCAGAGCGACCACCGTAACTTGGTTGGTTGCCGTGAGGCTTATTTAAAAATTGACGCAGCCCTTCAAAGAAGTGTGAAGGATCGGCTATAGGTTGGTCATCAGTAATGTCATTAAGGTCTATATCAGCTAACTCATTAATGGCATTTGGTACGGTTTGATTAGTATTTTCTGTTTTAGGCTTTTTCTTTTCTAAGTTAGGTAATACACCTTGTTTAATCAAGTTTTCATTTAATTGGACGCATAATTTCCCAAGCTCAGCAACAGCATGTTTTTCAAACTGTTTATAAGCCACTAACTTTATTTCTATATTTGATGAGAGTGGCGCAATCACATCTTTAATATGACCGGCAACACGTTCAGGATTTAGCGGGTTGTCATCAATATTTTTGATATTTAGTGCGTTTGCAAACCGCTGGTCTAAATTAGTCATATCATGACCAAACAGGCTTTCACTTTTCATTGCAATGCGGTTTACGGCGATATCTTCCTCTAAAGACTCATTATCAAGGATCGATAATTCTAAGTTTGCTGAGGACGCAGAATCTTTATTTGAATTTCCATTTTTTGCCAATGCTGATGATGAGCAAAACGCATCAAAATCATCTAAAACAAGCTGAGTGAAATCTTTTTTAAGCTTGTCCTGATTGATTCGGAATTGGCGCATAGCAACAAAAAACTCTTCTTGTTCCTGATTTGATTCCGCTTTATCTGCAAGTTTAAAAAGAATATCATCTAAATCATTTAAAAAAACGAAGCAATTAGGTAAAGAATTTGCAATAATTGGGCGACACGACTTTAGTGCTTTGCTATTAAAGCTTGATTTTGTTGACGCCATTTCATTCGTTGACCCAAAAGAAATAATATTATTAGTAGCCATAATTTTGTTCCTCATCTTCACCGTAGATTAAATTCTTAGGTGAGACCTCCCTTGATAGTAAGGAATATACCATATTATGAGGATAAAAATGTGAAAGACAGCTACTTATTCGAAGATAGACCAAAAAAATTTGAATTATATTGAACTGTCACGGGTAAAAGACAAACAATGAGTATGACTAAAAATATTGCGCCAGAAGATTATAGGAAATTTAAAGGTTTCTTAGAAAAAGCCTGTGGTATTACTTTGGGAGAAGGCAAGCAATATTTAATCGTTAGTCGGTTGACCAAGCTATTACGAAATGAAGGTGTTTCTTCTGTTTCTGAGTTATTAACTGCTATTGAGTTGGGTCAACCTCAATATTTACGAGACTTTGTTATTGACGCGATGACAACGAATGAAACATCGTGGTTTCGCGATCGCAGTCCTTTTGAAGCGTTAGCAACAGATGTTTTTCCCTTGTGGGATAAAGAGAAAAAACGCCAGTGTAAAATTTGGTCGGCGGCCTGTTCTTCTGGTCAAGAGCCATACACAATAAGCATTGCATTGAGCGAATATAAAGCTATAACGACAGTAACGACTCTAAACTCGGCGAGTATCATCGCTACGGATATTTCAGCCAGTATGCTACAAGAGGCGAAGCAAGCAGAATATGATGAAAACATAGTGGGGCGTGGAATATCTTCGAAACGAAAGCAGCAATTCTTCAAGCAAAATGGCGGACGATGGATTGTGGCTGATGACATTAGAAAGAGGGTTAGTTTTAAAGAGCAAAACTTACTCTCAAGCTACGATTCATTGGGTAAGTTTGATATTATTTTTTGTCGAAATGTATTGATATATTTTGCAGCAGAACGTAAAACTGACATTCTTAACCGAATGGCTCGGGCATTGAACCCAGGAGGCTTTCTGTTTTTGGGAGCCTCTGAAACGGTTATGGGCTATTCTGATGCCTTTGAAATGAAACGTAGTGCTTCAGGTGTTTATTATCGTCTGAAAGACTAGGCTGGCGGTAACTCGTGAATATCTCCATCGGACGTTTCATCTGTAAACGGCGGTGGTGGTTCGCATAAGCCTAACCAGCTTCCAATGCGTTGCAATAAACGTTTGATTAGACGCCAGAGGCGAGGTAATAACCAAATCATTAATGCGATAAAAAGGATAAGTCCAATTATAAATAATACAGGATGATGTAGTGCTGTCCATAAGCCGCCAATAACCAGTAGATCTTCACTAATTGATGCTGTCCAGTTGGTAACAGGTTCTGGTGAAGTATTTATCAATAAACGAGTGCCTGCTTTTGTGGCATGACTACCGGTAGCCAATGTGCCGCCCAATAATGCTGAAGTAAGTGCAACTGCAGGGGTAACATCACCAATAGCGCTTGCAGCCAACATTGCACCCGCGGGTATACGGATAAATGTATGAATTGCATCCCAAGCTGAATCTAGCCCTGGCACCTTGTCGGCAAAAAACTCAATACAATACATCAAGCCTGCGGCGGTCATTACCATTGGATTTGACAGTACATTTAATTCGGTAGGCAGAGCCATATTGCCTGTTGCACCCATATAACCCAGCATGAAAAGGGTGGCATAAAGATTGATACCGCTTGCCCATGCCGCGCCCATGCTTAAGGCAATAATACTGACAGCGTCCATGTGTTTTCTCCAATTTGTTAATACCCGTGACCATCCATTATGCGCACTAAAAAACCGCAGATTATAATGATAACGGGTATAGTAAGCGATTCGAATAACTATATTGACTGTGTGGAATGATAAGCCGAACTGAATGTTTATCCTATCTTGAGACTATTTTAGAGCCGGACAAGTTCCAAGATTACTGTCCTAATGGCTTGCAGGTTGCGGGTCGCGAGCATATAAGCACGCTTGTCACAGGCGTGACAGCAAGCCAGGATTTGCTGGATGCTGCGCTTGATCTTGAAGCCGATACCATTCTTGTTCATCATGGTTATTTTTGGCGGGGTGAAGATCCGCGAGTTGTGGGAATAAAACAAAGGCGATTAAAGCAGTTATTAATGAATGACATTAATCTGATCGCCTATCATTTACCGCTTGATGCGCATGCTGTGATGGGAAATAATGCACAACTAGCTAAGCTGCTCGAGATTGACATTCAAGATAGTATTCCAGGAACAGGGGAGCCTAATCTTGCATGGTATGGCTATTTGAAATCACCCGTAACAGCACAAGAATTTGCAGATAAGATTTCTCGAGCTCTACAACGAAGTCCTTTATTTATTGAGGGCCATGGTCGGCAGATTAAAAGCATTGGCTGGTGTGGCGGGGCTGCGCAAGCTTATATTGAACAGGCCGCCGCGTTAGGTTTAGATGCATTTATAAGTGGTGAGATTTCTGAACAAACAGTGCACTTAGCACGCGAGTTAGGCATTCACTATTTTGCAGCCGGTCACCATGCTACTGAACGCTACGGTGTGCAGGCTTTAGGGAAGCATTTAGCAGAAAAATTTGATTTGCAGCATCAGTTTATTGATATTGATAATCCAGCCTAAAGAAATGAGTGAAAAGCACAATGATTGACTTAATAGCTAAAATAAAAATATTTTTCTCAGTGAGTTTATGGCAAGACGTTCCTGTAAAGACTGGGGTGCTCTGGCGATGGGTAATTAATATTTTACGTGTGAGTTATATCGTTATTCGTGAACTGACCACTGGTGAGCTTAATTTGCGAGCAATGAGCCTAGTGTTTACGACGCTATTATCATTGGTTCCTCTGATTGCCGTTGCCTTTTCAGTATTAAAAGCATTTGGTGTTCATAACAAAATTGAACCTGTTTTACTCAGTGCGTTAGAGCCATTAGGGCCGAAAGGACCTGAAATTACAGCAAATATTATTGGATTTGTACACAATGTAGATGTGAAAGTGCTGGGTTCATTGGGTGTGGCAATGTTGTTTTACACTATCATAGCCTTGATTCAAAAAATCGAAAATGCCTTTAATTTTGTTTGGCGAGTAAAAAAATCGAGGACATTAGCTCGCCGGTTTACGGATTATCTTAGTGTGGTCATGATTGGACCTGTCTTGGTCTTTAGTGCATTGGGCCTTGCTGCAACGGTCTTGAATCATGATATTGTGCAACAGATACAGGCAATAGAGCCTTTTGGTACTTTAATTCTTTATATTAGTAAAATCGCCCCCTATTTAATGATTATTTTGGCGTTTACATTTTTATATAAATTTATACCTAATACTCAAGTTCAATTTGGCCCCGCTTTAATTGGGGCTATTGTGGCCGGTGTATTATGGGTTACATTGGGTAAATTATTTGCTTCTTTTGTGGTTTCATCCTCCAATTACACGGCTATTTACTCAAGTTTTGCTATTTTGTTCTTTTTTATGCTTTGGCTGTATTTGGCGTGGTTTATCCTGCTGACAGGATCTCAGGTTGCTTATTATCTACAGCATCCAAAACTTGTGCGTTTTGGTGGTCAAGATTACAGTTTGAGCCCGCGTTTACGTGACAAGGAAGGGCTCTGGCTAATGACGGTTATAGCGAAACAGTTTTATTTACAAAAGCCAGCACTAAACGTACAAGAATTAGAGGTTCAAACAGGATTGGCTGGAGATTTGACACAAGATTTGCTTTCTATTTTAGAGCAAGGCAAGTTAATTGTTGAACTTGATGGTGATATTCCGCGTTATCAACCCGCACAAGATATAGCTAAAATACAGGTGAAGACAATATTGAATACGCTACGCATCGCGGAAGAATCTAATATAACGGTAACAACACGACAAGTAGGAAGTGCAGTTGAACAGTTATTACAAAAGCTCAATGATGCGCAAGAGAAGATGTTGGCAGATTTAGATTTGCGTGAGTTAGTTATGGAAGAGTTAGCGAAATGACCGAAAATGTATTGCACAATAAAAAGATTGTTTTAGGGGTGACAGGGAGTATTGCGGCCTATAAATCAGCTGATCTAGTACGCCGTTTACGTGAAAAAGGAGTGGATGTTCGCGTAGTGATGACAAAAGCGGCATGTGAATTTATTACACCACTTACGCTACAAACATTAAGTGGCCATCCTGTTGCGATTGAACTATTAGATGCGGACGAAGAAGCGGCGATGGGTCATATCAAATTAGCGCGCTGGGCTGACTGGATTCTGATCGCACCAGCAACCGCCGATACCATTGCTCGATTAGCTGGTGGTCGTGCAGATGACCTGCTTACGGCTCTCTGTAGTGCTAGTGAGTCCCCACTTGCAATTGCGCCAGCAATGAATAATAAAATGTGGCAGAATGAAGCAACACAGAATAATATACGACAATTAAGGTCACAAAGTGCCCAGATTTTAGGACCAGCCAGTGGCGATCAAGCATGTGGAGAACAAGGGGAAGGGCGATTATTAGAGCCTAATGACATTGTGCAAGCATTAGAACGGTTGGTTGTTCCTGCACAACTTCAAGGGAAGCATGTTGTTATTACTGCAGGGCCAACGTATGAGCCGATCGACCCCGTACGCTTTATAGGTAATAGAAGTTCGGGAAAAATGGGGTTTGCAGTGGCGGTGGCTGCAGCTGAGGCAGGAGCGGATGTTACCTTGATTTCAGGGCCGGTAAATTTGCCGACGCCGACAGGTGTTCATCGTATTGATGTGGAAACGGCACAGCAAATGCATGACAAGGTAATGGAGTATGCACTGCACTGTGATTTATTCATTGCTTGTGCTGCGGTGGCTGATTTTCGACCACAGCCTTTAGAACAAAAAATTAAGAAAATGGGGAAGCAGGAGTTACAGTTAACGTTGACACCCACTTTGGATATTGTGTCAGCTGTTGCAAGTGGGGACCAGCCCCCTTTTGTTGTTGGGTTTGCGGCGGAGACAAACTCTGTTGAGACTTATGCAAAGGACAAGCTGAAAAGAAAAGGTTTAGATATGGTCGCAGCAAACCAAGTAGGTGATGGTGTTGGGTTTGCAGTAGATGAAAATGAATTACAGGTTTTTTGGGAATCGGGTTCTCAATCATTAGCAATGGCACCAAAAAGTCAGCTAGCACGAGATTTAATGACACTTATTATTGAGCGATATAATGCAAAAGATACAACTTAAACTGCTTGACTCAAGATTGGGCGATACGATTGAACTACCCAATTATGCAACATCAGGCTCGGCAGGATTAGATTTGCGTGCTTGCTTAGATGGCAATATAACAATAGCTGCAGGTGAAACCGTATTAATTCCAACAGGCTTGGCTATTCATATAGATGATCCTTCTCTTGCGGCAGTTTTATTGCCCCGCTCAGGTTTAGGGCATAAACATGGCATTGTGCTGGGTAACTTAGTAGGGCTCATTGATAGCGATTATCAAGGGCAAGTATTTGTATCATGTTGGAATCGCAGTCAAACTGCATTTGATATTGCTATAGGTGAACGTATTGCTCAAATGGTATTTGTACCTGTAGCACAAGTTGAATTTGAACAGGTAGAAGAATTTAGTAGTTCAGAACGGGGAAGTGGTGGTTTTGGACATACAGGAAGAAGCTAATATTTATATTTTTTAAGGAGTTGCTGTGAACGCGATAGCTAGACTTTTATCAAAATTAGGGAGTAAATCAGTCGGTTTAGTGGCACTGGTTATCAGTTGTCTTATAGCTGCGGCAGGGTTTTTATGGCAGCAACAAATAACAAATACACAATATAATCAGCAGAAAACAAACTATCAACAACAGTCAGTGGCTGTTTTATATGAAATTACGGCTTCGCATGTCCAGGCGTTAAAAGCAAAAATACAAGCCGTGTCAGCTATGTCCCAAATGACGAATGTTTTGTTAAGTGGTGATAAGTCACAAATAGCTAAACATCAACAGAACTTGAAATCTATTTTTCCATCAGCTACAAAAGTGTGTTTAATTGCAGCTAGCGTTGATGATGTCGATAAAAGCGCATGTATTCCGATTACTTTTTCAGTATTGAGCAGTTTGCGGCAGGCAAAAGAGGAAGGTAGTGCTTCGCTTGCTATGATGCAGGTCGGGACGAAAAATGCCTATTTGTTATTAACGCAACGGGTAACGGATAAATCAAAACGTGTTGTTGGTGTGATAGCGGTTGCGCTAAAACCAGAAATATTGTCAGGTACATTATTTAATGTACCCATGATTGATGGCTATGCAGAATTACAACAAGGCACAAAAAAGACCACAATGCTAGCGAGCAAAGGTGATGCACAGTGGAAAAAAGGTACAGCTCTAATTGAACGGAAAATACAGGGCACTTATTGGAAAGTAGCCTATTGGCCAAAGCTTGAAGCTGCGGCATCATCATTGATACCTATGGCGGTTGTTGTCGGTGTCATTGCGCTGATGTGGTTACTTCAAAGGCTAATAGCAAGTTTCTTTTTTAAACGTGATATTAAGGTGATTACACAGCAGCTGATTGATGTGAAACGCGGAGAATTAAAGACCAAATATTATACAACAGATGAAGTGTTGCAGGATGTTGTTGATGATATTCAAGATGTTGCATTATCGTTGACGGCATTAATTAACGAGCCGACTTCTGCTGTAGATGGTAGTGGTGAATCTAAAAAGAAACAGGGGTTAACTTCAGAAAGCCTCGATAAACGCGTAGAAGAAAGAGAAGAAGAAAGCGCTGTTGAAGAAGTGTTGGAGGAATATTTAGACGATCCAGTTGATGTCGATCCGAGTATTTTTAAAGCATATGATATTAGAGGAATTGTGGATAAGTCCTTAACTGAAGAAGCTGTCAATGTTATAGGGCGCGCAATTGGGAGTGAAGCACTAGATCAAGACTTAACAAGTTTGGTAGTTGGACGAGATGGCCGACACTCGAGCCCCATATTAAGTGAGGCATTAATTGAAGGTATTTTAGCAAGCGGCTGTGATGTGGTTAATGTGGGCATGGTGCCTACACCGGTAGTTTATTTTGCTACTGAGCATTCCGAGTCTAAATCAGGTGTTATGGTCACAGGAAGTCATAATCCAGCCAATTATAATGGTTTGAAAATAGTCTTGGCAGGAAAAGCCTTATTGGGTGATGAATTGAAGGGAATTCATCAGCGAATAGCATCAAATAAATTGCGTAAAGGTCAAGGTAGTCGACAAGATATGGATGTGATTGATGAATATATCAATCGAATAACAACAGATATAAAACTACCTAGGGCAATGAAGGTCGTTATTGATTGTGGTAATGGTGTTGCAGGAGTTGTGGCGCCCAAATTATTTAAAGCATTAGGATGTGAAGTCGTAGAACTTTATTGTGATGTTGATGGTGATTTCCCTAACCATCATCCGGATCCGAGCCAGCCAGATAATTTACAGGCATTAATTGAAGAGGTTGCAAAACAAGATGCCGAATTAGGGATAGCATTTGATGGTGACGGTGATCGCATTGGTGTGGTTGATACGGCTGGCAATCCAATTTGGCCTGATCGATTGATGATTATGTTTGCACAAGATGTATTATTACGGATGCCAGGTTCAGTGATCCTTTACGATATAAAAAGTAGTAACTTACTCGGGGAAGAAATTTCTCGTGCAGGTGGTGAAGCTGTTATGTGGCAATCAGGCCATTCTGTGATTAAAAATAAAATGATCGAGATGGATGCTCAATTAGCTGGTGAGATGAGCGGCCATATTTTCTTTAAAGAGCGCTGGTTCGGTTTTGATGATGCTTTGTATGCCGCCAGTAGATTATTTGAGTTATTATGTAACGATCCTTTAGAGCGGACACCAACGGATATTTTTGCATCATTACCAAGCCGTGTAAGTACACCTGAAATATTGGTGGAAATGAATGAAAAAGAAAGCAAACAATTTATGGCTCAAATTGTTAAAGAAGCCGAGTTTGCGGGTGCAGAAATAATCAAAATAGATGGCATTAGGGCAGATTATCCTAATGGTTGGGGTTTGGTTCGAGCGTCGAACACTGTACCCGGCTTAACATTGCGATTTGAAGCTGATACATTAGAAGATTTGCAGCATATCCAGCAACGATTTAAACATCAAATGTTGCAAATAAAACCAACCTTATCGTTATCATTTTTAACATTAGATACTAAGAAATAAATGAGTTTAACAACACAAGACAGTTCGTACCGAGCTCAGATTCTAACGGAAGCTCTACCCTATATCCAGCGGTTTTCTGGGAAAACATTAGTCATTAAATATGGCGGTAATGCCATGGTGGATGAGGAACTAAAAAATAATTTTGCCCGTGATATAGTGCTATTAAAGGCAGTAGGGATTAACCCTGTTGTTGTTCATGGTGGTGGCCCACAGATTGGCTCTTTGCTTGAACGAATAGGAAAAGAGAGTCATTTTATCGATGGTATGAGGGTGACAGATAGCGAGACAATGGACGTTGTTGAAATGGTTTTGGGTGGGCAGGTTAATAAAAGTATCGTTAGCCTTATTAACACGCATGGTGGGAGAGCAGTTGGCTTAACAGGAAAAGATGGCGGGCTTATTTGTGCTGAGAAATTACAAGTGTCATCGGATGCTCCTGAAAATAATGTTCCTGAGCTTATTGATTTGGGCCATGTAGGAAAAGTAAAGAGCATCGATACCAGTGTTATTGATATGCTGATCCAGAGTGATTTTATTCCCGTAATAGCGCCTATTGGCGTGGGTGTAAACGGAGAGTCTTACAATATCAATGCTGACTTGGTGGCAGGTAAAATTGCAGAAGTATTACAAGCCGAAAAGTTAATTTTATTAACCAATACGGCTGGCTTATTAGATGCCAATGAGCAATTGTTGACAGGGCTCAATGCAAAACAGGTGAATGAGCTAATCGATGATGGGGTAATCTATGGTGGTATGCTACCCAAAATAAAATGTGCTTTAGAATCTGTTCAAGCAGGAGTAACTACGGCGCATATCATCGATGGTAGAGTTCAACATGCCTTATTATTAGAAATGTTTACCGACGAAGGGGTGGGAACATTAATCCGTGGAGGCTGGCAATGAGCGAGCAGGTAAGCAGTAGAGCTGAAAAGAAACAATCACGCAAAGAAGCTATTCTTGCGGCACTAGCGCAGCAATTAGAGCAAAATCCAGGGAAAAGGATTACGACAGCACAATTAGCTGCAAGTTTAGATGTGTCTGAAGCGGCGTTATATCGTCACTTTCCTAGCAAAGCACGAATGTTTGAAGGTTTAATAGAGTTTGCTGAGAACACTATTTTTAGTTTAATTCATCAAATCTTAGAACGTGAGACTGACGCAGAAACAAGATGTAAAAAAGTAGCAAGTTTGTTGTTAGGCTTTAGTGAAAAAAACCCAGGAATAAGCAGTGTGTTAACAGGGGCGGCGTTAACGGGTGAGTCGGAACGTTTACGCCAGCGAGTAAGTCAGTTCTTTGAACGTTTAGAAACGCAATTTAGACAAATTCTACGCGAAGGTGAGTTGACACTTACAGAAGCGGGTGGGCGGCCTGTAAATGAAACTGCAAACTTATTAATGACCATTATCGAAGGCCATATTCAGCAATATGTAAGGACTGGATTTCGTCAGTCACCCCTAGTGGGTTGGGATAAGCAATGGCTGCTGTTATCGGATGTATTAAAGGAATATTCATAAGGCGATATCTTATATACCCGTGACCATTCAATCTGCAGAATCTACAGATTGAATGGTCACGGGTATAATAGTAAGTTGCCGGACCTAGCCTAGTTATCGTTCAATTCTGAAAACACAGTTTAAAAATGTTAACCAGTAGAAAATTTAAAGGGAAATTTGAGCGGATAAGGTCAATAAACGTTAAGTGGTAGACATTTTTAGAAAAAACCCTAAGTCATTGTACCAAGGTACACTATTCAATGTTTAGGTGATCACGTAAAGTACAAACCATGAAAAGCGAAATACAAATAACGCTTAAATTTTGAGATTAAGATCATGGTCACAGAAATTGGTATTGTAAAAGCACTTATTGGCACAGCAGTTGTAACAGCTGTTGATGGTTCACAACGTAACTTACTTGTGGGCGACCGCGTCTATGCGGACGAAATTATTACGACAGGTGATGCCAGTGCGATTGAAATTGAATTTTCTGACGGAAGCCTTATGGATCTCGGCAGAAACTCACAAGCTCTATTAGACAGTGAGATTTTTGATCCGCAGCAAGCCATAGAATCAACTCGTGATGTAGATATCGCAGAATTGCAAAATGCGTTAGTTGATGGTGATGACCCGACAAGACAAGGTCAAGCGCCTGCAGCGGGTTTAGATTCAGAAGGTGGCAATGAGGGTGTGTCAACGGTTGTTGTTGATTATTTAGATCCTCTAGGTGACGTGACCAGTGGTTTTGAAACAACAGGTGTAGCGAGAACCTTTTTAAATGATAATAATTTATTTGGTGGAGTGAATGATGGCGGGGTAAATGCTGGCTCCTCAAATAATAGTATTTCTCCACCACAAGTTCCGCAACCACCAACAGCGCCACCGCCGAGAATCTTTGACCAAAATGATAATGATAGTGATGCTATAAGCTTAAATGTGTCCGGTAACTTTAATGGCACGGGATTAGCTTTTTCTGCAACAGGTTTGCCAAGCGGCCTAGTTATCAATCCTGTAACAGGAATTATCGGTGGTGTAATAGACAGTTCTTCATCGCAAACCGGTCCTTATAATGTCGTAGTTACTGCAAATGATGGCGGTAGTATTGTCACTCAACCATTTGTTTGGAATATTGCAAACCCTCCACCAGAGGCTGACAATGACAGTGCATCACTAGATGAAGATACAATTCACAACGGAAGTGTGGCTGGAAATGACAGCGATCCTGATGGAGATGCTACTAGTTTCAGCTTAAATACAGGTGTCTCAAATGGTACATTGGTATTTAATAATGATGGTAGTTATACCTACACTCCAAACCCTAATTATAATGGTAATGATTCATTCACTTATACCATTACGGATGCAGATGGCGCGACTGATACAGCGACCGTAACACTCACCATCAACCCGATCGACGATCCAACGAGCACCGTAGCGGATACAGGTAATACCGATGAAGATGTCACATTAACAGTAACTGCAGGAAGCGGCGGCGTATTAGATAATGATAGTGATGTCAATAACAGCTTAACCGTAAGCAGCTTCACAATCGCTGGCGTTGCTGGGACACATGCCGCAGGAACAACAGTAACAATCGCAGGGGTAGGTGACTTAACACTGAATGCTGATGGCGGGTATACATTCGATCCAGTAAATAATTACACTGGAGCAGTACCTGTAACGACATACACCACCAATACCGGTTCAAGTGACACGTTAACGATCACCATCAACCCGATCGACGATCCAACGAGCACCGTGGCCGACACGGGCAATACTGACGAAGATGTGACCTTAATGGTAACGGCGGGCAGTGGTGGCGTACTTGATAATGACAGTGATGCTGATGGCGGCTTGCAAGTAGCAAGCTTTACGATAGCAGGGGTTGCCGGAACACACCTAGCTGGCTCAACCGTAACGATAGCCGGCGTAGGTGATTTAACACTGAATGCTGATGGCGGATACACATTCGACCCAGTAGCAAATTACAATGGCGCGGTACCGGTTACCACGTATACGACTAATACCGGTTCAAGTGACACGTTGACGATCACCATCAACCCGATCGACGATCCAACGAGCACCGTAGCGGATACAGGTAATACCGATGAAGATGTCACATTAACAGTAACTGCAGGAAGCGGCGGCGTATTAGATAATGATAGTGATGTCAATAACAGCTTAACCGTAAGCAGCTTCACAATCGCTGGCGTTGCTGGGACACATGCCGCAGGAACAACAGTAACAATCGCAGGGGTAGGTGACTTAACACTGAATGCTGATGGCGGGTATACATTCGATCCAGTAAATAATTACACTGGAGCAGTACCTGTAACGACATACACCACCAATACCGGTTCAAGTGACACGTTAACGATCACCATCAACCCGATCGACGATCCAACGAGCACCGTGGCCGACACGGGCAATACTGACGAAGATGTGACCTTAATGGTAACGGCGGGCAGTGGTGGCGTACTTGATAATGACAGTGATGCTGATGGCGGCTTGCAAGTAGCAAGCTTTACGATAGCAGGGGTTGCCGGAACACACCTAGCTGGCTCAACCGTAACGATAGCCGGCGTAGGTGACTTAACACTGAATGCTGATGGCGGGTATATATTCGATCCAGCGGATAATTACAGTGGTGGGGTACCGATTACAACGTACACAACAAATACGGGTTCTACAGAGACATTGACTATAGCTGTTAATCCAATAGCAGATATGCCAACCTTGATTATGAGTACGGGGTCACCTGTTCTTCAGGCTGGGACGAGTCAAACTATTGATGTGAATAATGTGTCAACGACAGGAAATGGTTTTACGGTCTCGGCGGTTTCGCTAAATGGTAGTCCTGGTAGCATCAGTATCGATAGTGCCCCATCACATGCAGGTTTTGGTGTTCAGGGACAGGCATCAGGTGCTACGCAGGAAATTGGTTCAACAAGCACCGCTTCTGAAAAAATAAGTGTTATATTTGATTCGGTTGTGAATTCCATCGATGTGAGTTTTTCGTGGCTTTCTGCAGTAGAAGATGCTCAATATGATTTCTTTTTAAATGGTGTCCATGTGGGGGCTGGCACAACACGAGGAATATCTGATTCAATTGATGGTCCGTTCACTTTGACTCCAGGTACTAGCTTTGACCAAGTAGTATTTAGTGCTCCTCTGAATCCAACGGATGATTACCTTATCAATTCAATTACATTTGGTACTGCGCCTACGTATACCTACGACATTGATATAAGTGCAAATCTAACAGATGTAGATGGTAGTGAAAGTTTAAGTGGAATTACACTTGCAGGCTTACCGACTGGAGCAAATATTACGACTGTGGCTAATGGTGATGGAACCTATAACTCTGGCACGGTTACCTTGACGTCAGATCATGTATTAACGCCCGCGGAAATAAATGCGATTACAGGTTCGGTTACATCAACTGATGGTGCAAGCACAGCCACGACTACAAGCAATGTGAAGGTGGATGTTGCTGCTGCAGGAGTTGATGCCTTATTACAGGGTGATGCAAGCAATAATGTTTTATCAGGTAATACTGGCGATGATACTCTGATTGGTGGTGGCGGAAACGACATTCTTACTGGTGGTGTTGGCGATGATATTTTTGTCTGGAATGCAAGTGATGTCGGGACAGTCGTTACTCCTGCACATGATGAAATTACTGATTTTGATACTAATAATGACGTACTTAATCTAGCCGATTTACTATCAGATGGTTCTCATACAATTGAAGGCATTGAAACGGGTGCGGGTGACTTGCAACTTAATATTAAAGATGGTGGTGGTAATGTTGTGCAGGAAATTGAATTGCACGGTGTTTCTGTGGCGACAACAGCAACACAAATGCTTGATGATTTACTTGTTAGTGGAGCAATAAATGATGGTATTTAGCATTTAAACTTGTCTTCTAATTGTTCAATTAATAAAGCACCTTCGGGTGCTTTATTTGTTCTGGAGATAGAATTTTAGCAGTATATTAAGGCGGCAATATTTGCCGTTATTTTTTTGACAGCATTACCAGTGATCTCATAACCAACTGATTTTAATGAAATAAAACTTTTTGGCATATTTGGTGCTTATCTTTATTCAAAATAAGATTAAAGTTGGAGCCAAAAATGCCGATAAACTTCGATTCCGCCCTAGGAATTCATGCTGATGCACTTCGTGTCCGTTCACAACGGGCAGAATTGTTGGCATCTAATTTAGCAAATACCGATACGCCAAATTACAAAGCGCGTGATATTGATTTCCAATCTGCCATGAAAATGGCTGCGAGTAATCAATCATCTGGTATGACAAGCACCAATTCCAAGCACTTCCAAACATCTACTGCTCAACTCAATTCACCTGCCGTGCAATATCGCACAACAATGCAAGATTCGCTCGACGGTAATACGGTGGACGAGCAGATTGAACAAGCAGAATTCATGCAAAACTCAGTCCAATACCAAGCCAGCTTAAATTTCTTAGGGGCCAGATTCAAAGGTTTGCTAAGTGCGATTAGGGGAGAATAAGTCGAATGTCTTTATTTAGTATTTTTGATATTGCCGGTAGTGGCATGAGTGCTCAGTCACTCAGGCTGAATACCACGGCAAGCAATTTGGCCAACGCAGATAGCGTAAGCAGTAGTGTTGATCAGGTTTATCGCACACGGAGCCCCGTGTTTTCTGCAGTATTGGATGATGCTCAACAGGGCTACACACAAGGCAGTGTTCAGGTTAAAGGTGTTATAGAAAGCCAAGCTCCTATCCGCCAAGAATATAACCCGAGTCATCCTTTGGCTAATCAAGATGGCTATGTCTTTCATTCAAATGTTGACCCTATTGCCGAAATGGCCAATATGATGTCGGCGTCACGTTCATATCAAAATAATGTTGAGATTGCCAATACATCTAAACAATTATTATTACGAACCTTACAATTAGGTCAGTAGGAGAATATTTATGGCTATTAGTGGTGTAGGCAATAACCCATATGCATTTTTAAATACAGGTGCCGTTGAGAAAAAAGAAGAAAAGGATGCCGGTGCATTAGCATTAGAAGATTTTATGTCGTTAATGACGACTCAGCTGCAGAACCAAGATCCATTAAAACCAATGGAAAGTGGTGAGTTCTTAGGCCAAATTGCAGCATTTGGTACGGTAAGTGGTATTGGTGATCTTAAAACATCATTTGATAGCTTTGCGAAAACGATGCAATCAGATCAGGCCTTACAAGGTTCTGCTTTGGTAGGCCATTCGGTATTAGTACCGTCATCAATTGGTTCAATGACAGCTGCAGACGGCTTAAAAGGTCAAATTAATGTGTCAGAACCTGTCACCGACCTAAAAGTACAAATTTATACTGAAACTGGATCTTTAGTGAGAACTATCGAAATGGGCTCGGCAGCTGGTTATACCAATTTTGCATGGGATGGCTTTGATGAGACGGGCACAGCACTAGCACCAGGCACATATCAATTTAAAGCAACGGGAACGGTGGGCGAGGAAAACACAGCCTTTGCTACAGCAACAGTTGCAAAAGTAGAAAGTGTATTGGTAGGTGGAGCGGGTAAAGGCTTAGTAATGAATTTAGCAGGAATTGGTGCCGTACCATTTAGTGAAGCACAAGAAATTATTTAGGAGAGAAACAATGTCATTCAGTACAGCAATAACAGGTTTAAATGCAGCATCAGCAGACTTAAATGTTAAATCAAATAATATCGCCAATGTGAATACAACTGGCTTTAAAGGTTCACGAGCTGAATTTGCTGATGTTTATTCTATTTCAGCATTTGGTTCGAGCAATACCACGATTGGTAGTGGTGTTGTTCTTAATAATGTTGCCCAACAATTTACACAAGGAAATTTGGAGGGCACAGATAATTCGCTGGATTTAGCTATTGATAGGCAAGGTTTTTTTGCCTTAGCACCTAATCAAAATAGTGGTGAAGTAGTCTATAGCCGGGCAGGTGCTTTTGGTGTCAATAAAGATGGTTTTGTGGTGAACAGTGCGGGTCAGTTTTTAAGAACTTTTCCGGTGAACCCCGATGGCACAGTATCTTCAACAGCCTTGTCGAGCACTTCTCCCTTACAATTACCGAATTCATCAGGTACGCCCAGTGCAACAACGGCGGTAACATTGTCGGCAAATTTACCATCAACATCAACGCCATTGGCAGCGGCAACAGCAATTAACCCATCGGATCCAACAACCTATACCAATTCGACATCAGCAACAGTTTTTGATTCTTTAGGTAATCAGCATGTGGTAACGAGCTATTATAAAAATACTGATGCCGCATTAAATCAATGGGATGTTGATGTTTATATTGATGAGCCTAGCGGTGCTAATCCGCAGACACAACTGGGCGCGACTAAAGTTTTAACCTTTGACCCTGCGGCAGGGGGATCATTATCAAGTGTGCCAACAACTCAAGCATTTAGTATTGGTGCGTTAGCTAGCGGAGCGGCAGTACCTCAAGTGGTTACCATAGATTTTGCAGGTTCAACGCAAAATTCGGGTGCCTTTACGGTTAATGCGTTACAACAAGACGGATTTACTACTGGGCGACTAAGTGGTTTAGACATCAGTGATGATGGCTTGGTCAAGGCCACCTATACCAACGGACAGTCACAACCCCTAGGGAAAATTGCATTGGTAAATTTTGCTAATCCTCAAGGCTTAAAACAAATTGGAAATACCTCATGGTTAGAGACCATTGATTCGGGACTAGCGCTATCGGGCGAGGCTGGGACAGGAAATTTCGGCGCTATAAAATCAGGTTCTCTGGAATCATCTAATATTGATTTAACAAAAGAATTGGTGGGCTTAATTATTGCCCAGAGAAATTTCCAAGCGAATTCTAAATCAATAGAAACTGAAAATTCAATTACTCAAACCATCATCAACTTACGATGAGCTTTATGCCTAATTTTATTTCTTTAGAAATGAAAAATAGGAGGATTTAATTATGGACCGCATGATTTATATTTCAATGAATGCTGCTCAGCAAACAATGCAAGCACAGGCAACAAATAGTAATAATTTGGCCAATGTGAATACCACCGGTTTTAGACAAGATTTTGAGCAGTTTCGTAGTATGCCGGTTTTTGGTGAAGGCTTACCGACGCGTGTTTATTCAATGAGCGAACGTCCTGCTACCGATTATCAACAGGGTTCGATTCAATCAACAGGGCGTGAATTAGATATTTCAATTCAGGGTGAGGGCTTCATAGCTGTACAAGGTAAAGATGGTCGTGAAGGCTATTCTCGTGCAGGAGATTTACATGTAACAGCCACGGGGCAATTAGTTACTGGAACGGGGCTAGCAGTATTAGGTGAAGGCGGTCCCATTGCAATACCACCATCAGAAAAAATAGAAATTGGATCAGATGGCACGCTATCTGTTCGCCCTATTGGTGCGGATGCGAATGCATTAGCTGTATTAGACCGCATTAAATTAGTTAAGCCGGAACTTAGTAATGTATTTAAAGATAGTGATGGTTTAATGCGAATGCGTGATGGTAGTACAGCACCGCTAGATGCGACTATAAAAATAGCCTCAGGCACATTGGAAAGTAGCAATGTTAATGCCGTAGGTGCCTTAGTAAAAATGATTGAATTGCAGCGCCAGTACGAGATGCAAGTCAAAATGATGAAGTCAGCAGATGATAATAGTGCAGCATCGGCACGCTTGTTGCAACTTGGTGGTTAAGATGCATTTAAACGCGATAAAGCGTCAAAATAATGGTAGAAGGTAACAAATTATGAATCAAGCATTATGGATTGCTAAAACAGGACTCGATGCCCAGCAAACACGGATGTCAGTTATTTCTAATAACTTGGCCAATGTGAATACAACAGGGTTTAAACAAGATCGTGCCGTATTTGAAGATTTACTTTATCAAACGGTACGTCAGCCTGGCGCACAATCTTCTGGTAACACTCAATTACCATCAGGTTTATTGGTGGGTACAGGTGTACGTACAGTAGCAACAGAGAAATTACATACACAAGGTAATATCGTACAAACGGGTAATGCCTTAGATATGGCGATTCAAGGTCGTGGTTTTTTTCAAATATTAATGCCCGATGGTGCGTTGTCATATACACGTGATGGCACATTTCAGATAGATTCAACAGGTCAAATGGTGATGTCAAATGGCTATCCGTTAGAACCTGCTATAACCATTCCTACTGATGCACAAAGTGTCACGATTGGGAGTGATGGTTCAGTCAGTGTTGTACAAGCAGGCCAAACATCTCCTACGGTTGTGGGCAATGTTCAATTAGCTGATTTTGTGAATCCAACAGGCTTACAAGCAATTGGTGAAAATTTATATAAAGAAACGGGTGCAAGTGGGAGTGCGATAACAGGCACGCCGGGTCTATCAGGAATTGGTTCGGTTGCAGGTGGTGCACTAGAAACATCAAATGTAAACGTGGTAACTGAGCTGATCAATATGATTGAAACTCAGCGTGCTTATGAAATGAATTCAAAAGCGATATCAACAGCAGATCAGATGTTGCAGTATGCAAGTCAAAATCTTTAGTAAGAGTGCATAGGGTTTTATTATGAAACGAGTCATACACATTCTACTTTTTGCAAGCCTTATTGTTATGACAGGCTGTGTAAAAACGGCTGCTAAACGTGATCCGGCTTATGCTTCTGTTCGCCCCGTGGCTGTTGCCCCGCAAACCAAAAATGATGGTGCTATTTTTGATGTCAGTAAAAATGTATCGTTATTTGAAGATTATCGTGCACGTCGTGTGGGTGATATTTTAACAGTCAAACTAAATGAAAAAACAGAAGCTGAAAAAGCAACAGAAACAAAGATTGCCAAAAATAATAGTAATAGTATTACCAACCCAACAATATTTGGCACAACACCCGAATTTGATTTACCGGGCATTTTACCTTTAGCCAATACTAAAAAAAATAATTTAGCCTTTAATTTGGGGTCCACACATAACTTTAAAGGTGCGGGTGACAGTGATCAAAGTAATAAATTAACAGGCGATATTAGTGTCTCAGTTGTTGAAGTTTTACCTAACGGCAACTTAGTTATTCGAGGTGAAAAAGTAATCACAATTAATCAGGGCAATGAATATATTCGTATCTCAGGCATGATCAGTCCACGTGATATTGATGCTGATAATACAGTCTCTTCTAAGCGTATTGCTGATGCACAAATTGCCTATGTGGGCGACGGACCGACCAATGATGCCAATGTTGTTGGCTGGCTTGGGCGTTTCTTTTTAAGCTCATTGATGCCGTTTTAAGAGGCAATGAAAATGAAAATAAGAGTAATATTGTTAGCTTTTATCACGCTTGTTTTGTCAAGTGTTGTACAAGCAGAACGAATTAAAGATTTAGCATCTATTGCAGGCGTCCGGAACAATCAGTTGGTGGGATATGGATTGGTTGTTGGATTAAACGGCACAGGAGACAAAACTAAGTTTACTGGACAAAGTCTACGTACAATGCTGCGGGAATTAGGGATTACACTGCCGCCGGGCACCGATCCAAAAAGTAAAAATGTTGCAGCGGTTGCTGTTCATACCGACTTACCGGCATTTGTTAAACCCGGTCAAACAATTGACGTAACGATTTCATCGCTAGGCGATGCAAAAAGCTTGCGTGGTGGTAGTTTGATTATGACGCCATTGAAAGGTATTGATGGTCAAATATATGCGATAGCACAAGGTAACTTAGTCGTGGGCGGGTTTGGGGCGGAAGCAGGAGACGGTTCTCGCGTTACAGTAAACATTCCCAGTGCAGGTCGAATTCCTAATGGTGCAACTGTAGAGCGCACTGTGGGCAATGCTTTTAATGTGGGTGATTCTATTATTTTGAATTTACATCAAGCTGATTTTACGACGGCAAGTCGTCTAACAGATGCAATTAATTTTACATTAGGTAAAGGTAGTGCCAGAGCGATGGATGCCTTATCAATAAAGGTGAATGCGCCTCGTGATCCTAGTCAACGTGTTCCCTTTTTATCTCTAGTAGAAAACCTTGAACTTAGCCCCGGGGAAGCCGCGGCTAAAATTGTTGTAAATTCACGCACGGGTACCATTGTCATTGGTCAAAACGTTAGAGTCAGCCCCGTTGCGGTAACACACGGTAACTTATCCGTTACTATTTCAGCTAATGCAGAAGTCAGTCAGCCTAATGCCTTGTCTAATGGTGAGACAGTCGTTACCCCTAATTTTGATGTTGAAGTGACTGAAGAAGACAGCCGTATGTTTGTCTTCAACCCCGGTGTTTCATTAGATGAAATAGTACGAGCAGTGAATCAAGTAGGTGCCGCGCCGGGTGATTTAGTCGCTATTTTAGAAGCAATGAAGCAAGCTGGCGCGCTTAGAGCTGAATTAATAATAATCTAATTATTATGTCTGTAAACACACATATAGCCCAAACTGCAGTCGACTTTCAAGGCCTTGCCGAGCTTCGAAGATCATCAAATAACGATAAAAATGATGCAGAAACCATGCGACAAGTGGCGGGGCAATTTGAATCATTATTTGTCAATATGATGCTAAAAAGTATGCGGCAGGCGAGTTTAGGTGATGGCATTTTTGATAGTTCACAAAGTGATATGTATCGAGATATGGCCGATCAACAATTGGCAATGGATCTATCGTCGAATGGTGGATTAGGTTTACAAGATGTCATCATCCGTCAATTAGGCGGCCATGTTGATACTAAGCCTGCAGGCATTAATAATGGCCCCCAAAGTTATAGTATTGATACGGTAACCAGAAGGCCTAAACTAGAAAAACAGGTACTCAGAGCCGTAGAGCAAGAAATTACGCAGGTGGCAGCAGCAAGCAATGCTCAACATAAAGGTGTAGAAACTATTTCTGCACCCAAAGAAGTCACTTTTGATTCACCAGAAAGCTTTATTACACAACTCTGGCCGATGGCCAAACAAGCTGCAGATAAGTTAGGTGTCGCACCAGAAGTTATTTTATCCCAAGCGGCACTAGAAACAGGTTGGGGTAAGCATGTTATTCATAAAGCCGATGGTCAATCTAGCCACAATTTATTTAACATTAAAGCAGATAGCCGTTGGCAAGGTGATTCAGCTACAAAAGGCACACTTGAATATCGAGATGGCGTTGCAGTTAAAGAACAAGCAAAATTCAGATCGTATGATTCTTATCAACAAAGTTTTGATGACTATATTAACTTTTTGCAAACACAGCCTCGCTATCAAGATGCATTAAAACAGACAGCGAACCCAGATAAATTTATCGAAGGTTTGCATAAAGCAGGTTATGCAACGGACCCCGCCTATTCCGACAAAATAAAACGAATTATGCGAAGTGACACCTTGGCACAATTATCGCAACCATCTAGGTATTCATACAACGTCGACAATTTGACGGATAGAGGTTAAACCATGAGTCTATTAAATGTTGGGGTGTCAGCCCTACTTACATCACAAGGTTCGTTAGCAACGACCAGTCAGAATATTAGCAATGTTAATACTGAAGGCTATAACCGCCAACGCGCAGAACATGTTACCAGAGCTGCCAATTTCCAAGGAGCCTATTATATTGGAACAGGCGTTACGATAGGTGGTGTTGAGCGTATTTATGATAATTTTATTGCCTCACAAGTTAGAACATATACATCACAAGAATCGCAGCAAGATACCTTCTTAAAATTTTCAAGACAAATAGATGATTTATTGGGATCGCCTCAGTTAGGATTGGATAGCGGATTAGAGTCTTTTTTTAATGCGGTGCATGAAGTTGCAAACAACCCAACTTCCATTTCTGCTCGACAAGTGATGTTGACAGAAGGTGAAATATTAGCAAATCGTTTTAATACACTTGATAAACAATTAGGAGAATTTGATAAACAAGTTGATAATTTATTGTCTGTTTCTATCAAAGACATTAATAGTTTATCTAAAGGTATTGCCGATTTGAATGCCGCTATTATTGCAGCAGGTGCATCAGGAACGGGCGACCAACCCAACGATTTATTAGATAAGCGTGACAAACTCATAAATGATTTGTCTAAATTTACTTCGGTCAATATTATTCCAGAAGACACGGGAGCACTGACGGTTCTAGTGGGAAATGGACAAGCGTTAGTGGTGGGAACAGCCAATATTGAATTACATGAGATTGTAGATTCCTCAACAAATCCTGTACGAGTAGGCATTGGTTATGGTCCTGCTCAAATAGATGTCTCAGCCCAGTTAACGGGAGGCAGTATCGGTGGCGCTTTACAGGTAAGAAGTGATGTTATTGACTCAGCTCGAACAGAGCTTGATGCGTTAGCACTGGGTGTTACGACTAGTTTCAATGCGCAACATAGAAAAGGCGTAAGCTTAAATGGCACTATTGGCGGTGATCTTTTTACAGTGGCAACGCCCCCAGCAACGACAGATGCAGGTAGTATCCGGCTAGCAATATCTGATCCTAGAGATCTTGCCATTGCTTTCCCGGTAGGTGTAACAAATACGTCGGTGACAGGCTCAGGACAAATTGAAATTGCCAGTATTGATGCGACGCCCCCACTAGCATTAACTTTACCGATCACGCTGACCTTTGATTCTGCGACCAATCAATACACAGCGACAGATGGCGTAAATCCAGCCGTTACCATTGCTTATGATCCTAGTAGCGATGGTGGAAAATCAGTTTCGCTTACAGCACCAATGGCAGAGTTAACGCTAGTTCTTAATGGCATTCCTGCTAACGGTGATATTATTACTCTGGGTAGCAGCAGCGCGATTGGCGACAATAGAAATGCCTTAGCACTCGCTGATCTTCAAATAGCAAAAACACTGAACGGCGGCACACAATCTTTTGCTGATTCTTACGGGGTTACCGTTGCAAATGTAGCCACACGTACACATCAAGCCGAGATTGGACAAAAAACACAGCAAGGTTTATTAGATCAGGTTAATTTGCGCCACGAAAGCCTATCAGGGGTTAATTTAGATGAAGAAGCCGCCAACCTGATTAAATTTCAGCAAGCTTATCAAGCGGCATCACAAATTATTACTGTGTCAAACACGGTGTTTAATGCCTTAATTAATGCTGTGTAGGAGATAATATCATGCGAATATCAACAGGTTATCTATTTCAACAAAACTTAACTGCAATGCTAAATCAACAAGCTCAGCTGGGTAATACGCAACTGAAAATTTCAACGGGTAAGAACATCTTAAATCCATCAGATAATCCTGTTGGTGCAGTAGAAATATTAAACTTACAAAGAGAGATAAATTTATCAGAACAATATTTGACTAATGCCGACAAAGCAGAAAATAGTTTAACGCTAGAAGAGGGCGTGTTAGATAGTTCGGTTAATATCTTGCAACGAATACGTGAACTCTCTGTGCAGGGATTAAATGACAGTAATGGTCAATCTGATCGTCGTGCGATTGCTCAAGAAATTACGCAATTAAATAAACAACTTTTATCATTAGCCAATACGCAAGATTCAAGTGGCAATTATTTATTTTCAGGTTATAAATCAGAAACACAACCCTATACTTCTATCGGGGCAAGTTATGCCGGTGATAGTGGACAGCGTAATTTGCAAGTTGGAGCCGGTGTTTTAATTGAAACAAATGATCCGGGTAATAGGGTGTTTGAAGCCGGACACGTGCAAACAAGTGTCGATAGCACTGCCGCAACAGATTCAACATTAACGATTACTCAAATGGGAAAAAATAATTCGATTCCTGTTAGCTCAACAGTAGATGTTAATTTCAACCCCGGCACAAATACGCTAACAGTTACAATGGGGGCATTAACTCAAACAGTAAGTCCTTATGCTGCAGGTGATGAGGTTAAATTAACCGATCTAAATGCTGGGTTTCCTGATTTCACTTTGAAGTTAGAAGGCAATTTAACGGCAAATGATACACATCAATTATCAACCGTGACCACAGAGCAAACGATATTTAAAACCATTAATGAGTTTGCCGTGGCATTAAGCAATAACACCGTCAGTTCAAATGACTCACCTAATAATGGTGATTTTCTGACTAATATTTCAACCGCACTAGATACGATAGTCGATACCCAAGCAAAAGTAGGTGCTCGAATTAATATTATCGATCAGCAACGTGGCATCAATGAAGGACTAACCATCAATCTAAAGAAAACCCTGTCACAAATTCAAGATTTAGATTATGCAGAAGCGATATCAACATTAAAGCTTCAAGAAATAGGCCTGCAAGCATCACAGCAAACATTTTCACGCGTTCAGAACTTATCATTATTTAACTTTCTTTAAGACTGGTTGGTGTTCCTAACTATCTGATATTTAATATAAAATGCAATTTGGCACTGCTTTTGCTTTACACTGTTTAAGCAATGGCAATCTGTCAAAAAAATAACAGTTGAGTCATTGATTTATTAAATTTTAAAAAAAGGAAATAACGATGGCTTCAGTAATTAATACTAATATCTCATCGCTAAACGCTCAAAATAATTTGTCACGCTCACAAGGCGAGCTGGCAACAGCAATTCAGCGTTTATCAACGGGCTTGCGTATCAACAGCGCCAAAGATGATGCCGCTGGCATGGCAATCTCAGAACGTATGACCACCCAAATTCGTGGCTTAAACCAAGCGGCACGAAACGCTAACGATGGCGTATCTCTAGCACAAACAGCTGAAGGTGCGTTAGGTACTTCAGGTGACATTTTACAACGTATCCGTGAATTAGCGGTGCAATCAGCTAACGCTACAAACAGCGGTAGTGACAGAAAAGCACTACAAGCTGAAGTAGGGCAATTAGTCTCGGAATTAGGGCGTATTGCCGAATCAACCAGCTTTAATGGTCGTAACCTTTTAGATGGCTCATTTGGAGTGGCACAATTTCAAGTGGGTGCTAATGCCAATGAAACTATTCAGGCAACAATGGTTAACCTAACTACAAATAAATACGGCACCAATCAGAATGAAAGTGTGTTCCTGGACGCTAAAGATACATTGGCTAATGCACAAACAGGCGTAGACTTTGATGTGCAAGGCGATAAAACCAAAACAATCACCGTTAATGCGGGTGAATCTGCGAAAACAGTTGCCACAGCGATTAATGCGGTTACTGATGATACCGGTGTGACGGCTTCTGCTTTAACCAGAAGTGAGTTGAAATTTACTACTGTTGGTGCTGTATCGTTAGATGTTATATCGAATAATACAACCGCCAAAACATTAACTTTTACGGTTGCAGCTGGGCCGGGTGGGCTTGATGCTGCGGTAACATCAATAAATGATGCTGCTTCAACAACGGGGGTGACGGCAAGATTAAATGATGCTGGCGATGGCGTTGTTTTGACTAACTCCACCGGTGAATCAATTTCATTAACGAATAATAGCGCATCTGCAGCAGCAACAATTGCAAATGCATCGGGTGCGACATCATTTGGCACTACTCTAGCAATGGCTGCAGCTGGAGGCACAGGCGCTGTTGTCGGATATATAACGGCCGATTCATCAACTTCATTTGGTATGGATGGTGCTGCAAATGGATTTTTTGGAGCAGCGGAAGCATCAACATTAAATGCTGTTGCTAGTTTAGATATATCAAGTGTAGGAGGCGCAACACTGGCACTATCTATTGTTGATTCAGCATTAGATCGAATTAATGGGCAGCGTGCTACTTTTGGTGCATTACAAAGTCGTTTTGAAAGCGCAGTATCGAATATTCAAATTGCATCAGAAAACTTAAGCGCAGCACGTAGCCGAATTCAAGATGCTGACTTTGCGGCCGAAACAGCTAATCTAACGCGGGCTCAAATTTTACAACAAGCAGGCACGGCGATGCTTTCTCAGGCTAATGCCATTCCACAAAATGTATTAAGTTTGTTACAAGGATAGAAGCATACATTTTAAGTTTATGGTTACCCTAGAACCATTCCTAAGCCCCGTCATCCCCGAGTTCTTTTGTCGGGGATCTATTTAAAACACAGATCCCGGCTAAGCTTGTGCTCAGCTTGACTGGGTAAAGCTTACTGGGATGACAAGGCATTTAGCGGTCAAATTTTGCCGCTTATTGTAAAAAAGGTGAAGTAGCTCTCAAAATAAGCCATAAAAGCGGCTAAAGTTTCCTAAAGCAGAACCGTTAAGCTCTGTGCAAGCAGTAAATACACCAATTCCGGTTGTATATCTGCTCATTTTAGGAGAGCTATCATGGCTTCAGTAATTAATACTAATATTTCTTCAATCAATGCTCAACGTAATTTACAATCTTCACAATCTTCATTAGCAACATCATTACAACGTTTGTCAACCGGTTTGCGTATCAATAGTGCCAAAGATGATGCGGCGGGTCTTGCGATTTCAGAACGTTTCACTTCTCAAATTCGTGGTTTAAACCAAGCAGCACGTAACGCTAACGATGGTGTTTCATTGGCACAAACAGCTGAGGGTGCTTTAGGTACTTCAGGTGATATTTTACAACGTATTCGTGAATTAGCGGTGCAATCAGCAAATGCAACAAACAGTGGTAGTGACAGAAAAGCACTACAAGCTGAAGTAGGTCAATTAGTATCGGAGTTAGGTCGAGTTGCAGAAACAACTAGTTTTAATGGTAAGAACTTATTAGATGGTTCTTTTGGTACAGCTCAATTCCAAGTGGGCGCAAATGCAGGTGAAACTATTCAGGCGACAATGTCTAATTTCTCAACAAGTAAATACGGTAATAATCAACTCACTGGTGATAGCATTACTAACCTTGCAACTGCGGCAGCCACTCAAACAGGTGGTGCAATCACTATTAATGGTGCTGATGGTTCAAAAACGTATACGGCGGCGGCAGGTGAATCTGCTAAATCAGTTGCGGCAGGTATTTCAGCCCTTTCTGATAGTACGGGTGTTTCAGCAACGGCTAAAACGGTTGCTGATTTAACATTTGGTACAGTTGTTTCACAGTCATTGAAATTAACGTCCGATAATACAACAGCAAAAACTATTTCTTTCACTGTGTCAGCGAATGATGCTGATGGGTTGGCGTCTGCAATTACAGCATTTAATGATGCATCATCAGAAACAGGTGTGACAGCGGCATTAAATGATGCTGGTAATGGAATAACACTAACTAATCAGTCGGGTGAGAACATTCTCATTGAGAATAACAATGCTCTTGCAGCTGATACTATAACACTTAAAACAGAAGGCGCAGGAGCGGGTATCACGGTAGCTGGGGCTGGAGTATTAACAGCTGCCGCTGTGGGTGTTGTAACAGGCAATGCTGATAGTTCATTTTCAATAAGTGATGCAACGGCAGCACCGACAAGCTTTTTTTCTGGAGCTGGCGTGAGTGATGCCTCTGATCTAAAAGCAGTATCAACACTTGATGTTAGTGATGTTGATGGTGCTAATTTAGCCATAAATATTGTAGATAGTGCTTTATCTAGAATTAACGGACAACGTGCGAACTTTGGTGCCCTACAAAGTCGTTTTGAAAGTGCGGTGTCTAATATTCAAGTAACATCAGAAAACTTAAGTGCTTCACGTAGTCGTATTCGTGATGCTGACTTTGCCCAAGAAACTGCGAACTTAACTCGTTCACAAATCTTGCAACAAGCTGGTACTGCGATGCTTTCTCAAGCGAACTCTTTACCACAAAATGTATTGAGCTTATTAGGCTAGTAGGAAAACGTAATGATGGAGTCAAATACTGACTCCATCATTTCTTCTTTGACTTATTGAGGAGAGCACGTGATGGAAATTACAAGCAACCAAATTAAACCGGTGACTTTAGAAGGTGTAAAACCGACTAAAGTTTCTGTCGCTGAGGCAGGGCAAAATAGTATGGAAAAATTCCAGGCTAGTAATGTGCCAGAGGTTAAAAACACAGAAAAAGAGACTGAAACACCTAAACAGGCAGGAAATTTGCAAGTAGCTGTAAGTCAAATAAATGACTATGTGCAGAATTTGCAACGTAATTTACAGTTTACGGTTGATGAAACAACGGGCAAGGATGTTGTCACAATTATTGACAGTGAAAGTAAAGAAGTGATCCGCCAATTACCCAGTGAAGAAGCATTGGAGTTGGCACGTCGGTTGGCAGAGAATAGAGAGGGTGGTGTGCAGTTGGTGAGCACCCAAGTTTAATTCTCATATAAGGGGAGATAACAAGATGGCAATTACAGCAGGTGGTATTGGTTCGGGCTTAGATATTAAAAGCCTAGTCGATCAGCTTGTTGCTGCTGAAGGTCAGCCGGCAACGTTTAGACTGAATAGAAAAGAAGCTAATTTTCAAGCTGATTTGTCTGCTTATGGCACATTAAAGTCGGCTTTAAGCACGTTTCAAGATAGTGTTAAAGCGCTAGATGATGTTGATGCATTTCAAGGACGAAAAGCCATCTCTAGTAATAGTAAAACGTTCACTGCATCTGCGGGCACAACTGCGGTTGCAGGCAGTTATGATATTGAAGTTACTCAGCTTGCTGAGGCGACGAAACTGCGTTCTGCTGACTTCACATCAGCAACAGAAGTTGTCGGAACAGGCACGCTAGATATTTCGTTAGGGTTGGATTCGTTTCAAATTACTGTTGATGCGAGCAATCAAACACTCGAAGGCGTTCGAGACGCCATTAATGCGGCATCGGATAACCCAGGGGTAGCAGCATCAATTATCAATGTTGATGATGGTTCTGGTGGCACGGTATCAAGATTAATATTAACCTCAGATAAAATTGGTTCAGCAAATTCGATTTCAATCACTGCTGCGGATGATGATTTAAATAATACGGATGCAAACGGACTTTCTCGTTTGGCAACAGCAAATCTAACCACTATTCAAGCTGCACAAGATGCGATCATTTTTGTCGATCAACAGCAGGTAACACGAGGTAGCAATAGTTTTGATGATGTTATTTCGGGAGTGAGTTTTACGCTTAAAAAAGCAGATGTGGGTACCACGGAAACATTAAAAATAGAGTTAGACAAAGGCAGTGTGAAAACGAAAGTGAATAGTTTTGTTGATTCATATAATGCACTTGTTGAAGCAATGGGGACGCTAGCCTCTTATGATAAAGATGCTGGAGCGTCAGGGCCATTAGTTGGTGACTCGGTTTTGCGAGGGATAAAAAGTCAGATCCGAAATCAAATGACCAGTGCGGTTGCGGGCTTGGATTTTGGCACATTATCTGAAATTGGTGTAACCACAAAAGATTCTGGCAAGTTGAGTTTAGATTCAACAAAATTTGATAAGGTGATGGAATCTGATTTTACTGCTGTTTCGCAATTATTTGCTTCTGAAAATGGCTTAGCAAAATCATTAAATAATGTAATTGAAGGTTATGTGAAATCAGGGGGGATTTTAAGTTCCCGCACAGAGGGGTTACAAACGCGCATTAGCTCACTTAGTGATGATCGTGAACAATTAAACCGTCGACTGGCAGCACTAGAAAAACGCTATCAAGCACAGTTTACTGCAATGGATATATTAGTAGGACAGATGAAGTCAACAGGCGATTATTTAACATCGCAGTTAGCAAACTTACCAAAGCCAAACTCAATTAGAAAATAAAATTAAAGATAATGGAATATTTAACTAAAGCGAACAGCATTGTTGACGATATATTGGGAGAAGGCAGCACAATTACTGTGTTGTAAACATATGAAAAAGGATAAAAATATGAATGCCAATTCTGCTATGCAACAATATCGTCGTAATCACGTTCAAGGCGGTGTTGAAAGTGCATCTCCACATCGTTTAGTGCAAATGCTGATGGAAGGCGCTTTAGAAAAGATTTTAGCAGCAAAAGGCTTTATGGCAAATAAGGATGTAGCCAAGAAAGGTGAGCAAGTCAGTTGGGCAATTTCAATTATTGATAGTTTACGTTCATGTTTAAATGTAGAGGTGGGCGGTGAATTTGCTCAAAATTTGCTGAATTTATACAATTATATGGAACAGCGATTATTAGAAGCTAATATTAAAAATGATTCAGCATTATTAGATGAAGTGGCTCAATTAATGTTGCAAGTAAAATCGGGTTGGGATGCTATTCCTCAAGAACATCACAATACAACATCAGGACACTAGCAGAGATTATTTATGGTTTTTTCATTTCAATTACTAGCCGATATTATTGAAAAGAGTAAGTTGTTACTCTCTCTTTCTAGTGAGTCAAAATGGGATGTTTTCTCAGAGCTTGATGAAGAAAGACAGGCATTAATCAAAAGTATTAGCCTTGAAAATGTAGAGTTATTGGAAAGTGATTATAATGATCTTCAAACTCAAATGAATGAGCTAATCATGTTAAATAAAAAGCTCGAATCCGTTTGCTTAAAACAACGTAATATCATCGCGGATGAATTACACGGGTTTAGAAAAAACAATAAGGTGGCTCAAGCATACTCTCAGTAGCTGCCACGTAGAAAAGCATTATTTTCACTCAGTGACATGTCGATGTCGATCAAGTAAGAAACTATTCAGATCACAAAAAATTTAACATGAAACGTCATTTTTTTGACAATACATCAGAAAGGTGTTTAACTTCATCTTAATGAATAACTTATATTAGTTATATCGACATAACTTTAAGTGTTTGAGGTGATTATGAGTGCAAATAATGTGTTGTTAGTTGATGTGGATGAAAATCGACGAGAATTACTATCAACCTTGGTCGAATTTATTAATTGCCAACCAATCATTGTCAATGACCCTGATCTATGGTTTGAAGATGCCGGTGAGCTATCAGATGTTGTGATGGCTATTGTGGGCGACTGCGGTGATAAACATCAAACTAAGCAAGTGTTGCGAGATTTAGTGAACAATGACGCTCGTGTTCCTGTTTTTCAGCTTGAAATTCCAAAATTAGATGTTGCTGATTTTCCGGGCACATTAGGCACATTACGCTTTCCTGTTAAATACCCTCAGTTGAGCAATGCATTGCAACAGGCAACAATTTATCGTGGCCAACAAGAATCTAAAACTTCACAACAGGGCTATGACTTCCGCAAATTAGTGGGTAATAGCCGCTTGATGAAAGCAGTGCAAACCATGATCGATCAAGTCTCCGATTCAGAAGCCAATGTACTGGTTTTAGGTGAATCGGGCACGGGGAAAGAAGTTGTTGCTCGAAATTTACACCATCTTTCTTCTCGTCGTGAAAAACCTTTTGTACCCATCAACTGTGGTGCTATTCCTGCTGAATTATTAGAAAGCGAATTGTTTGGTCATGAAAAAGGCGCGTTTACCGGCGCGATAACGGCACGTAAAGGGCGTTTTGAAATGGCTGAAAATGGCACACTGTTTTTAGATGAAATTGGTGATATGCCATTACCAATGCAAGTGAAATTATTGCGTGTATTGCAAGAGCGAAGCTATGAGCGGGTAGGAAGTAGCAAAACATTAAAAACAAATGTACGTGTTATTGCTGCAACACATCGAAATTTAGAAGATCATATTGCCGATGGGCGATTTAGAGAGGATCTGTTTTATCGGTTAAATGTATTCCCTATTGAAATGCCAGCATTACGTGAACGCCCCGAAGATATTCCGCTTTTAATAAATGAATTGGTAACGCGAATAGAATATGAAAACCGTGGTACGGTCAGATTAACGGCTTCAGCAATTGGTTCACTGTGTCGATATCCATGGCCGGGCAATGTAAGAGAGTTGGCTAATGTGATTGAACGCTTAGTGATTCTGTTTCCTTATGGCACGGTAGATTTTGATGATCTTCCTGAAAAATTCCAACTAGAAGGCGATGATCTTCCCGAAGCCGTCATCAGCATGATAGAACAGGCACCGGTATCAAAAGAGAATATGGCTCCAGCACCTGAAAAAGCCCAACAAGCAACAGCAGAATCACTGCCTACGCAATCAAGCAATGATCTTGAAACTTTGCCTGAAGAGGGCTTAGATCTAAAAGAACACTTAGCTAATCTTGAGTATTTACTAATCAAGCAAGCAATAGATGATGCCGATGGTGTGGTTGCTCATGCGGCAGAGAAATTAAAAATGCGCCGTACAACCTTAGTTGAAAAAATGCGTAAATATGGCATTCAACGCGATAGTAATTAAATTTTAATGAACTCAAAACAGATAGCAAATCACTAGAGCCATCTCTTTGACGTTAGGCGGCAGCAATCTCCTAACACAATGAATTATATGAGGTATTATCCGTAGGCATGAATTTTGCTCAATAACGATTAAAGCGTTATATTGGAGCAAAATAATGAATGTAAAACCGTTAGATGAGAACCTTGAACTAGACACCAATATAGTTCATGCCTTTTCACACAATGACGATGAGTTGGCTGAGCAAGATTGGTCGGTCAATAGCAGCCACAATGTATTGACCACTGAGCTGATGCTAAATCGTCATAAACAAAACCAGCAATATGAAAAAGCAGATCGTTTAGCGGGTAGATTAACGCGGTTATTAGAGGTGTTGCCGGGCGGTGTTGTTGTGCTTGATGGCGAAGGTGTTATTCAGCAAAACAATAGTGCTGCAATAGCGTTATTAGGTGAACCACTTGAAGGTCAGCGCTGGTCACAAGTGATTCAGCGTGCATTTAATCCACAAGCAGATGATGGCCATGATGTGTCTTTAAAAGATGGGCGATTAGTTCATATTTCAACCAATCCTCTTGATGGCGAACCAGGTCAAATTGTATTGTTACAAGATGTCACTGAAACGCATAATCTCCAGCAAAAAGTCTCACACTTACAACGCTTATCTGCAATGGGTGAAATGGCAGCACGACTCGCCCATCAAATCCGCACGCCTCTTTCTTCAGCATTATTATTTTTAGCACCGTTATTAAAAGAAGACACCGATACAGAGCTAAGACAACGTTTTGCTCAGCGTTTACATGACAGTATTAGCCATATGGAGCAACTCGTTAAAGATATGCTCGCTTTTTCTCGTGGCGATATGACAGCGGCATCGCCAGTAGAAGTGAATGCACTATTGATTAATGTTGAGAAACAATTCAGCTCTCATCCAGAAAGCAATAATTATCATTTTGAAATACAAAATACACTCGATGACGGCTATGTATATGGCTGCAAAGAAGCACTGGCGAGCGCAATAAATAACCTTGTCAATAATGCAAGACAGGCCTGTGATAGTGATGGGGAAATTACTATTTTTGTTGAACAGGTACAAGATGAAGACAATATTTTATGCATTGAAATTAGTGTTGAAGATAATGGTGGAGGCATAAAGGAAGAGGATCAAGATAAAATTCTCACGCCCTTCTTTACTACACGGTCTTCGGGAACAGGCTTAGGTCTCGCCGTCGTGCAATCAATAGTAAAAGCGCATAAAGGCGAACTATGGTTTGAAAGTGATGAAGGTGAAGGAAGTACGTTCTGTATACGCCTGCCGATGTTTAATGCGACAAACAAATAGTACAAAATAAGGAACAACAATGAGTAAATCAACAATTTTAGTGGTAGAAGATGATAGTAATCTTCGTGGAGCACTCTGTGATACGTTGGAGTTAGCCGGTTATACGGTTTCATCGACAGATCAAGGTCAGGGAGCGCTAGATAAATTGGCAAATGAACAATTTGGCTTATTGTTGAGCGATCTGCAAATGCGACCAATGAATGGTCATACTTTATTGAAAAAAGTAAAGGCCATGATGCCTGAACTGCCCGTTTTATTAATGACGGCGTATGGTACCGTGCAAGGTGCCGTTGAGGCTATGCATGAGGGGGCAAGTGATTATTTAATTAAGCCTTTTGAAGCAGATGATTTGTTGGAGCGCGTTCAGCGTTATGTTCGAACAACAACAGATCAAAGTGGCATGATTGCAGTTGCTAAGAGTTCGCGTGACTTACTTACATTATCGCGCCGCGTAGCCGATGCTGATGCAACGGTATTAATTAGTGGTGAAAGTGGCACAGGTAAAGAAGTGTTAGCTAGATTCTTACATCAAAATTCTATTCGCAATGAAGGCCCTTTTGTTGCCATTAACTGTGCTGCAATTCCTGAAAACATGCTGGAAGCGACATTGTTTGGCTATGAAAAAGGGGCTTTTACGGGTGCTAGTCAGGCCTATGCCGGCAAATTTGAACAAGCGCATCAAGGCACATTGTTATTAGATGAAATTTCAGAAATTGATTTAGGCTTACAAGCAAAATTATTACGTGTATTGCAAGAGCGTGAAGTTGAACGTATTGGCGGACGTAAATTAATTTCGCTGGATGTTCGCGTATTAGCAACAACCAATAGAAGGCTACGAGAAGAAGTTATTGCGGGACGTTTCCGTGAAGATCTATTTTACCGTTTAAACGTGTTTCCTTTGCACTTGCAACCACTGCGTGAACGTAAGGAAGATATTTTGCCATTGGCAGAGCAGCTCCTTGATAAACATTGCTTGTCGGCAGGCAGGACAGCGCCAGAAATTGACGAACAAGGCCAGAAAGCATTATTGGCACACCAATGGCACGGCAATGTACGTGAGCTAGACAATGTTTTACAGCGTGCTCTTATTCTCCAGTCAGGTTCAAAAATAACAGAAAAAGATTTGGTTTTTGAAACGATGACCAGTATTTCTCCTAGCCAAAATAATGACGAACAGCGTGTTGATAATAATTTAAGTGATGATTTACGCAGTCATGAGCAACGTCATATTTTAGATGCTTTAGCCAAGAACAATTGCAGTAGAAGAGCGACAGCTACGGAGTTAGGCATTAGTGAGCGCACACTAAGGTATAAATTATCTCGCTTTAGAGAAGAAGGAATTGAGATTCCAGAGAAGATTGGCAAGAAGACTGCATAAGCTAAATAAAAAAACGTAATCGGAGAATAACGATGATTAATGCAATTGATCCAAATCAGTTATTAACACAAATGCGAGCAGCTCAGGCGCAGGCTACTCAGCAAACTAATCCATTAGCTGAAACTCAAAATGTTGGCGCTACAAACGGAGTGGATTTCACAAATGTGATGAAATCTGCAGTAAATCAAGTCAATGAGACTCAACAGGCCGCAGGCAAATTAAAAACGGCATTTGAAATGGGTGATCCTAATGTCAGTTTGGCAGATGCCATGATTGCATCACAAAAAGCATCAGTTGCCTTTCAAGCTACGTTGCAAGTTAGAAATAAGCTGGTACAAGCCTACGAAGAAGTCATGAGAATGTCGGTTTAATATAGTTGTGTATTCATCTTTTCCTCCCTACTTGCGTTATTTTTGTACTCGAATGTTTACATATTTCAATATGCTCACATTCTCCGTGCAAAAAAGCCTTGTTATGAAGAAAAAATAAACACGCAACCATATTAAATGATTTTTTGATTAAATATTTTAAAGAAGAATAAACAATGGAAAACCTACCCATAGCAACTAATCCTGCAGCAGCAATGCCCATGCCTACTACACCGATTGGTGCTATGTCGGCAAATGCTTCAAGGCAACCAGTAATGAAACAAATTGGCTTTCTATTGGCGGTTGCAGCAAGTATTGCTTTGGGAGGATATGTGTTTATGTGGTCACAAACGCCCAACTATCAGGTGTTATTCTCGGGAATGCAACCTAAAGAATCTACGGAAGTTATTTCAATTTTACAACAATCAAATGTCGCTTATAAATTAGATCCCACAACGGGCGCTGTATTAGTTCCATCATCAAAATTACAATCTTTGCGATTAAAAATGGCGGCCGAAGGTCTACCAAGAAGCGCATCACAAGGTATGGAGATGCTGAATCAAGAGCAAGGCTTCGGTACCAGCCAATTTATTGAGCGAGCTCGCTATCAGCGTGCACAAGAAGAAGAATTATCGAGATCTATTTCACAATTACAAAATGTACATAGTGCAAGAGTACACTTAGCAACGCCAAAACAGTCTGTTTTTGTTAGAGAACGTAAATCCCCCACAGCATCTGTTATTCTTAAATTATATGCAGGGCGTACCTTAGAACGTGGTCAAGTGACCGCAATCACACATATGGTCGCTTCAAGTATTGCCAACTTATCAAGTCAGGACGTTACTGTTGTTGATCAAAAAGGGCGATTATTAACTAAAACAGATCGCAGTCAAGGTATTGAGATGAGCGATAATCAATTGCAATATACTCAAAAACTAGAACAAATCTATATTAGTCGAATAGAAGATATTCTATCGCCAATAGTGGGCATGGAAGGTGTGCGCGCTCAAGTGGTGGCAGATGTTGACTTTACGGTCACAGAACAGACCCAAGAAAGTTATAATCCTGATTTAGCGGCAGTTCGCAGTGAACAAGTTCAAGAAGATACACGAGTGGGAATTGCTGGTGCTTTCGGTGTGCCGGGCGCGCTTAGTAATCAACCGCCAGGTGGCGGTATGGCTCCAGAAGTAGCATCAAAAGAAGTAAAGGGTGAAGAAGGCGCTGTGGAGCAAATAAAACCAGGAAGCTCAAGTAAAAGTAGCACACGTAATTTCGAATTGGATAGAACTATAAGCCATACACGATTATCACCCGGCGCCATTAGACGACTCAGTGTTGCCGTATTAGTGGATGAGAAAAGTAGTGTTGATGCAGAAGGTAATGTGACAAAAACGGCATTATCAGAAGCAGAAATGACACGAATCAATGCATTAGTAATGGATGCGATTGGCTTTAGTAAAGCCCGAGGTGATAGCTTAAATATTGTAAATGCGCCATTCCTTGCACCAGAAATTGCTGAACCATTACCTGAACTAGCAATATGGCTACAACCTTGGGTGTGGGATATTGCGAAACAAGTATTGGGTGCATTGTTGGTGTTATTTTTAATATTTAAAGTAATCAAGCCTGCATTTAGAGATTTAAATACAGTACCCGTTGTAGAGAATAATCAAGCTGAGATGCAAGCGGCTCAATCACAAATGGCTGCGGCGACAGCAAATGATGATATTGCTAAAATAGCAACGGGTTCAGAAGAAATGGAAGCACAATTAACAAATGTGCGTAGCTTAGTGCAACAAGATCCGGCACTTGTGGCACAAGTTGTTAAAAACTGGACGGCGGCATAATGGCTGAAGAAACTCGAAAACTAACTGGGATACAAAAGTCAGCTGTTTTCTTACGCTCTCTTGGCGAAGAAGATGCTGCGGAAATACTCAAACATATGGGGCCCAAAGAGGTTCAACAAGTGGGCCAAGCAATGGCGACGTTGACTAATGTAACTCGTGAAGAGGTGCAGGGTGTTATTGATTCATTTGTAGAAACGGTTGAACAAGAAACGGGATTGGGAATAGGATCTCATGATTTTGTAAGAAAAATGCTGGTGGGCGCATTAGGTGAAGATAAAGCGGGCAATCTACTCGATCGGATTTTATCGGGCGGAAACACCTCAGGCTTAGAGCAACTTAAATGGATGGATGCCCGAGGCATATATGAAGTAATACGTCTAGAGCATCCACAGATTATAGCTATAGTCTGTTCTTTTTTAGACCCAGACCAAGCGGCTTCTGTTTTAGCGATGTTTCCTGATCGCGATCAAGCAAACGTATTACTCAGAATTGCCACCTTAGATGGAGTGCAACCTGCGGCGTTAAGTGAATTAAATGAGATTTTAGAAAAACAATTTAACGGCAATGCAGGCAGCCAAACAGCTACGGTGGGGGGTATAAAAACAGCAGCAGATATCCTCAACTTTGTTGAAGGTTCGGTTGAAGCAACGATTATGGAACAAATCAAAGAAACGGAACCTGATTTGGGCCAAAATATTGAAGATCTTATGTTCGTATTTGATAATTTAATTGATATTGATGACCGTGGCATACAAACCTTGATGCGTGAAATACAGACAGACCAATTACAGTTAGCCTTAAAAGGTGCGGATGAAGCATTAAGAGAAAAATTCTTATCGAATATGTCACAACGTGCAGCAGAAATGCTACGTGATGATCTAGAAGCAATGCCGCCAGTGCGTGTAAGCGATGTGGAAGCTGCGCAGAAAACAATTCTAACAGCAACACGTGCATTATCTGATAAAGGTGAAATCATGTTGGGAGGCAGCGGTGGAGATGACTTCCTCTAAGGATGAATTGATTACTCAGCAGGCTGATACCGTTTCATCGGAAGAGTTAGAAGCCGTCTATCAACGTTGGCAAGCACCAACGATGATTTCTGTTAATGATGTTGACGATCCTTCTCTTCTCACGCTTGAAGGTATGGAGGCTTTGCAAAAACAAGCCGAATTAGAAGGCTATAAAGCGGGTTTTGAGAAAGGTGAAAAAGCAGGGTTTGAAGCTGGTCAGCAACAAATTTCGCAACAAGTTTCATATCTGACAGATTTAATTAATGCCGTTGATGAGCCTATTCAAGAGCTGGATCAACAAGTTGAAAATGACTTAATAAGCCTTGTAATGACAATGACGAGACAATTAGTCAGGCGTGAATTAAAAACACAACCCGATCACGTCATTGGTGCAATGCGAGCAGCATTGTCAGTATTGCCTGTAAATGACCGAAAACTAAAGGTTTTCCTCAACCCACAAGATGTTGAATTAGTTAAAACAGGTTTATCGATTGATCATGATGACAGCCGTTGGCAATGGGTTGAAGACCCGCTTATCACACGCGGTGGAATACGATTAGAAACAGCAGATACAACAATTGATGCAACGGTTGAGGCGCGCTTAAGTAGTGTTATAAATAAACTATTAGGCGAAGAACGAGGCGATGATAGTGGCTAATAACGTGACTGATCGGAATGAAGCTCTCCGCCGTAGTTTAAAAGACTATCAACAGCGTTTGGATGCTGATCCTTCAGAAGTTTTAGCTATTGAAGGTCGATTGACCAGAATGGTGGGACTTACTTTGGAAGCGGTAGGTTTTCAAGCACCGATAGGAAGCCGATGTGAAATACAGGGGGCTGACGGTCAACCTGTCGAAGCTGAAGTGGTTGGTTTTGCCGGAGATACGCTTTATCTAATGCCCATTGGCGACATACGAGGTTTGGTGCCTAGTGCGCGAGTTCGCCCGCTTCGTAGTGACTCAAAAGTGCCCGTTGGGGAAGCCCTATTGGGGCGAGTAGTTGATGGTGCATGCAAACCACTAGATGGGAAAGGTCCATTAAAAGTAACAGATAGCGTGTCATTACACGGCGAACCGATTAATCCTCTATCTCGCTCACCAGTGCGTGAACATCTTGATGTGGGCGTGCAGGCAATTAATGCTTTATTAAGCGTTGGTCGCGGTCAGAGAATGGGCTTATTTGCCGGCAGTGGTGTAGGTAAAAGTGTTCTATTAGGCATGATGACACGCTTTACAGAAGCGGATGTCATCGTTGTTGGCTTGATTGGTGAGCGTGGACGAGAAGTAAAAGAATTTATTGAAGAAATTTTGGGTACTGAAGGCATGGAACGCGCTGTTGTGGTTGCATCTCCTGCCGATCATTCACCTTTAATGCGCTTACATGGTGCGATGTTAGCCACCAGTATTGCAGAATATTTTCGCGACCAAGGCAAACAAGTACTATTACTTATGGACTCTTTAACACGCTATGCACAAGCACAGCGTGAAATAGCATTAGCAATTGGCGAACCACCGGCAACTAAAGGGTATCCACCTTCAGTATTTTCATTATTACCGAAATTAGTTGAACGAGCAGGCAATGGGCCTGAAGGTGGCGGGGCAATTACAGCGATTTATACCGTGTTAACAGAAGGTGATGATCAACAAGATCCTGTTGCTGATGCGGCTCGAGCCATTTTAGATGGCCATATCGTCTTATCTCGCCGCTTAGCTGAGGCGGGGCAATATCCTGCCATAGACGTTGAAGCTTCAATCAGCCGTGTGATGCCGCAAATTGTGTCTAAAGAGCATTTAGAATATTCACAAATGTTTAAACAAATATTTGCCACCTATAGACAAAACCAAGATCTGATTAATGTTGGCGCCTATGCAATGGGAAGCGATCCTAAAATTGATGAGGCTATAGCGCTTTATCCAAGCCTACAACAGTTGGTAAAACAAGGAATGAATGAAGCAGTTAATTGGCAACAAAGCGAAACTAATTTGCAACAAACGATGCAGCAACCTCTTTCTCAAATAGCAACAGCCAATATGCAAGCACCGGTAACAATTAATCAGATGCAGTAAAGGTGTTGAGAAATACGATTACTTCAAAGATATTTAGTAATAAAATTGATAAAGTGAATTTATGAAACGATCAAAACGATTAGCTCCAGTTGTCAATATCGCCACCAAAGCTACCGATGCAGCTTTAATTAAGATGGGCGAAGCTAACGGGACTTGGCTTAAAGAAAAACAACAACTTGAAGAGTTGCATCACTATAAAGATGAATACCTTGCTAGATTTAGACAAGGCAATACTGCCGTGATGAGCGCCCAAAAAGTATTAGAGTTAAGAGGTTTTCTTGCCCAGCTTGATCAAACAATTCAAGTGCAAGAGCAACAAGTACACATTCACTATCAGCAATTAGAACAACAACGTGCCCAATGGCAGAAAACACGAAGCAAAGAACAAGTAATGCAATCACTTGTTGAGCGTTATCACGATGAAGAAACACAAGTAGAGTTAAAGCAAGAGCAACACCTTAGTGATGAGCATAACGCTATTCAATGGCGTCATAAATTTAAATAAGCTGAACTCTGGATCAACAGTTCAGTCACAAATCGCCTTCTGATTAGCTGTAAATTACACCGTTCCCCCCTAATACTTTTCTCGGTAAAACCTTCAAAAATAACTGGCACGGTCTCTGCATTATTGTTACTACAATAGTAATAATTAGATGCTTGTGAATACATATAAGCATGTGGAGACGTAGACATGATGGGGGTTAAAAGATTAATAAATAACAATTCTTATCAAGAAAACACTATAAATAAACAGCTAGGCGGCAATCGTAAAGCGGCAAGAATAGCCGGAGCATCTTTTGCATCTAAGCACAGTGCTAAAAAGGGTAGATGGATTGATGCCTTACAGACTTATAGTGACTATTTTATACGTTATTAAGCAATATTGGAGTAAAGAATGGCAAAAGCAATAATAATTGATTGTGGCGATGCATTAGGTATTAGTGGTGTCGGTGATATGCATACACAAATCTTAATGGAATTATCTGAAGGACATGAAATTCAATTCGATGTCAGTCAAGTAGAGCGTATTGATGCTGCCGCATTACAAATGATTTATGCTTTTTCCAAAGAGGCCGTTACAAATGGTAGCCCGTTAAAATGGAGTGAACCAAGTGAGGCCTTTATTAGAAGTGCCAAGCTTTTGGGTTTAACACAATTAATGAATTTGGAAGATGAGACAGTATAGTCTCCCCACAATAGAATATGTATAAAGTAAAAATGAAATTAAGGAGAAAAAGAAGCTATGGCAAATATTTTAGCAGTTGATGATTCAGCATCAATGAGGCAGATGGTGTCGTTCACATTAAAGGCTGCAGGTCACACAGTGACAGATGCGGCAGATGGTAAGCAAGCATTAGATATTGCAAAAACAAAATCATTTGATCTGGTGCTGACGGATGTCAATATGCCAGTGATGGATGGACTTACTTTGACGAGAGAATTACGAGCGCTGCCGGCATTCAAATTTACCCCCGTTTTAGTGCTAACAACTGAAGCAGGAATGGATAAAAAACAAGAAGGTCGAGCAGCAGGCGCAACGGGTTGGCTGGTTAAACCGTTTAACCCAGATCAATTATTAGCGACAATAAAAAAAGTGCTGGGATAAATACCCTCCTTCCTTAACAAACAATGACTTACGATAAGTCTGCAGGGAAGTTACACCCTAAATTTAGCAGGAACAACCTATGAGTATTGATATTTCACAATTTCACGATGTTTTCTTCGAAGAAAGCTTCGAAGGTTTAGATGCCATGGAAAATGGGCTTTTAAACTTAGATGAAGGAGCCGCGGATGTTGATGCTATTAACACTATATTTAGGGCTGCACACTCTATAAAAGGAGGGGCCGGCACATTTGGATTTATGGCTGTATCTGAATTCACTCATGTAATGGAAACACTATTAGATGAAATGCGAAATGGTCAGCGAGAGGTCACTTCAGACTCAACCAATTTGCTCTTAGAAGCCGTTGATGTGTTACGAGAAATGCTGACAGCAGTGCAACAAAAAACAGACACAGATGACGAGCGTATCGCAGCGGTTAATAAACAGCTTGAAGCGATGCTGGCAGGTGAAAAATCAGTAGCAGATTCGGGCGATGAAGATGCTAATGATGTTACCACGTCAGAAGAAAATCCAGAGCAAAAAATAGCTGGATGGCAGATTACATTTCATCCTCACAAACATTTATTTCAGACAGGTAATGACCCTGTTCGAATGTTACGAGAGCTAGCTAGCTTAGGTGATCTAACGTCACAGTTAAATGATGATGGATTACCTGATTTTGCTGACTTGGAACCAGAAGACAGCTATCTTTCATGGCATCTTACCTTGAAAGGTGATATTCCTAAAGACGATGTTGTCGAGATCTTTGAGTGGGTAGATGATGATTGTGATTTATCTATTGAAGCCATTGTTCAACAAGCTACAGGTGTTGAAATTGCTGTTGCACAATTAGATAAAAATGTAGCAGAACCAGTGGCTGAAGTTCAACAAGAAAGCAAATCAGAACCCTCTTCTGAGCCAACGCCTGCCCCCGTTAAGGCGGTGGCTAAAAAAGCAGCGGCATCTCCACCTGCGGCAACCTCTATTAGAGTCGGAACAGATAAAGTCGACTCATTGATTAATCTGGTGGGTGAGTTAGTTATTACCCAGTCAATGTTAAGTCAGATTGGCGATAACTTTGTACCCGATATGCTGCCACAACTTATCGATGGATTGGCTCAACTAGAACGAAATAGCCGTGAAATGCAAGAAGCGATTATGCGAATTCGCATGTTACCGATTAGTTTTGCATTTAACCGCTTCCCAAGATTAGTTCATGATTTATCTGATAAGTCAGGTAAAAAAGTAGAGCTTAAATTGACCGGAGAGCAAACAGAACTGGATAAAACGGTGATGGAAAAAATCGGCGATCCATTGGTACATTTAGTACGAAATTCACTGGATCATGGCCTAGAAACACCTGACGTTAGATTGGCGGCAGGTAAAGATGAAACAGGGACTATTCAACTCAATGCTTATCATCAAGGTGGCAATATCATCATTGAAATTGTTGATGATGGTGCGGGTTTAAATGAAGAAAAAATATTCAGCAAAGCAGTAGAAAAAGGTTTAGTGGAAGCAGATGCCGACTTAAGCCCAGAAAAGATACATGAGCTTATCTTCTTACCCGGATTTTCAACTGCCGATGTAGTGAGTGATATATCAGGCCGTGGCGTTGGCATGGATGTGGTTCGCAGCAATATTACTGGTCTAGGCGGCAGTGTAGAAATTAAATCTAAACGTGGAGAGGGGTCTACATTTACTATTCGCCTGCCATTAACGCTAGCCATTATGGATGGACAAACCATTCGAGTTGCTAATGAGAATTACATTGTTCCTCTGATTTCTATTATTGAAACATTAGAAGTAAAAGAAAGTGATATGAAATATGTATCAGGTAAGGGTGAGCTATATCCATTACGCGATGAGTATGTACCCGTTATTCGATTATATGACATCTTTAATTTAGAGCCGACAATAACAGATTTAGAAGAAGGTTTATTGGTTATTGTTGAAGGCGAAGGTCAAAAAATAGGCTTATTTATTGATGACCTATTGGGTCAGCAACAAGTTGTGATTAAAAGTCTAGAAACAAATTATCGCAAAGTTGTGGGTTTGTCAGGGGCAACAATTCTAGGTGATGGTAATGTTGCATTAATACTTGATGTACCTGGATTAATGGCACTTTATCGTGACCCATCATTAGCAAAAGTTATTACAAGCGAACGTGCAGCCTAGGAGTTATAAGATGAGTGAGTTACAACAATTAAATGATTCTTTAGGTGATGTTGATGACAGAACCGAGCAATATTTAACGTTTCTGCTTGGAGATGAAGAATATGGAGTTGAAATATTACGAGTGCAAGAAATTAAAGGCTGGGAAAGCGTAACGCATATTCCTAATACGCCTGATTATTTGTGTGGCGTATTAAATTTGCGAGGAACGATTGTTCCAGTAGTTGATTTGCGATTACGGTTTGATATGCCAGCGCGAGAATATACCCCGACCACCGTGGTCGTGGTGCTCAATGTGGGTGAAGGTGTGCAGCGTACGGTAGGTGTGGTGGTTGATGGGGTATCAGATGCACATAATATTTTACCGGAAGAGATTAAGCCCTCCCCCGATTTTGGCACAAGTATAAGCACCGACTTTATTTCAGGATTAGTCTCCATAGGCAGTGAAATGATGATGATCCTCAATATAGATCGTTTATTACGCGTTGAGGCTTTGGGCTAAACCCCGCAGGCAGAGAAATGAGTCGAGTAATAGCTATCATGAATCAAAAAGGCGGCGTGGGGAAAACGACTACAACCATTAACCTCGGCCATGCTTTGGCTTTGGCAGGCAAAAAGGTAACGCTGTTAGATATGGATCCTCAAGCTCAAATAGCAACGGGTTATGGTTTAGATGCGGCCTTACCCGGTATTGATGAAGTGCTATTAGATCAGATACACCTCGATGAACTCACCCTTTCGGTGAAAGATAATTTAATGGTCGTGCCGGCAGGAAAACGGCTTGCTGATTTTGAACATACTATTAAGGGAGGCTCTGAACGAGCTTACGTATTACAAAAAGCTATTGCAGTATCTAGCTTATTAGAACAAGACTTTGTATTAATTGATTGCCCTCCATCATCAGGATTATTGGGTATGAACGCCATGTTTGCGGCGACAGAAGTATTAGTCCCTATATCAGGTGATTATCTCTCATTGCATGGCTTATCACGGATGATGCAGATTTTGAAACGTGCGGAATCTTTTACCGGACAAAGCATTAAATTATGGCTGGTTTCAACACGCATGCAGTTACGCAGACGTTTGACACAAGAAGTCAGAAATAAAATTTTAAAGTATTTTCCAGGGAGAGTACTTAACACCGTGATTCGAGAAAATGTATCGCTAGCAGAAAGCCCAAGTTTTGGGCAAACAATATTTGATTATAAAAATACAAGTGCCGGAGCAGAAGATTATTCAGCGCTTGCTCAAGACCTTTTGAAAGGGAGAACCAGCTAATGGCTGAGAAAAAGAAACCAATGGGTGATGATCCACTGGCGTGGTTAGGTGAAGGTGATACTGAGCCTAAGAAAGCACCGGTAAAACGAACCCGGAAGCGAAGAGCTACGCATAGTAAAGCTGTAAAAGTAAAAACTGAAATAGAGTTAATACAGCAAAGTTTTGCCGCTTTAGCACCCCAAGGTGAAGCATTAGCAGCACGATTTTATGAGTATTTATTTGGCGAGAACCCAGAGCTTAAGCCTTTGTTTAAAGGCGTTACAGCAAAAGGTCAGCAAAAGAACATGCTGGCATCCTTAGAGTTACTGGTACAAAACCTGCATAAACCTGAAATATTGCAAGACTATTTATTTAGCTTAGCCGTAGTGCATGCAGAGCATGGGGGAAAAGCAGAGTATTACCCGATGTTTGTAGAGACTATATTAGTTGTAATGGCAGAGTTCTCAGGTGAATCTTGGGTATCCGAAGTGCAAATGGCATGGCAAAACACATTGAATACAGTCACAAAAATTATGTTAGAAGCAAATCAGCCGGTGGAGGCAGATAAAATGGAAAAGACAGAGAGTAATAAATCATCAACACAAGAAGTAGCAATGATGAGAAGTGCAATTAACGGTTCACTGACATCAATGATGATGACGGATAGAAAGTTTAATATTAGTTATGCTAACGATGCGACTATGAAAATGTTAAAGCCGCATGAAAAAGTCTTGAAAAAAGTTCGCCCTAATTTTAATTTGAAGAAGCTTGCAGGCACGAATGTTGATTCTTTTTACGAAGAACTAGCCCAGCAACGTGAATTTCTTTCTGATCCTGATAATTTACCTTATAACACTGATGTTGAGGTTGGCTCACTATGTTTTAATTTAAATGTGACGGCAATGATCGATGATGATGGTAATCATCTTGGCAATACAATGGAGTGGGCAGATGTCACTGAATCACGCGCTAAAGAAATAGAGATTTCAAGATTGCAAGCAGCGGTAGATGGTGCATCAACAGCATTAATGATTTGTGATGCTGATCGAGTGATTACCTTTGCCAATCCATCGGTTATAAAATTGTTGGAAAACCGCTTGCCCGAATTACGCAAAATGTTTCCACGAATTGATTTAAGCAAACTGGTGGGAACATGCATTGATGATTTTCATAAAGATCCTTCACTACAAAAGGGAATCTTATCTGATGTAGATAATTTACCGTATCGTAATCAAATCCAGTTACTCGATATTCATTTTGACTTAAATGCCACAGCTATTGTTGATGCCGACGGTAATTATATGGGGAACATGGTTGAATGGCGAGATATCACTGATCAAGTAAATGCTGAACAGGCTGTTCAAGACTTAATTGCTTCAGCACAAGCGGGTGAGCTAGAAAAACGAATTGAAACGTCAGAATATGATGGTTTCATGAAAAGCATTGCTGAAGGCATCAATAATATTATGGATGCAGTACTTGCACCCACAAAAGAAACCATTGCTGTTTCAGAAGCACTGTCAGATGGTGATTTAACAACTAAAATAGAAGGTGATTATCAAGGCATGTTTGCTGAACTCGCTGGCACAATGAATAAAACGATTGCAAGATTAGCTGAAACAATGGAAGAAATTAATGAATCAGCTGATAGTATTAGCACAGCTGCAACGGAAATTTCGGAAGGCAACTTAGATTTAAGTCAACGTACAGAATCTCAAGCATCATCTTTAGAAGAGACTGCTTCTAGTATGGAAGAGTTAACCAGCACAGTAAGACAAAATGCAGATAATGCACGTCAAGCAAACCAATTAGCTTCATCGAGTCGAGAACAAGCTGAGAAAGGCGGCTCGGTAATAAAAGAAGCTATCGATGCAATGGCGGGGATCAGTGCATCAAGTAAAAAAGTGACTGATATTATTGGTGTAATTGATGAAATTGCTTTCCAAACTAATTTATTGGCACTTAATGCGGCTGTTGAAGCAGCACGTGCCGGAGAGCAAGGAAGAGGATTTGCGGTTGTTGCCTCAGAAGTACGGAATCTAGCACAGCGTTCAGCCTCAGCAGCCAAAGAAATAAAAGAATTAATCAATGATAGTGGTGAGAAAGTAAAAGAAGGTTCAATGCTGGTGGATGAATCTGGACGCACATTAGAAGAAATTGTAGCAAGCTCGAAAAAAGTGGGGGATATTATTTCCGAAATTGCAGCGGCGGGCCAAGAGCAAACACAAGGTATAGAGCAAGTAAATAAAGCAGTAGGTCAAATGGATGAAATGACGCAACAAAATGCAGCATTAGTGGAAGAAGCTGCTGCCGCTAGTGAATCGCTTGATGAACAAGGGCGGGGCTTACAAAAACTTATCTCTTTCTTTGATGTGGGGCAGCCAGTACAGTCTGATAAGCCTACAGCTAAGACTGCACCCGCAGCTAAAAAAGCGCCGATTGCAAAAAAGGCTAAACCAGCTGCAAAAAAAGCAAAAGCAGCCCCTAAGCCTGCGCCCGTGGCCTCATCACAAGACGATGATGAATGGGATGAGTTTTAGGGGCGAGCTAGTAAATATACCCAAGTGAAATCAATCTGTAGCTTCTACTCCTTCGTCATTCCCGCATGCTTTAAGCGGGAATCAGCACCTATCATGAATAGATCCCCGATAAAAGATCTCGGGGATGACGGGGGCATGATTGTCTGTATCTTGAATGAACACGGGTATCTACCTGTAATGACGTTGATAGAATAATCGGATAAAGGAATGTATAAACATTATGTCTGAAGTACGTGAACGAGAATTTGAGTTTACCGATGCCAGTTTTGAGCGAATTCGTCAATTTGTTTCAGAAAACACCGGTATCGTTTTAACTGAAGCCAAGAAAAATATGGTGTATGGCCGTCTGTCGAAACGCATACGCAAAGGTCGCTTTGAATCATTTGATGAATTTTGTGATGCATTGGAAGCAGGTGATATTGATGAGCAAGAATTTATGATCAATGCCATCACCACGAATCTAACTGCATTTTTCAGGGAACAGCATCACTTTGATTATTTAGCCGATACGCTTATTCCTAAATTAGTTAAGCAAAAAGGACCCAATAAACGCTTACGGATTTGGTCAGCAGGATGTTCGACGGGCGAAGAGCCATATAGCATTGCGATTACGTTGAAAGAAGCATTACCCGAGTTTGAACAATGGGATGTAAAAATATTAGCAACCGATCTTGATGCTAATGTTGTCGCACATGGCAAACGTGGTGTTTATCGTGAAGAGCGCATTACAGGATTGCCAGAAGATGTGATTGAGCGGTGGTTTAAGCGTGGCAAAGGTGATAATGCAGAAATGGTGCGAGTTCACCCAGAGTTGCAACAGATGATTACTTTTAAACGGCTTAATTTATTGCAGGAATGGCCCATGAAAGGCCCATTTGATCTCATGTTTTGCCGAAATGTTGTGATCTATTTTGATAAGGATACGCAACGAGTTTTATTTGATCGTTATGCTGATATTTTAGCGCCAGAGGCACATTTGTTTATTGGCCATTCTGAGACCTTATATAAAGTCTCAGATCGGTTCGAGTCGTTGGGTCACACTATCTATCAAAAGGTTTAATGATGACAAAACAGCGTCCTCCACAGCCTTCTTGCTTAGTTGAATTTGAGCATATCAATCGTTATTGGGATCGTAGGCATAATACATGGGCAGCTAAAATATTGCCGGGTGAATATTATGTGACAATAAACCCAGACGAAGCGGTGGCTACGACTTTAGGCTCGTGTGTATCTGCGTGTATCCGAGACAAGGTATTTGGAATAGGCGGTATGAATCATTTCATGCTGCCTGCACATACGGAACATACCAGTGAAAATTGGATGGATTCGGCGACACGTTATGGTGGTTATGCGATGGAGCATTTAATTAATACGATTCTAGCCAATGGTGGCAACCGAAAAAATCTAGAAGTTAAACTAACTGGCGGTGGCAAGATTATCGCCAATTTATCTGATGTTGGGGCACGAAATATGGCGTTTGTGCATGATTTTTTACGCACGGAAGAGTTGCAACTATTAGCAGAAGACTTGGGTGACATCTATCCTAGAAAAGTAATGTATTACCCCGCCACAGGCAAAATGAAAGTGAAAAAATTACGCAGCATGCACAATGAAACCTTAATTCAACGTGAAGAATCTTACCAGCACGAATTGGATGTGCAGCCCGATTCTGGTGGTGTTGAATTATTTTAGATTGTGATGATGTTAACGGCAATGCTAATCACAAGTTTATATACTGAACGATGATTTAAGTTAGAGAAGGTTTATGTCAAAAATACAAGTGTTAGTGGTTGATGATTCGGCCTTAGTTCGCAAACTATTAAGTGAAATTCTGAATTCGGATCCTGATATTGAAGTAGTCGGCACGGCTATTGACCCCTATCAAGCTAGGGAAAAGATCAAAAAACTTAAACCGGATGTTTTAACCTTAGATGTTGAAATGCCTCGTATGGATGGTGTTACCTTCCTTAAAAATTTAATGCGTCTTCACCCCATGGCCGTTGTTATGGTGTCAACTTTAACTGAACAAGGTGCAGGTGTTACCCTAGAAGCTTTAGAGTTAGGCGCTGTAGATTTTGTTGCTAAACCTAAAATTGATTTGTCAGCAACAATGGGCGATTACGCTGAAGAAATTATCGAGAAAGTTAAAACAGCCGCGGCAGTCAATGTTCATGCACTGGTGCGAGAAAAGCCTGCCGCGACAGAAGTATCAGAAAAATTAACAGCAGATGCGGTGTTAGCAAAACAAACGCCCGGCGCGATCCCCTCACATCTAAAAACAACCGATAAAATTATTGCCATTGGTTCCTCGACGGGTGGCACGGAAGCGATTAAAGATATTTTGCGAACACTGCCAGCACATAGCCCCGGAATTGTTATTACCCAACATATTCCAGCCGCCTTTAGTGGCCCTTTTGCAGAAAGAATAAATGGTTTATCAGCGCTTGAAGTGTGCGAAGCACAAGATGGCCAACAAATCTTACCCGGCCATGCTTATATTGCCCCTGGTGATAAACATTTAATGGTTGAGCGAAGCGGTGCTCGATTCCACTGTAAACTGAATGATGGCCCCGCAGTTAGCCGACATAAACCGTCAGTTGACGTATTATTTCGTTCTGTAGCTCAAAGTTTAGGTAGCAATGCGATAGGGCTTATGCTGACAGGAATGGGCGATGATGGTGCAAAAGGTATGTTGGAGATGAAAGAGGCAGGCAGCTTTAATTTTGTACAAGATGAGAAGAGCAGCGTCGTGTGGGGAATGCCCGGGCAAGCAGTTAAAATTGGTGCGGCCGAGTTACAAGTTCCTTTGAATAAAATAGCTGACAAATTAATGTCATTGATTTAGGCATGACAATTGCAATACCTTATACATAATATGGGTATGTCAATTGAGAAAGGAAAAGCATGAAAAAGAAATGGTTGATACCATTGCTATTAACACTGGTGTTACTTGGGTTGGCATTAATTCAGTCAAATTATTTAGCTGCAGGTTTTGTTGTAATAGCCACTTTGATCTGGCAATTATTGCCGACTATTCTGACTGAAAATGCTACTGAAATAACTGAAAGTGTTCGACAAGAACCTGTAGTAGATATAGCTGATACGGTTCACGCGATGCATGATGAAGCACAAGAACACTTAAATGAACAGCTGGCAATGATTCGTACAGAAAGCCAACAAGTCAGCGATTTGGTGCAAAATGCAATTATGCAATTAACGGATAGTTTTCAAGGGTTAAATACACAGAGCGATCAACAAGCAACAATGCTAAATAGTTTGCTTCATCAAGATGACAGCGATGGCTTAAATGCATTCGTAGGTGAAACAGACAAGTTATTGACATACTTTGTAGATCAAGTGCTCAGTACTAGTAAAGACAGTATGTATTTGGTTCATCGTCTCGATGATATGACGATAAGAGTTGATAATGTTTTCGATTTATTGAGTGATGTGAGGGATATTGCCTCACAAACTAACTTATTGGCTTTGAATGCAGCCATTGAAGCTGCGCGAGCAGGTGAAGCTGGTCGCGGTTTTGCTGTTGTTGCTGATGAAGTGCGAAAGCTATCACAGAAATCAGATGTGTTTAGTGATGAAATAAGCGCTCTGACCACAGAGGTAAAGCAAGCGCTTAAAGAGGCAACAGAAGTGGTTAATAAAATTGTCTCAGCAGATATGAATGTGGCATTAAGTGGCAAGCAGCAAGTTGCTGAAATGTCGGAATCTATGTCTAAAATGCAAGAACACTCAAAAAATGTGATTGAGCAAACAGAACAAGGGAGTATGCAGATTAATGCGATGGTCAATCAGGCCGTTACATCATTACAGTTTGAAGATATGTGCACTCAGTTATCAGCCCATATTTTGCGTAGGCTCGATGCGGTGAATGACTTAGGTGACTTAGTGGGGAAGCTAAATATGGCACGGATGAATCCAGAGTTATTAGAAAATTATCGAACGTCATTAACAGAGCTTGAAGAAACACTGGAGAAACTTAAACCAAAAATTGCTTCGATTGAACACCAAGCTGTTTCTCAACAAGATTTAGAGACAGGTGAAATTGACCTGTTTTAGTACCCAAAAGATAGAGTTTAGTTATATTTTTATTTAGACTTAAGGAAGAATATTTATGAGTGTTACAACATCAACAAATAACAACAATCATACGATTAAAGTCAATGGACGTTTTGATTTTTCAGTACAAAGTGATTTCAGAAAAGCCTATGAAGAAGCGCCAAGTAGTAGCTCTTTTATCATGGATTTTTCGTCAACAGATTATATGGATAGCTCAGCATTAGGTATGTTACTGCTTTTGCGTGATTATGCTGGCGGTGAAAATGCTAAAGTTGAATTAACACGCTGTGGTACAGAGATTAAAAACATCTTGGAAATTTCTAATTTCCAGAAATTGTTTGCAGTGAGCTAATTTAAAAAAACCTTAAATAAGGGTTTATACCTGTAATCATTCAATCTGTAAAAACCCCTCGTCATCCCCGAGATCTTTTATCGGGGATCTTATGGTTGTAACACTAGACTCCGGCTAAAAGCATACCGGAGTGACGGAAGAGCGAAAATCTACAGATTGAATGGTCACGGGTATATATTGGCGTATTAATTGCATCTTAATTTGATAGCTAAGTAGTCATCAAAGTGATGAAATTAAGAGGTCAAAATGAGCCAAGATTTGTTGTTAAAAACACCTGTTGCGCCATTGGCGCCTAAAGTCGAAAATACGAAGGTATCTAATCAGCCAAAAAGGCCTGAAAACACTGAGGAGCCATCATTCTCTTCAACATTAGACAAGCAGGTAGAACAGAGCGAACATCCCAGAAAAGAACCTGTAGAGAACATTGAAAAGTCAGCAGGTCAAACTAATGAGGATATCAAAGAAAATATAACTAAAGATGAAGACGGCAATATCTTGCCGGAAACTACGGCAGCAGAAAGCGAAACTACAGACATCTCCGCGGAAGTAATAACAGATCTTGTTGATGAAGATGTGGATGTTTCGATTGTTACTGAACTGAAAAGTGAATCAAGCAAACCATCACCAGCCAAGTTAGTGTCAGCTGAGCAGTTGATAACTGCAAAAGTAGTCACGAGCGACAAACCGGCTGTGAAATCGCTAAATAAAGAAAAACCAAGCTCAATTCTAGGCGCTAATGCTGAGTTAGTAGGGAAGGGCGATAATGCGAACGGTTTGGAGTTAGATAAAAAACCACAAACGACAAATTTAAGATCAGATATTTTTCATGCACTGTCTAAAAATAAAGCATCTGAAGTTATTGCATTAGATGATTTGGGTAATAAAGCATTAACGAAAGGTTCGGAACGGAATCAAACTGGTTTTGCCGCGGCACTGACATCGGCGGCAACACTCAATTCAGCATCTATTCAAAATAGTGCTTCGACACAACCTGTCTTAGCTGTGCAGCCTACAATGCAATCTAGTGCTTGGAATCAGGTAATGAGTAGCCGTGTGGTGTGGATGGCGCGTGAAGGTATTTCTGAAGCCTCCTTAAAATTAAACCCAGCTAATTTGGGATCAGTTGAAGTCAAACTCAATATGCATAACGATCAGGCAAATGTATTATTTATTTCTCATAATGCAGCAACCCGTGATGCACTTGAACAGGCATTACCAAGATTGCGAGAAAGTTTTGAACAAAATGGCATGCAGCTAGCCGATGCTGATGTCTCAGGGCAAGAATCTGAACATGCAGAAGAGGAACAAGCAGGTGAGGCTGGAGTACATAATGGCAAGGGGCAATCAGCATCGCTTGCGACTGAAAATGAACAACAATCAGAAAGTGTAGAACAAGAGATAGAAATGGGATTGAGTATTTATGCTTAAAGTGAATCCTGATCTGTAAGCGTTAACCGCGCCGTTGTTCAGACTACTAAGAAGTTAGACTGTTTTCAATCTCTTGTAGTGCCAACATGGGATCTTTTGCAGCAGTGATGGGGCGACCAATTACCAAGTAGTTACTACCCGCAACTAATGCCTCACTAGGTGTCATGGTACGGTGCTGATCACCTTGCTCACTATTAGCTGGGCGAATACCTGGGGTGATCAGTTGAAAAGCATCATCATGTTGGACGCGTAGTCGAGATGCTTCTTGAGCAGAACATACAACACCATCTAAACCACTACTATCAGCCAGTTTTGCCAATCGTAATACAGTATCGGAAATGGTGCCTTGCAAACCAATTTGGTCAAAGGTTTGCTGATCCATGCTGGTTAATAAGGTCACGCCAATCAAGAGTGGTCGATCAGAAGCATTGCCGATTGCATCACGCGCCGCTCTCATCATGGCAGCCCCTCCTAAAGTATGAACATTCATCATCCATACACCTAAATCAGTTGCTGCAGCACAGGCTTTGGCAACGGTTGTGGGAATATCGTGATATTTGAGATCAAGAAAAACATCAAAACCTTGTTGAACTAATAGTTCGACTGTCTTAGGGCCTGAACGAGTGAATAATTCCTTGCCTATTTTAAGTTTGCAACGGTCAGGATCAAGTTGATCCGCAAGTGCGATGGCAGCATCAGTAGCAGGGTAATCAAGCGCAACGATAATTTTTGAATCTGACATAAATATAGGTTTCCACGAAATCAAACCGCTCGTCATTCCGGTTGTTTGTAGCCGGAATCTAGTCTTTAGCACCGAGTCCCCAGCTAAAAAGAAAATCAAAACGACGAAAATAAACTAAATTTTCATAGTCCATAATTCGGACATTAAAAATCAATTTTACCTGAGATGAGAATGAAAATGGTATTGTATGCCGAAATAATTTTTGAGAACGATGATGGACTTTGACCTTTTAGCACAAGATGGCCAAGCACGACGTGGTCGATTAACCTTTGAGCGTGGCACAATAGAAACGCCGGCTTTTATGCCTGTGGGTACATATGGCTCAGTTAAATCATTGACGCCAGAAGAAGTCACGGAGACGGGAGCTGAAATAGTATTAGGCAATACTTTCCACTTGATGCTTCGCCCAGGAACAGAAATTATAAAACAGCATGGCGATTTGCATAATTTTATGCAATGGCAAGGCCCTATATTAACGGATTCTGGCGGTTTTCAAGTGTTTAGCTTGGGCGAACTTCGCAAAATAACTGAAAAAGGCGTGGAGTTTAGATCGCCCATTGATGGTAGTAAGGTGTTTTTAGGTCCCGAAGAATCAATGGCTGTTCAGCGAGATCTAGGCAGTGATATTGTGATGATCTTTGATGAATGCACACCGTATCCTGCTGATGAAAGAACGGCTGAAAAGTCGATGCAGTTATCGCTTCGATGGGCGCAACGCAGCAAAGATGCACATGGTGACAATCCATCGGCACTGTTTGGTATTGTGCAGGGTGGCATGCATGAAAAACTGCGCGATATTTCTTTACAAGGTTTAACTGACATTGGCTTTGATGGCTATGCGATCGGCGGTTTATCTGTTGGTGAACCCAAAGAAGATATGATCAGAATCCTGGAGCATTTAGCGCCACGACTACCGCAAGATAAACCACATTATTTGATGGGGGTCGGTCGCCCAGAAGACTTGGTTGAAGCCGTTTCGCGCGGCATTGATATGTTTGATTGTGTGATGCCAACAAGAAATGCACGCAATGGCCATTTATTTGTGCATCATGGCGTGATCAAAATTCGCAATAGTCGTTATAAAACGGATACGGGGCCATTAGATCCTTTATGTGACTGTTATACATGTAAAAACTATAGCCGAGCATACCTTTACCATTTAGATAAAACGGGTGAAATGCTTGGGCCACGTTTAAATACTATTCATAATCTATATTATTATCAAACCTTGATGGCAGGCTTGCGAGATGCCATTGAAGCAGGCACCTTAGCTGAATTTAAACGAGAGTTTTATGCGCTACGGCAGACCGAAATGAAGTGAAAATAAGTCGTCATTCCGGTGGTCTTTTGAGCCGGAATCTATGTGTGGGTCAACTAGATTACCGTCAAGAGCATGCGGGAATGACAGTATGGGCTGTTAGCTGAGTTTAAATCACTATCAAGATCCCCCTTGCCTGTGGCATAATCACCCTCTTTTTATTATTGAGAATTGAATCATGTTAGATTTTCTAATTTCACCCGCTATGGCAGGCGCAGTCGGTGGCGCAGCACCATCAGGACCGAGTATGATGGATTTCGCTTTCCCTGTTGTATTATTAGTACTGTTTTATTTTATGCTGATCCGTCCGCAATCAAAACGTGCAAAAGAGCACCGCACAATGCAAGAAGGATTAGCAAAAGGCGATGAAGTGGTTACTGATGGCGGCTTGATGGGCAAAATCATCAACGTTGGCGACAATGCTATTACGGTGCAGTTGGCAGACAATTTGGAAGTTAAAGTACGTCGCGAGTCAATTAACTCCGTGCTGCCTAAAGGTACACTCAAGCAATTATAATTATTTTACCGTGATGGGCTTGAAATTGAGCCATGCCGTCACAATCTATAGAATGCTATAGCATTTAGGATATTCAAAAAATGAATCATTATCCCATGTGGAAAAACATGCTGATCATCGCAGTGATCGTGATAGGCGGTTTTTTTGCATTACCCAATTTATATAAGTCTGATGATGCAATCCAAATTTCTGCAGGTCGGCAAGGCACTGTTGATCTGGCTTTTGTAGCCAAGGTTGAAGCGGCACTTAAAGCTAAATCGGTTGAATTTAAACGTGCAGCACTTGAAAATGATCACTTAATTGTTCGATTTTCAGATGCCGAATCCCAATTAAAAGCACAAGAAGTGTTACAAGTTGCCAATTTAGGTGATTACACGATAGCACTCAATCTTGCGCCGACAACACCGGGCTGGCTAGCGGCGTTTGGTGCAAAACCAATGAGTCTTGGTCTTGATCTTCGTGGTGGGGTACATCTTTTAATCGAAGTCGATATGGCCAGTGCTGAGAAAAAAGCACTTGAGGGTTATGTAAGTGATTTACGTGAATTATTTAAACAAGAAAAAATAAAGAATAAACGTCCTCACTTTGATTCAGATAAAATCACGGTTGCTTTTCGCAGCGTTGAAGATCGTGATTTAGCTGAAAATAAGATCCGCAGTCAGTTTAATCAGCTGATTGTTAATGTTGATGAGAATGATGCCACGCCATCATTGATTGTTTCATTGACAGAAGTTGCACGGCGTGAAATTCGCTCATTTGCATTGCAACAAAACATTATCACCTTACGTAATCGTATTAATGAATTAGGCGTGGCAGAGCCTACGGTTCAACAACAAGGTGATAGCCGTATCGTGGTGCAATTGCCGGGAATACGTGATTCAGCTAGCGCAAAAAAACTATTGGGCTCAACTGCCACCTTAGAATTCCGCATGGTTGATTATGAGCATGATGCACAAGATGCCGTCAATAGTGGTCGTGCTCCTGCTGGTTCAAAGCTCTATAAACATCGTGATGGCAGACCTTTTTTACTTGAAAATAGAGTAATGCTGAGTGGTGAACGTATTATCAATGCGATTTCTACACTGGATCAACAATCAGGCACACCTGCCGTATCAATTACCTTAGACGGTAAAGGTGCAGGACAAATGAGTAATGCCACCAAGGATAATATTGGTAATCCGATGGCTGTGGTATTTATTGAATCTGAAATTGTAACGCGTGAGGTTGATGGCAAAGTTGTTAAAACATCGCATGAAAGACCAGAAGTGATTAATGTTGCAACAATTCGTGCACAGTTGAGCAAAAAATTCCAAATCACAGGTCTAGATTCGCCAGAAGAAGCTTATCAACTAGCCTTATTACTTCGAGCGGGTGCATTAGCGGCTCCTATTGAGATTGTTGAAGAACGCACGGTAGGGCCTAGCTTAGGAAAAGATAATATTGATCAAGGTTTCAAGTCTGTAGTGATTGGTTTTGTCTTCGTTCTTGTCTTTATGGCTATTTGGTACCGTGTTTTTGGGATGGTTGCCAACTTAGCATTAGCATTTAACTTGGTGTTGATAGTAGCATTGTTATCGATGTTACAAGCCACACTCACAATGCCGGGTATCGCGGGGATTGTATTAACGGTCGGTATGGCGGTGGATGCCAATGTATTAATTTTTGAGCGAATACGAGAAGAGTTACGAGTAGGTAATAGCCCGCAAGCTAGCATTCATGCCGGCTATGCAAAAGCTTTCTCGACCATTGCTGATGCCAATGTCACCACCCTGATTGCAGCTATTGTATTGTTTGGATTTGGTACAGGTGCAATTAAAGGTTTTGCAGTGACCTTAATATTTGGTATCGCTACCTCAATGTTCACTGCGATTATGGGTACACGTGCAGTAATTAACCTCATTTATGGCAAGAAAAACAAGCCAAAATTGTCAATTTAAGGAACGTTTAATGCAAATTTTAAAAGAACAACCCAATTTTGACTTTATGAGCAAACGCAAGATTGCGACGATATTCTCAGCAATTTTAATCATTATTTCGATTGCCTCTCTGGTCATGAATAGTTTAAATTTTGGTATCGATTTTACCGGTGGCACAATGATTGAGCTAGCCTACCAAGAAGAGGCCGATTTAAATAAAATTAAAAATACAATAGAGCAAGCCGGTTATCAAGATGCGGTTGTACAAACATTTGGCTCTATTCACGATGTATTGATTCGTCTACCGATTGTTGAAGGCGAAGATATGGCGGAATTAAGCAATAATGTAGTGAATACATTACAAGCAGAACACGCCACACCAATTGATGTTAGACGTGCTGAGTTTGTTGGCCCTCAAGTGGGTGAGGAACTAACAGAGCAAGGCGGCTTAGCGATGTTATATGCCCTCATCGGCATCTTAATTTATGTTTCGCTGCGTTTTGAATATCGTTTTGCGATTGGTTCAGTTGTTGCTTTAGTGCATGACGTGATTATAACCCTAGGTATCTTTTCAGTATTCCAATTAGAGTTTGATTTAACCGTATTAGCGGCCATATTAGCGATCATTGGTTATTCACTTAATGATACGATTGTTGTATTTGACCGTATTCGGGAAACTTTTTTACGCCAGCGTAAAGGCAGCCCAACAGAAATTGTTAATCGTGCATTAAATGATACATTAAGCCGAACATTAATGACTTCGATAACCACTTTGTTAGTGGTCGCTTCCTTATTTATTTTTGGCGGCGATGTGATTCACGCTTTCTCAATTGCCTTGTTAATAGGTATCGTGATTGGTACCTACTCTTCGATTTATATTGCCAGTAATACTGTGTTGGCGATGGGTGTAAGTAAAGCTGACTTATTACCACCAGTGAAAGAAGATGGCCATGAAATTGGTGAGGATGGTAGCCAAGTTTAATTAAGCGTGTAAATAATGAAAAAATTTAAGGCTCGAGAAATCGGGCTTTTTATTGGGCGCAGGTTTTTGTTATAAAGAAAGAGACTTATAAAGATGTTGCTCATCACTATTTTTAGGACGAGTACGATCAATAGGCATAGCAATGATTTCTGCCTTTTTCTGATACACTGTTTTTTCGCTAGAGAGATCAACCGATTCAACACTTAAAATACGCATGCCGGAGAGATCACTGTCAAAACTCATAAAAGTGGCAAACTCTTCTAATCCTTGCATAATGTTTCTGGTTTCTAGTTCAAGCGCTTTTTTAGACATATCATTAGTTCTGTATATTTAGAGGTCAGAAAAGGTATCGGATCCGTCTCCTTTTTCTTGAGTGAAATGCAAGAAATAGAATTCACTGTGAACTTTGCTTGGCATTTAGGTTCTAAATATTCACATACTCAGCAATTACCCCATGTATTTTAGGAAATATTCCTAGTTCAGTCATGATGTAATCAGTGTATTATCTGGGTATTATTCACAAGGAATTATGATGATAAAACTAAAAATGTGGCTAGTAGGACTATTATTTGTAATCGCTTTACCCGTACAGGCCGAGTCAATAAATATTCAGTTGGACTACATTGGGCCAACAGAAGGCACTGTCTGGTTAGGTTTGCAACAAGGTTTATCTGAGGCCAATCTACAAGGTGAATTTTTAGGTCAAAAATATACCTTAAAGCCCGTTTCACTAGAAGAGCTAGCTAAGCAAATGTCACTGACAGCTGTTTTATTGGCGACAGATGCTGATACTGTGCTTAAAGTGGCACAAATGGCACAATTTAAACATGTGCCCGTTATTAATATAAATTCAGATAATGATAATTTGCGCAGTGCTTGCCTGCCTAATTTGCTAAACATAACGGCAAGTAACAAAATGAAGCAAGATGCCTCGCAACAATGGCTAGATAAGCACCCTGATTCTAAGGTCGTTGCTCAGGGTTGGCATAAAGACTTTAAAAAATTTGCTGCAAGTCAATTGAATAATCGATTTACAAAGGCGGCTGGTGTGATTATGGATGATGATGCATGGGCTGGATGGGCAACAGTAAAATTATTATCGGATACCGTAGCGCGAATGCAGAGTGCAGATTCAGCAGCCATGCTTGATTACCTTAAAAATGATCTTATTTTTGATGCACAAAAAGGCGCTGGGTCGACCTTTCGTGATACTGGTCAATTACGCCAGTTAGTATTGTTGATTGAAGATAATAAAATAGTCGCCGAAGCACCATTACGCGGTGTTAAAGGTGGTCTTGATAGTTTAGGTTTGATAAGCTGTAAATAGTCAGCAATATAACAAAAAATAATGAAATATATTTAAGGAACATAAGAATGAATTTGAAACATATCTTAGCAGTAGGCTCATTATTAATGATGAGTGCTAATACTTGGGCTGAACCGACATACCGACTATTTGTCACTAATGAAAAAGGCAATTCAGTAAGCGTTATTGATTCACGAACGGGCGAAGTTGAAACAACATTAGAAATTGGTGAACGCCCGCGTGGCATCGGCTTGTCACCTGACCATAAAGTATTGTACGTTGCATTAAGTAATGAAGATGCTATTGCAATGGTCGATGTGAAAACACTAAAAACAATCGGCAAATTGAATGCAGGCGAAGATCCTGAAACATTTGCCGTGCACCCGAATGGCAATCTTTACATGTCAAATGAAGATGATGCTAAGGCAACGGTAGTAAATCCTGCAACAGGAGAAATCCTCCATGAAATTAAAGTAGGGCTAGAGCCAGAGGGCGTTGCTATTTCACCTGATGGAAATACGGCTTTAGTGACCAGCGAGTCATTAAATATGGTGCATATTATTGATACAGCCACACATAAAATTGTAGCCAATGTATTAGTGGGCGCGCGTCCTCGAGGGTTAGCCTTTAATAGTGCCGGAAGTCTTGCTTATGTTAGTAGCGAAGTAGGAAATGAAGTTGCAATTATTGATATGGCAACACATAAAATCATAAAAAAAGTAACGCTTGATATACCAAAATCAAAACCGATGGCATTAGTGCTTAGCCCTGATGATAAAGTGGTTTATATGACAACAGGTCGTGCTTCAAAAGTAGCGGTATTGGATGCAAACACATTGGAGGTCCTTTCTACTATTGATGTAGGCAAACGCGTTTGGGGTGAAGTGTTAAGCCGTGATGGTTCAACGCTTTATACTGCAAATGGAGTGAGTCATTCAGTGTCAGTGGTTGATACAGCTTCGGGCAAATCAACAATGGAAATTGAGGTAGGTAAATT
>JALSLH010000018.1 GCA_026988435.1 Methylophaga sp.
TGGCCCATTGCCGGCAGGTGAATATCCATTTTTTGGCGAGTTTTTCCCCAATACTGCGCAAGGAAAGGTTATTGTAAAGTGAGCATCATATTATGTTAGTGAACTCGGTTATCATTATATTACGCGAGGTGCTTGAGGCGGCATTAATTGTGAGCGTGCTTTTGGCATTAAGTCAGAAATTACAGCTATCAAAAAACTGGCTGACACGGGCATTATTTTTAGGGGGCTTGGGGGCCGCAGTATATGCCTTTAATATTCAAACTATTTCACTCGCTTTCGATGGGGTTGGGCAAGAAGTATTGAATGCAAGCATTCATATTGTACTTTGTTTCGCCATTGCATTATTTATTATTGTAATAAGAAATACGCAAAATACTAAGATTATCTATTCGATTATGATGAGCTGCGTAGCATTAGCAATTACACGCGAAGGTTCTGAAATCATTATTTATATTCAAGGCTTAATAAGCATACCAGAACTAATGACGCCTGTTATAGCGGGGAGTATTATTGGTTCAGGCATTGGCGTCAGCATCGGTGTGTTCTTTTATTATTTTATTGACAATCTATCCTTTCAAAATGGCACACGGTTAGGTCTGTTTTTGATTGTTTTAATTGCGGGGGGTATGATAATGCAGGTTACACAGCTGCTCATTCAAGCAGATATTATTAATAGCCAACACCCTATATGGAATACATCATCCTTACTTAATGAACGCTCACTTGTTGGACAACTACTTTATGCCGTGATTGGCTATGAAGCCACGCCTACACCGATTCAAATCTATGCCTATATTGTGAACTTAACTGTATTGACTTATCTAACTGTCGGCACACTCAACTACTTTAAGCAAAGAGACGGGCTATGAAAAAGAAAAATTATTTTTTAGTATGCCTCCTTGCTTGCTCTAGCTCTGTCTGGGCGGATAGTAGTGCTATTGATAAAGTTTATCATCCTTATGTACAGCCCCTCGAACAGGAAATAGAATATAGAATGATTTCGGCAGATGATGAAATGGCCTATCGTTTAGGGCTGGGAAAGTCATTCTCTGATCGGCTATTTATGGAACTATATTTGACCGGTAGTGATAAAAAGAAACAGGGTGATCCCGACATTGATAGTTATGAGTTAGAGGCAAAATGGCAACTTACAGAACAGGGTGAGTATTCTGCTGATTGGGGTGTGATCGTTGAACTTGAAAAACAGAAAAGTGTTGCAGCATGGGAGTTATCCACGGGGCTATTAGTAGAAAAAGAATGGAGAAAATGGAGTGGAACAGCTAATTTTTGGGCTATTTATGAATGGGGTGATAGACCGGACGATGAATTTGAATCCGTTTTAGCGCTACAAGCCCGCTATCGCTATTCGCGTTTTTTTGAGCCGGCAATAGAGTTTTATAGTGGTGAGCAGACACGTGGAATAGGCCCTGTTGCACTAGGTGAATTACGCTTTGGGAAAGGTAGGAAATTAAAATGGGAGATGGGAGCAATTATTGGGCTTGATGCCAAGACCCCAGACACTACATGGCGATTTTTAACCGAATTTGAATTTTAATTATTAAGCAGGGTTTGTTATTTTGAGTATTGCAAAACAATTATTTAAATACTATTTGTTCATGATAAGTATTTTCTTTATAGGTAGGGCGGCACTTTTTGTTCTTTATTTTGATAAATTTAAAGACAGTGATGTGAGCTATTGGCTGACATTTATTTATGGCTTGCGAATGGATACTATCGCAGCCGGAATGTTGTTGATAATCCCTTTGATACTACTCTGTTTGAGCCCGAACTTTTTAAAAAGGTTTGTTAGTCATTTTTTAAGATATTATTTCTTAATTGTCATTGCTGTATTGATTTATGTTGAAAATGCCACCTTTCCATTTTTTGCTCAATATGATGTTAGACCCAATTATCTATTTGTAGAATATCTAGCGTATCCCAAAGAGGTGTTTGGGATGATTTTTGCAGACTATAAACTTGAACTTATCATCGCCTTTATAATGTTGGCAATTTTCATATATATGTACTTAAAGCAAAGTAAAAATGCTTTTATTGAAGTATTTGAAACATCATATATCAAAAGACTCGCATGGTTTTTACCCTTAGCCTTTATTTTATTGATAGGCGTTAGATCATCATTTGGTCATCGTCCAGCCAATAACTCTGATGCCATGTATTCATCTAATAGAGCGGTGAATGAAATAACTAAAAACTCTATTTACAGTATTTATTATGCTGTTTATACCAATATGCGTCATGGTAGTGGCAAATCGATTAAACAATACGGGAAAATGCCTATTGATGAAGCCTTAAGCAGGGCAAAAAAACGCTTGGGAATTGTCAGTATCAATGAATTAAGCCCATTAAGCAGACAGGAATCTACGCATTTCAAAATTGAAAATTCAAAAAACCTTGTTATTTTTATTCAAGAAAGTATGGGCTATCAATTTGTTGAAGCTATTGGTGGCGAAAAAGGGATAACACCTAACCTTAATCGCTTGAGTAAGGAGGGCATTGTATTTAAAGATCTCTATTCAAATGGTACACGCAGTATTAGAGGCCTTGCCGGCAGTGTTGCAGGCAACTTCTCTGTACCAGGTAAAGGCGTGCTAAAACGCAATAAATCACAAACTGACTTTTTCACGATTGCCTCTCTTTTAGAACCGTATGGTTACCATTCAATGTTTATCTACGGAGGAGAAAGCCGTTTCGATAATATGCGAGGCTGGTTTTTAGGCAATGGTTTCAAGCAAATTATTGATCAGCCAAAATTTGAAAACCCTTCCTTTGTGGGTACATGGGGCGTGAGTGATGAAGATTTAGTTATAAGATCAAATGAGGAGTTTAAGAAGCTCTACGCAAAAGGCCAAAAGTTTGCCGCGGTCATGTTTTCTACATCTAATCACTCTCCGTTTGATTTTCCTGCAGAGAAAATACAATTAGTAGATGGGATAGAAGAACGAAATGTGACCAATGCCATTAAATATGCAGATTATGCGATTGGTCAATTTATTGATCAAGCTAGACAAGAGGACTATTACAAAGATACCGTCTTTGTCATTGTTGCGGATCACAATATCCGCGTTTATGGTGATGATCTGGTGCCGGTCGATATGTTCCAAGTACCTGGGCTTATTTTAGGTGAAAATATTGAGCCTAAACTGTATGAACAATTGGCAACACAACCTGATGTATTGGCAACGGCATTAGACTTGATTGGCTTAGATTTGGAATACCCAATTATGGGTCATTCAATTTTTAGTGACCAAAAACAAAATATGACGTTAATGCAGTTTTTCGAATCTTATGCGTTACGGGTTGATAATAAAATAGCGGTAATACGGCCAGATAAAGCGCCAATTACATTCTTATATAAAGATAAACATTTAGTAGAAGTAGACTCGGATGACGAATTAGAGAAAGATGCCTTAGCCTTTGTTATCACGCTTGACTATTTATACAATAAAAAATTATATCAGTAAGCTGAAGGTTTCTGG
>JALSLH010000019.1 GCA_026988435.1 Methylophaga sp.
TTGATTTTGATGAAGCTTACAACGAAATAGATTGGTCAGATTATGAAAAACTCCCAGCGTTTGAAGCCACAAATCGTAGAAATGCCTTTCAGGTTTATTTGTCTATGGAAGCTGAAGGGTCATAGTTGATGGAGTTATATTTACTAATTTAATTGAGGTTAAGCCCTTATTAAGTCTTAGGACGATATAATGTCCGCTAAAGGAGTGAGGTTTTGTACAGGAAACAGATTAAGCTATATACATCAATCACTATTTGTGTGCTGCGCTTCAGAAAACCATGAAAACGATAATAAAATATTTTATTATCTTATGTTTGTTTGTAGGCATTGCTAATGCTGCGGGACCAAATTTGATTGTTAATGGATCATTTGAGGCTGATGATTTTAGTGATCCTTTGGCTTTTCCCAATGGCTTCGCTGGTGTTAATGGCACTTTTATTGGAAACAACTATAATAACAACACATTAACTGGATGGAACTTCACCACAAATCTAGATGGTTGGATAGAAGGTGGGAACTGGGCAGCAGCTCAAGATGGTAAGCAGTATATAGATGTTATGGGAAACAACACCGTATACGGAACAGGTTCTGCAATATCAGTTAGTACAAATCAATTAAGCCAGACGATAAACACACAACCTGGAAAAAGCTACACTCTTTCTTTTTATTGGGGGGAAGATGTTGGACATACCCCACCAGAACAAGTAATCCTTCAAGTGGATGTGATTGACGCTAGTGCCGCGGTTATTTTAAACCAAGTATTAACTAAAGCTTCTATAGGGCCAATCGCGGGTGTTAGGGGGCCTAATACATGGGAACACTTTCAGCAAGTATTTGTCGCAACTACTGCACAAACTACAATCCGTTTTTCTCCTACTCCGCCCGGTAACGGTGATACCTCAGCAGGAGCGGCTTTAGATAATGTGTCAGTATACTCAGATGAAGTTATGCCTGTCCCTACATTGAGTGAGTGGGCAATCATACTACTGGTTATTAGTTTGGGTTTTTTAGGCTATAAATTACCCTCTACAAAAAATTAAAGCGCCGTATACAGTCTTTTAACCATGTCTTTAAACACCTTAGGGCTGGCTGCAACGATATTGCCTGTTTCTAGGTGAGAGCTTCCACCTTTTAGGTCGCCTACTAATCCGCCAGCTTCTTGTACGATTAAAACACCTGCTGCGATGTCCCATTCGTGCAATGCAAACTCCCAAAAACCATCATAACGTCCTGCTGCAACGTAAGCTAAATCTAATGATGCTGAACCAGGGCGACGCACACCTGCAGTATTAACCATTAACACTTTCATGGTGTTAAAATAGTTATCAATATTTTCATTGTGCGCATCTAAGTAAGGAATGCCTGTTGTCAGTAAGGCATTGGTGAGTGATAAACGTTTTGTTACACGAATACGGCGTTTGTTTAAAAATGCTCCGCCACCGCGTGATGCATAGAATAAGTCATCTTTCATCGGGTCGTAAATGACGGCTTGATCTAGTTTGCCGTCTTTTTTTAGCGCGATAGAAACGGCATAGTGTGGGATGCCATGTAGAAAATTCGTGGTGCCATCCAGTGGGTCAATAATCCATTCGTATTCTGAGGTGTCATTATTTGAACCGCGGGTTTTGTCGCCTTCGTGCTTGCCACTTTCTTCACCTACAAAAGAGTGATCAGGATAGGCTTTTTTCAAGATGCCAATAATGGTATCTTCTGCGGCACGATCAACTTCGGTAACAAAGTCATTTCTATCTTTATTATCAATCTGTAATTGATCGATTCTATCAGCGCTACGAGCGATAATATCGCCAGCTTCATGTGCGGCTTTGATAGCCATGTTAAGCATTGGATGCATGATAAAACCTCTATTGATCTTCAATAATAATTAAGCCGCGAGAGTATAGCCGATTATGAGCGCAAGAAACACATTAGCAAACATAAGAATTGTATTAATTCAAACGTCGCACCCTGGTAATATTGGTTCGGCAGCGCGCGCGATGAAAACAATGGGCTTAAGCGAATTATATTTGGTTAAGCCAAAATCATTTCCTGATGAGCAAGCGGTAACCATGTCATCAAATGCAACGGATATCTTAGAGAATGCGACGGTGGTGGATTCGGTACAAGATGCTTTGGCAGGTTGTCATTTAGTGGTTGGCACAAGTGCAAGGCATGAGCGAACGCTTGCGTGGGAGGTTTTAGAGCCACGAGAGTGTAGTCAGAAAATTACAAAACAGACAAAAACAGGGGGGGTGGCTATTTTATTTGGTCGTGAGAACTCAGGGCTAACGAATGATGAATTGGCGTTATGCCATTATCTTGTGCACATCCCCACTAACCCTGATTACAGCTCTTTAAACTTAGCCTCTGCGGTACAAATATTAAGTTACGAATGCCGAGTTGCCTCTGAAACGGGTGATAGTCAGACAAAGGCAGATGAAACAGAAGAAGTTGCGACAGCAGATGCGATGGAAGGTTATTACAAACACCTTGAGACTGCCATGATTGAGTCAAAATTCCTTGACCCTGAAACCCCGAAGCACTTAATGACAAGGTTACGACGTTTATATGGGCGCGTAAAAGTTACTCCGAGTGAATTAAATATTTTGCGAGGAATGTTGGTAGCTTTTCAAAAGAAAAAGTAATAGTTTCCTTTTTTACTTCTTATTTTAGATTTTCTTTATTCTCTTTCTTTTATAGAGAAAAATAATGACTTTGATTACCCCTAGTACGCGTCAGTTCAAGGCGGAAAAATTGAGCTTACAAGTGTAAGTGATGTTTTTTCAACGCCGAAATAGCGTGTGCTAGGTGTGATATAAGTTATTATTACCTGAATCCGTGACTTCAATGCGTACTGTGCCGTAGTGAAGTCACTGATTCAGGTATTATCCAAGAGATGACTGAAAAATGGCTTTATGCACATCACCAATACTAATAATGCCCACAACCGCATCATTTTCAGTGACAGGAATTCGGCGGATTTTATTAATGCACATTAAAGATGCTGCTTTCATAATTGGCATATCAGGTGTTACTGAAGAGACTGTTGTTGTCATAATATCACTTGCAACAAGTTGCAATGTATCTGCATAGCCTTTTTCCATTTCTTCAAAGTTAGGTCTACCTTCTGTTGCAATAGTTGCCATATCTGGGAACATACGTTTGAGCAAATCTTTCTCTGAAACAATGCCTATGATCTTGTTATCTTCATCAACAATGGGTAGTCCACTGATTTTGTTGAAACACATAGTGTTTGCAATATCTCTAATTGATGTGTCTGCATTAGCGGTTTGATGTTCCCCACGAAAAGTAGCCACTCCATTTAAGCATATTATGCTGCTTTTTCCTCAAACGCTACAGGGCTTATTCCACCGTTCGCTGAGTGCCTTCTTTTACGATTATAAAATATTTCAATA
>JALSLH010000020.1 GCA_026988435.1 Methylophaga sp.
CGAGTAAATTTGGTATTAGAGGTTTCTCTGAGGCGCTCAATAGGGAGCTAGATGATACATCAGTTTCGGTGTCATATTTTGCACCGCGGGCAACTAAAACAGCTATTAATACATCGCAAGTAGAAGACATGAATAATGCGCTAGGCACTAAAATGGATACGCCAGAGCAAGTTGCAGCTGCATTTGTTAGCTTTCTGAAAAGCCGGAAAAACAGATTCTTTATGGGGTGGCCAGAAAAACTATTTGTTAGAATAAACAGTGTATTACCAAGTATTGTTGATAAATCAATTATAAAACAATTACCTATAATTAAACGTTATTTATAAGGAGAGCACAATGAAATTAATAATGACTTCATTAGCAATGCTATTTTGGGCACTATTATCACTTGCTCATGCTGATGAAATGCAAGATGTTAGTACCTTGCAACATGAATGGGCAAAAGCACAGTATACACTCGAAGGAAAAGAGCAAAAACAGGCGTATGAAGCGCTGATTGAGCAAGCAAATACGATAGTTCAAGCTTCACCCGAAAGTGCTGCCATATTATCTTGGCGCGGAATTATAAATTCAACGTATGCTGGGGTTAAAGGTGGTTTAGGCGCAATGAAATATGCTAAAGCAGCAAAGGCTGATTTAGAGCAATCAATCAAACTTGATGCTGAGGTGTTATCTGGCTCTGCATCGGTGAGTCTAGGGATCTTATATTTCAAAGTACCGGGGTGGCCGATTGGTTTTGGTGATGATGATAAGGCAAAAGAATTGCTTGAGAAGGGCTTAGCATTAAGCCCAGATGGCATTGATAGTAATTACTTCTATGCTGATTTTTTAACAGATCAAGGTAATTATAATGATGCTAAAAAATATTTATTAAAAGCTCAAAAAGCACCTGCACGCCCAGACCGACCTTTAGCAGATAAAGGTCGACATCAAGAAATTATGGCATTATTAGATGTTGTTGATAAAAAACTAGGCGCTAAAGAAACAAGCAAGCCTTTTTAATAATAAGCGGGATGTATGCAGATACTATTTGTTGAAGATGATATCGCCTTAGCCGAGGCATTAACGGAATCTTTACAACATGAGGGTTTTGTTGTTAATCATTTGGCAAAAGGTGCGTTAGCGATTAACGCCGTTAAGACCGAGTTACCAGATATTGTCATACTTGACTTGGGGCTTCCTGATATTGACGGGACGGATGTTTTAAAAGCCATTCGGAAAGTAAGCTCTGATTTACCTGTATTAATTTTAACGGCACGTGCCACTATAGACGATAAAGTGATAGGCCTAGATCTGGGTGCAGATGATTATTTAGCTAAACCTTTTGAAGTCGACGAACTACTCGCTAGACTAAGAGTTTTTGAGCGGCGAGCCAGCACATCTAAACATGCCGGTCTAACTATCGGTGAGGTGACAATAGATAGCGTCAGTCACCAAGTTAACGTCAATGATTCAATCATTGATATGTCGCGCCGCGAGTTTATGGTGTTAAAAGCATTAATGGAAAATGCGGGGCGCGTGCAAACACGTGATAGCCTTGAATCTAAACTCTATAGTTGGGGGGAGGAAGTATCTAGTAATACGATTGAGGTCCATATTCATCATTTACGAAAAAAGCTGCCTAACGGTTTTATTCAAACGTTGCGTGGCATAGGTTATATTATCAAACTAACATGAGATCAATCCGAACCTATTTACTCTTTTCATTATTAGCCATCATCACATTAGTCACTTTTTTTTCTGTACTACAGGGTTATCGAGCGAGCATAGAGAAAGCGGAGCAACTATTCGACAATCGCCTACAAAACTTAGCTGAAATTATCGCAATTTCAAATCATGATATAAGGCCTAGGGCTGAAGAAAGCACAGCACATTCTTCTGCGGTCTTTTTCCAAATATGGTCTCAAAATAAAATACTGTTGCTGCGCTCTCATAATGCGCCGACAAGTTTTCTGACGACTACAGACGGCATAGCAAACTTTAAGGATGTCAATTTTGCAGGTTATCGCTGGCGAACCTACACTTTGCATGACACACAGTTAAATAGATGGGTCGTTACCGGAGAGCGAATAGATATTCGCTATACTCTTGCCGAAAACATTGTTACGGCTTCCATTATTCCTATTGTATTAGCCATTCCTATTGCCGCGATCATTATCTGGTGGGCGATTGGATTAGGGTTAAGGCCTTTAAAAAACCTTGTTTTACAATTGAGCAATAAAAAAGCAGATGATTTGACACCTGTTGTGTTACCGCATTCTCCGCAAGAGTTAACACAATTAGTGACAACAATTAATGATTTATTACGACGTCTAAATAGTGCCTTTGCTCGAGAGCAACGATTCTCATCAGATGCGGCTCACGAGCTTCGTACACCGATCAGTGCATTAAAAATACAGATCCATAATCTCCAAAGGAGTGAATCTTTTGATGATAATGAGCTAAAACCATTAGCAGCAGGTATTGAGAGAATGGCTTATGTTATTGAGCAAATTTTATCACTCAATCGCCATTCGCCGGATCAAGGCAATATTGATAAAATCAAAATAGATTTATACACAGTTATACAGCAGAACATTGCTGATCAGTATCAACAAATTGCCAATAAAAACCAAAAAATAAGTTTAACGGGCGAGCCTAAGTGCTTACTTGCGGCAAATAAATTTGCCTTAGAAACTTTAGTGCAAAATTTAATTTCTAATGCATCAAAATATACGCCAAAAAACGGGGAAATAGAGATAACTGTAACTCGAGACATCAAGAGTATTGAAATGAGTGTTGAAGATTCAGGAGCAGGTATTAGTGAAGCAGAAATAGATCGTGTATTTGAGCGTTTTTATCGGATAGATGGTGATCAACATGATTCAGGTATAATAGGATGTGGCCTAGGTTTAGCAATAGTAAAACATATTGTTGAACTACATAATGGCCAAATCGAATTGACGAGATCGGCACAATTAGGTGGTCTTAAAGTAATTGTTAATTTTCCAAATGATGAGAAATAAATGAATAATTTAACAGGGTATTCACTCTTTATTCTAGCTTTACTCGCTGTTATACCTGCATTTGCGGCACCGATTGTTGAGCTAGAAATACGTGATCATTTATTTTATCCAGCTGAGTTAGAAATTCCAGTAGATACCAAGGTTAAATTGGTCATTATCAATAATGATGCAACAGCTGAAGAGTTTGAGAGTTTTGAGCTCAATCGAGAGAAAGTAACCCCCGGCATGTCGAAAGGCATTCTTTTTATTGGCCCATTGCCGGCAGGTGAATATCCATTTTTTGGCGAGTTTTTCCCCAATACTGCGCAAGGAAAGGTTATTGTAAAGTGAGCATCATATTATGTTAGTGAACTCGGTTATCATTATATTACGCGA
>JALSLH010000021.1 GCA_026988435.1 Methylophaga sp.
CAGTATACGGATAAACCAGCAATGGCGGCTATGTTTTGAGTTTGAAGATGGTAATGCTTTTAATGTAGAAATAGTAGATTATCACTAGGAGTGAACTGATCATGATTAATAACCCATTCCACCCCGGCATCTTCTTACAAGAATTGCTTGAGGATATGAATATTACGGCCTACCGCTTGGCAAAAGATACCTTTATGCCGGCAACCAGAGTGGGCGACATTTTAAAGCAAAGACGTTCGATAACACCTGATACAGCGATACGGTTAGCTAAGTATTTTGGTATGACTGCCGCTTACTGGATTAACTTGCAAAGCAGCTATGATTTAAGCAAGTGCCAGCCTGAACATATTGAAGATATACGCGCGATAGTGTAATCGATTTAAACTGCTGGTTCACCCCAAACCACGCAATGCAGTAATTCTGTCATCTAGGCTTGGATGGGTGGCAAACAGCTCTCTAAAACCACTTTTTTTACTACCAGCAATACCCATTGCTTGCATCTGTTCTGGTAACGCTTCGGTGTTACCGCTATCTAATCGTTGTAATGCGGCAATCATTTTGCTGGGGCCGACTAATTTTGCAGCACCGGCATCCGCACGGAACTCGCGTTTGCGGCTAAACCACATCACGATAACGCTGGCAAGAATGCTGAGTACGACTTGTGCAATCATTGAGGTAACGAAGTAGCCGATTCCGTGTCCGCGGTTATTTTTAAGGATCACGCGATCAACAATATGCCCAATTACCCGTGAAAGGAAGAAAACAAAGGTATTCACTACACCTTGGATTAAGGTCATGGTAATCATATCGCCATTGGCAACATGGCTAACTTCGTGGGCTAATACGGCTTCGACTTCATCTTTTGTCATCGATTGCATTAAGCCTGTGCTGACTGCGACGAGGGCATTGTTTTTGCTCATGCCGGTGGCAAATGCATTGGGTGTATCTGATTGATAAATGGCGACTTCGGGCATGCCAATATTCGCTTGTTGTGCTTGGCGGGTGACGACATCAATTAGCCAGCGTTCAGTGTCGTTGCTTGGCGTTTCGATAACTTTTGCACCGGTTGAGCGTTTCGCCATCCATTTTGAAATGGCTAAAGAAATAAACGAGCCGGTGAAACCAACAACAGCAGATATAACTAATAAACCATTGATATTTAAATCAACGCCGTTTGCATCAAGTGCGCCTTCGACACCGAGTAATCGCATGGTGATGCTTAACACCACTAAAATGGCGGCATTGGTGGCTAAAAACAATAAAATTCGCATGGTGCATTCCTGAAAAATGAATAAAGCAATTGTTGAATATGGGGGAGTCAAGGCTAAAAATCAAGATTTGATTGATCGTTTTAATTAGGTGGAATCATCCTTTTTTCACATCACAATTTTAAGATCTTAGCTTTTAGTACAAGCTGAGAGAGGCGTTATGACTGAAGTTTACAGGGAAAGAGCATTATAAAAAACAACAAGCTAGTTTATCCTCAAATAACTTGGAAAGTCATTAACTCTTAGCTCTATACTAAACAAGTTGTCATTCCGGCAGGTTTTTAGCCGGAATCTAGGTCAATTGGAGTAGATCCCGGCTAAAAAGCCCAGCGGGATGACCAAGGTATTGGATACTTGTCTATATTTTCTTTTAAAAACTGAAAATTATTTAATATGCTCTTGCCCTGCTGAAATTTATTGTAATAGAACTGTAGTCTAGCGGTTATAAATTTGTAACACCCCTTAATTAAACTATAACAACTGAGGTATATATTAAGGTAGACAAATGCTGAATATAGAACAAGCTATACAACAAAAGTTTCCGCGATTTGAACATAGAAGTCCGTGGATAAAAAAGCCTGCCCTCGCTCTGGTGCGAAAGCTTAGTTATGAACTGGAAATCAATCAGTTCTTAGAGGAGCATCAAGACTTAAAAGGGATTGATTTTATTGATCAAGTCTTAGAACACTTTAATTTTAGCTATGCTATTTCTCATCGTGACCGAAAAAATATACCTGCAACGGGGCGAGTTGTCATTGTTGCGAATCATCCACTTGGTGCCTTAGATGGGTTAGCCTTGCTCAAGCTGGTTAGTGAAGTGCGCCGTGATGTGAAAATTGTTGTTAATGACGTGTTGATGAATTTTCAGGCAGTGGAAAAGTTGTTGCTTCCTGTCGATATTGTAAATAAAACCACATGTAAAAATAGTGTTTTGAAAATTATCGAAAGTTTGAATAATGATGAGGCAGTCATTATTTTCCCTGCTGGTGAAGTATCACGGATTAGACCTAATGGCGTGAGAGATACTAAGTGGTCAAATGGGTTTTTACGCTTTGCTAAAAAAACAGGTTCGCCTGTGTTGCCTATATTTATAGGAGCAAGAAATTCATCATTATTTTACAGTAGCTCAATGGTCTATAAGCCATTAGCTAGCATGCTATTAGCGCATGAGATATTTAATAAAAATTCAAAAACTATTTCATTTCGTGTCGGGGAAGCAATTGCATATAAAAAAATTGAACAGTTGCCGATAGTTGAGAAAGAGAAAGTAAAATTGATTAAGCGTCATTTATATCGCTTAGCTAAAAATAGATCTTCGCTATTTAAGACAGAAAAAACGATTGTTCATCCACAAGATCGACGTGCAATAAAAAAAGAACTAGCCACAGCAGAATTATTAGGTGAAACAGCGGATGGTAAGAAAATCTACTTATTTGAATATCAGCCTGACTCAGCGGTGATGTATGAAATAGGGCGTTTACGCGAGATTACTTTTCGTAAAGTAGGCGAGGGAACGGGCAATAAAACGGATATTGATCGTTATGACCGTGATTATCGGCATCTTATTTTGTGGGATGAAAATGATTTAGAAATAGCCGGAGCCTATCGTATTGGTGAGGTTAATCGCTTGTTTTCACTGTCTAATAGTCGCGGTATTTATAGCCAAGAGCTGTTTAATTATGATCAAGAAAAGATGGCTAGCTATTTTGAACAAGGCATTGAGTTAGGGCGGAGTTTTGTTAGCCCTAAATATTGGGGCAAGCGAAGCTTAGATTATCTTTGGTATGGCATAGGTGCATACTTAAACCGGTATCCTAATATTAGTTATTTATTTGGCCCTGTTAGCCTGAGTGATAGCTATCCTGATTTTGCAAAAGCATTAATTGTCAGCTTTTATAGACTATATTTCAATGACGCCGAAGGTTTGGCTGATGCCCGTAATCCTTATGCGGCTGATAATGAAATTCAACAGCAAGTGAATCAGCTTATTTCGGGTTTAGATTATGAGCAAGACTATAAGGTGATGAAGTCTCAGTTGGCTCATATGAATGTTGTAGTACCCGTGTTATACAAGCAATATTCAGATTTATGTGAAGCTGGAGGCGTGCGCTTTATCGATTTTAATATTGATGAAAATTTCAACCAATGTATTGATGGCTTAGTTATGGTCGATTTAAAGCAACTCAAAGCTGCAAAACGTAAACGCTATTTGAATGTTTAATAAGTTTCAGCTTCTTTTAGTAACTGCTCCAAAGGCCGCCCATCAATCAGCAAATCAACAATTCTAGGTTCGCCTTTTATGTTGATTGATAACCTTAGATAAGCCGTATTATCAATTCTCGCTTGGCGAAGAATATCTTCAGCTAATTTAGCCTGTGTTTCAGCAATATAAAAACGGTTTAACGGTGTTTGTAAGTCTTCATATTGCATAAAACCATCACATTGTTTGGCAATTTGAGTGTCAACTATTTGTACTTTAGGCGCTTGCTCACCGATATTGGTTAAACAATATGAACAGCCTGTACTACCGCCGCTACATTCATTTTTAGTGTCTTGCCAGTTATAGGCTAATCTGAAACGTAAATAATGGCCGCGCAGCAAATCACGAGGGTCATATCCGGTTATGGCTATATCCCATTGTGTGCCGACACTTAAATGATATTCGGCGCGTGCAATCAGTAGGCACAATAAAATAAAAGGAATCATGACTGTCACTAACAGTTTTTTATTTATCACCTTGCATCCCCCGCTATTTTGTCGCGTTGAGAGAGCCCAAAATATTGCGCTAAGGAATCGGCTTTTTTAAACCAGCCCCATACGACTAAGAGCGTTATGATCCCGCCAACCATTAAGCCTATTCCTGTTTCTAACATTGAGCCAAACACTTCGAAATAAATAAAGAGCAGGCGTATACAAATCAAGGCGGTCATTACATTAAATAGTCTGATGGAATGTATTTTAAGAGCCGCCCATGCCAAGATAATCATATAAACAATATTAATTATCGCGCCTATCACGGGATAACGATGGTCATGCCATAATGCGGTCGCGCCGACGATAAATACAGTGATTAATACTACACGCATTGCCAAGTGAGTATCTTGTGTTCTGCTGGAATAAAGCTTGGGAATAAAGGCAACTAGTGCCACTGTGGCAATAAAGCTAATAATAAGGAAAATTTGCAGTGATTTTATGTCATTTGCTGAACCGTTGATAGAGTCATACCACAAGAAATGCAAGAACCAACCACCGACAACAATCGCTAACCAGCTATAACGAGACAGTTCGCCGGCCATGATGGGGCGATTTTTCACTAACCATGGAATACGAGACAATAATATAAAAAAGAAGGGCGATAAGATATATAAAACACCAAATAACACGTCTTTTAAATATGAGGGGTAAATGAAAGCGCGAATAATGTCATCGAGGGCTTCTAGATTTAGCGCATAGGTGACACTTGTTCCGACAATCCATAACACAGTGAGAAACTTACCGCGACCTAATAATACAATGGGGATGGTGACGAGTGTCCACACTAATAATAGCTTGGCAATACTGCCGCCAAGTTGATAGGTTTGGCCGATTAGCGCCATTGAAGCAAGGGTGAAGCCATAATAAAAAATGACTAATATTTCACGTGACCACTGGCTGCGAGCGCTGGCATCACCTCGTGAGATAACGCGATACAAGGTCAGCGCAATAACGAGGCATAAAATAAGATCGGCCGCTAATTTCACCCAATCAGGTGTTTGCATCCAATTAGACGCAACAACGGATACCAAACCTAAAATAATGGCAAAGGCACCCAAACCTCCAAATGCCCACAGCGCAATCGGTTTTGATCGTTGCTGTTCAAATTCACTGATTTTATTAGCCGTTGTACTATCAATGAGTTTTGCTTCTTGCCATTCGTCTAGTTTTTTAGATAATCCCATAAAATACTATTGTGCCCGTTATTTAGAACTTAATTTTAGTATATAGAGATTAGCTCTAAATTACAGCTCGTAAACACCAGACAATAAAAAGCCGTAATGATCACAATAAATCATTACGGCTTATTTAATTTAACAGTAACTACAGCTGCTTAGGCAATCGTGGTTTTTGCCTTGCGACGAAAACCAATCAAACCCGCTAAAGCAGGTGCAAACAGGAACAATGCCGCCGGGATGGGAACAGCAGAAATATTATAGCGTGTGGTCGTGCCGCTCTTTTCATTAGATACTAATAAGAAGGCCAAACCATCGTTACTTTCATCTTCGCTAATAAAGGATAATCCTTCGGGCGCTATATCCATATCGTTAAATATATAGTCCAGAAAGTTAGGTGAATCGGGATTAGTAATATCAAAAATTGCGATTCCGCCGGCGCGCTCTAAGCCAACAAATGCAAGAAACATATCATCAAAGAAGCCTAATGCTATACCTTCTGGTTCAGGGCCTTTATTATCACTGCGTTTTTCAACAAAGGTTCCAGCATCGATGGTGAGTTGCTCAAGAAAATCACCACTATCAAAGATCTGCTTACCTTGGTCATCCCATATTGAAAATGAACGGGCACCATAGCTATAGGGCACATCTATATCGCCATCACCGTCTGTATCACCATCTATAGAAGAAATTTCAATACGACCATCTTCAATAAGACTGACCGAAGGGTCTAGATTGGCCTTGCTCATCCGCACATCTTCTTTGCGAGAATCACCTTCATTAGCGGTAACGAGATAGGTTTTCCCCTCTATCTCATAGGCTGAAATAGCGTCAGGTTGATATAAACCTTTTAAATTATAATTTTGAATATTACCCACATCTTGCTTGTCAGAGGCATCCAATCCATTGCCCAGCAGGCTGTGATCTTTTGTGCCAAACGAGATGATATCAGTAACTGTATTTGTCGCAATATCAATGATTGCTAGCGAATTATTTTCTTGTAATGTGACATAAGCTTTTCCGCCTGCGGTTGCAACATATTCTGGCTCTAAATCTTGAGCGACTGAATCAGCACTATCAAAAATTCTAACGCCATTCTCTTTTAAAGCTGTTCGTTGACTATTGAATGCAGAAAAATCTGCGGTAGAGACGGTAGCACTGGCGACACCATTTGACATATCTATAATAGAAACAGAACCTTCAGGATCGATACCATCTTTACTTTCCCCTTCATTGGCAACAATAAGATTTTTGCCATCTTTGGTGAAAGTCAGCATGTCAGGCAATGCGCCTACAGTGATTGCTTTTTGAAAAGCGCCTGTTGAAGCATTAAAAAAAACAACTTGACCAAGATCTGTTTTAGTATCGGCCTCGACGGCAACTGCTACAATTCCACCATATGTGGCAACACTGTTAGGAGAGCCATATGCTGACAGGTCAACACTAGAAATCTTAGCGCCAGTCACGGGGTTTAATACATCTAATTTTTGACCTTTAGATGAGGTGACATAAATATTGTTGCTAAGAGAATCAAAAGAAACGATTTCGGCACTGTCTTTTAGTTGAACATTCTCAGTACCCGAATGCCAATACCGCCATGATTCTGTGACATTTATAGATTTTGCTGATGCAGCAAAAGGTAGGCTTGCAATAACTAATGTCATTAATAATTTTTTACTGTTTAAGATCATCATTGTTTCCTTTTGAAAATTAAAGTTTGAACTACTTCACGGAAAAGATGATAGTGGGCTAAAATGACAAATTGATGACGTAATTGTGTTTAATTAACGGAGCCAGAAAGAGGCGCATCCACCAACTGTAATTTATGCCACTAGGGTTAATTAAAGTGGGGTTGGGCTGATAGTGTCAGAAACCATGCTGGCTATTATGTTCATTTTTAGCGAAGATAGATGGCATAATTGTAAGCGTAACGGGGCTGACACTGACGGTTAATTAATCTGTGATGAACAATAATTTCTTAAAAAGTAAAACGTTTAGTATTGGCTCTCTCTATCAGTGGGTTTTAGCTAGCTTCATCATCGTTTCTGTGCCATTAATTGCTGTTATTGTCTACACAGTTTTAGATGTTGGGAAATATACCCAGCAAAGCCAACAAACCCTATTTCAAGCGGTAAAGCATACCGAAAGTAGCCGGGTGTTATTAGAACGCTTAATATCTATGGAACGCAATATTCGGCAGTTTCAAGTATTGGATGAACCAGAATTATTTACATCTTATTTGGAAAATAGAGCGACTTTCTTGGATGTCATTTGGTCGCTACAGGCTTATACCCGCGATATGAACATATTTGAAAGATTAGAAATTATTAAATCTACAGAAGCACAGTTACATCAAGATATTTTAACGAAGTCAGAAAAAGATACCCTTCAGTTAGCTAAATCTGACTTAAGCGCTTTTGATCAGCTCACAAATCAAGCCAGAGCGCTAGTAGACGATAGTGAAAAGCGTATTGGGATAGAAGCAGATACACTAGCCGCGCGATCCAGGCATATGCAGCAACGGTTAATCTATTCTGCTTTTATGGGTGTTTCCTTTGCACTACTGCTAGCACTTGTTTTTGTCTATTTTCTAACCCGACCTATAAGAAAAGTGGGTCAAGCTATTCGTAATTTAGGTGAAATTGGCTTTGAAGAACCTATTGCCATTGCAGGGCCTAAAGATCTTACTGAATTGGGTATTCGCCTTGAGTCTCTTCGTCAAACGCTTAATCGCTTAGAGCAAGAAAAAGAACTTTTTATCCGAAATATTTCTCATGAACTTAAAACACCGTTGGCAACGCTAAAAGAAGGGACTGATTTATTGGCAGATAATGTTGTAGGAGAGCTCAATGCAGAACAACAAGAAATTATCCAATTAATGAAAATAGGTAATATTAACATTCAGAATTTAGTTGAAAATTTATTAGAACATCAAAAAATAATTGCAACACAAATCGACCTGAATTTTTCTACATTTGCATTAGATGAGATGCTCGAACGTGTTATTAAAGACTATCAGTTGCTACTTCGAAATAGAGATATTTCGATAAAGAATAGTTTCAATCGTACTTATATTCGCGCAGATTACGAGAAACTTAAAATTATTATTAGCAATCTATTTTCTAATGCCCTTAAATTTTCTCCGATTAATGGTACGATTGGGATTAGTTTATTGGTGGAGAAGGATAAAGTGGAATTTATCATAGAAGATCAAGGAACTGGTATCTTTCCGGGGAACCAACCTTTTATTTTTAATGACTTTTATCAAGGAGAGGTGCCCAAGTTTGAGGGAATAAAAGGTTCAGGTTTAGGACTTTCACTGGTGATGCATTATTTAGTAGCACATAATGGTACGATTGAATTATTACCTAGTAATGATATTTATCCTGGCGCTCGATTTTCACTACAATTTCCACAGAGTAAAGACTTAAATTGATGAAAAAACACCTTACTTTATACTTGTATTTGCTATTAATTAACCTCCAAGCTTGTCAGGCATATCTACCTGAAGAAAAAGTATTGCCTATGCCTGTGGAAACGCCGTTAGCTGTTACGAAGCCTGTCGCCCAAGTTATTGATTATTCGATATCTGTTGAACAAGTACAAATATACAATCTATTGGAACAAGGCAGGCGCTATGCTGGGCTTGAGGGAGAGCAACTCAAAATAGCTTGTCAGCAACTTAAAGAAGATTATCGAATACAAGCAGATTGGCAAGCAGCTTGGTTGTTAGTCTATGCAGTAAATCATAATTTTAGTTGTATAAATATAAATAGAACTATTGAATTGTTGCAGGTGCTTAAAGCTGATCCTGATGCAAGCGCGTCTTTACAATGGATGAATAACAACCAAATTAATGTTTTAAATCGCATTCGAAAATTGCAAATAGAAAGAACTTACTTATCGAATAAATTAAAAAAATCACAAACAGCCTTAAAACAAGAAAACTCTAAGATAGATGAACTTAAAGCCATTGAAACAGACATGAATAAAAAACTTGATGAATGAGCAGATGGAAAATAATTTTCAAGGCCGACGTATTTTACTAGTAGATGATGATCCCAGTTTACTGAAATTGTTAGCCGTTCGTTTGCGGGCAACAGGTCTTGATATTAAAACAGCATCGAATGGGCAGCAAGCGATTACACTTGTGCCTAGTTATCGGCCACAACTCGTTATCACTGATCTTCGTATGGATGAAATGGATGGGCTTACATTATTTAGTCATCTTCAAGAACGGTATCCAACACTTCCGGTTATTATTTTGACTGCTCACGGCACTATTAAAGAAGCCGTATTTGCTACAGAACAAGGTGCTTTCGGTTTTTTGACCAAACCTTTTGATAGCCAAGAGTTACTTGCTTTAATTGGCAAAGCATTAGCATTAAATAGCGGGGCATTAGCCAACCCAGAAACTAAAAAACACGATCTTTGGCGGCAAGACATTATTACGCAAAGTGTATTGATGGAAAATCTACTTGCTGAAGTGAAACGCGTTTCTCAAAGTGATGTGAGTGTCTATATTCAAGGAGAAAGCGGTACGGGCAAAGAGCTTATTGCTCAGGCCCTGCATAAGGCCAGTAGTCGAAGTAGCAAAAAGTTTGTGGCGGTGAATTGTAGTGCGATACCTGAGGAATTGCTTGAGTCGGAGTTATTTGGGCATCGAAAAGGCGCGTTTTCTGGTGCAACTGAATCTCGACAAGGTTTGTTTGAAGTTGCGGATGGCGGTAGCCTATTTTTAGATGAAATTGGTGATATGTCACCCGCATTTCAAGTTAAGCTTTTACGTGCTTTACAAGAAGGTGAGATTCGTCCCGTGGGTGCAAACACAACAATTTCTGTTGATGTCCGAATTATTTCCGCTAGCCATCGAGATCTACAACAATTAGTCACGGAAGAATTCTTCCGCATGGATTTATATTATCGGCTTAATGTGGTGACCTTGTCTTTGCCACGCTTAGCAGAAAGAATAGAAGATATACCTATTTTGGCAGATCGCTTTATTACAGATTGCCAGTCAGCGCAAGCGACTACTGCAAAAGGGTTGTCTAATGAAGCCTTGGAGTGCTTGATTGCTTATCAGTGGCCAGGCAATGTGAGGCAGCTTAAAAATGTAATTGAACATATTTGTACTTTTTCAACTACACCTTTGATTCCTGTCAGCTTGGTTGAAAATGCTTTACAAGAAAAACAAGCATCATTGCTTAGTTTGAATGATGCGAAGAAAGACTTTGAACGTGATTATTTGATTAAATTATTGCAATTAGCTAAGGGTAACGTCACTGAAGCAGCACGTTTAGCTAAACGTAATCGAACGGAGTTTTATCGATTGTTAGACCGTCACTCGCTAAAAGCAGCACAATTTAAAGCCAATAAATAGGGTCTGTTGATCTTTCAGAGCCACCACTGCTGGAGGCTATTTTTTGTCTCACAAGGAGGAAATGATGCGATGTAGTTACTCTACATAAGTCATTTCCAACGCCGTGAGGCGGAAAATAGCCCCAGCCCTTCGGGGTGTGGCTGAAAATGCACCACTCAGCGTTACTCGTCGTTTATTTAGAATAACTAAACGGCTCTCCTCGTGCCTTGATTGGTGCATTTTCAGTCACAACAGAGGCGGCTCTGAAAGATCAACAGACCCTAATGTTTTTAGGCTAACGTCGCCAGTTAGCGACAGCGCTTTATTTCGCTACCCACTTACTTTTCTTGCTATTAATGCTAATTATAAATATGCATTAAATAAATTGTGTCGTTATATTACGACACAATAGATCAATGCCTCTAGAATTTAAAACAAGTGACTATATTCAAGCCTATTATCAGAAATTAACCGTTTTATTTTTATCTTAAATAATGTTAATAAGTTCTTACGAATTAACTGTCGGGCAAAGGAGACAGTTACAGGCGAATATAGCTATTTACAATGATTGATAATAATCAAAGTTAATAGTTAAGTGACTGATATAAAGCGTTTTTCTATCTTTATTGAATGATTGGCACACTGGTTGCAACGTCCATAATGCTGGTTATAAAACAGCATTTTTTAATTATTTTTTAAGGATTTAAATTATGAAAAAATTACTATTAACTTTATCTATCGCAATGCTTTCAGCTACAGCCTACGCAGCTGAAACAGATTTAAGTGCAAAATGGGATGCACTAGATATGAATACTGATGGTGTTATTAGCAAAGAAGAAGTTGCGGCAAATCCAGAAGTAGCCAGTAATTGGGACGAAATTGATTTAAACCAAGATGGCAGTATTGATACACAAGAATTTGTTGATTTTTACAGTAAGTAAAAAAATAGAAAACGTCATTGGGCAAGCGCCATCTAAATTTGGTTCTCTCTTTCTTATATACCCGTGACCATTCAATCTGCAGATTTCAGAGTTTAGCACAAGCGTCAGAGCAAGGCGTAATGTGAAGGCAATGACTCGTCCTTGTCAAACATTGCAACGCGGCACTGGCGTTTGTGCTAATCTCCCACAGGGCAAGAGAATAAGCCATACTCTTCGTCGTTATAAAGTCTTAAATTAGAATGACTAATTCTGCGATTTTATGCCTAGAATAGTATGGCTTCTTCTCCTGCTGAATTCTGTAGATTGAATGGTCACGGGTATATTGTTAGATGGTGCTTGTTTATTGATTATTATTTTAGCCGTATATCACAAGGTAATGTTTCTGAACTCGGCAAATGCTAGCTATTATTTTCATTTTTAGCGAAAATAGCGAGATGCTAATCCAATCTTTCATCCGCATTTTTATGATTAAAGGCTTTTAATGGAACAAGACCGCTTTATTTCTGCTGATCCTCAAACTGATGAGCAACGCCAAGAACAAGCGATTAGACCTGATTCATTAAGTGATTATATTGGTCAGCCAGCAGTGCGTGAGCAGATGGAATTATTTGTCGCCGCTGCTACAAAGCGTAAAGAGGCGCTGGATCATACTTTGATTTTTGGTCCGCCCGGTTTAGGGAAAACAACCTTAGCGCATATCATTGCCAATGAAATGGGTGTGAATCTGAAGCAAACTTCCGGCCCTGTGTTAGAGCGACCGGGTGATCTTGCAGCAATATTAACCAATCTTGAACCTAATGATGTGCTTTTTGTTGATGAAATTCATCGCCTTAGTCCAATTGTAGAAGAGGTTTTGTATCCCGCGATGGAAGATTATCAGCTAGATATTATGATTGGTGAAGGCCCCGCGGCAAGGTCAATTAAGCTAGATTTAGAACCCTTCACGTTGGTGGGAGCGACAACGCGAGCGGGTTCGCTCACTTCACCGTTGCGCGATCGATTTGGCATCGTTCAGCGCTTGGAATTTTATAATGCCGACGATCTCAGCACCATTGTGCAACGTAGCGCTCGTATATTTAATGTCGCATTAGATGTGAGTGGTGCCAATGAAATTGCTAAACGCTCACGTGGCACCCCGCGTATTGCTAATCGATTGCTTCGGCGTGTGCGCGACTATGCTGAAGTAAAGTTTGATGGCAAGATTACGGCAGAAGTCGCGCGTCAAGCGCTGGATCTTCTAAATGTCGATAATAACGGCTTTGATATGTTGGATAGAAAACTACTATTAGCGATAATCGATAAGTTTGATGGCGGTCCAGTCGGCGTGGATAATCTGGCGGCAGCAATTGGTGAAGAACGTGGCACGATTGAAGACGTACTCGAACCTTTCTTAATTCAGGAAGGCTTTATGATGCGCACACCGCGTGGTCGTATTGCTACCAAACGCGCTTATCTCCATTTAGGCTTAACGCCTTTGCAAGCGGATGAACAGCATGGTTGAATTTGAATGGCCGATCCGGGTTTACTATGAGGACACAGACAGTGGTGGCGTGGTATATCATTCTAACTACCTAAACTTCATGGAGCGTGCCCGCACAGAATGGCTGCGTTCATTAGGTTTTGAACAAGATGAGTTAATCACTAACCACCAATGTATTTTTGCTGTACATTCAATGCAACTAAACTTTCGACGCCCCGCCAAATTTAATGATCTTTTATTGGTACAATCACGCATTACGGATTTATCAGGAGCCAGTTTTGAGTTTGAACAAAAAATATTTCGAGATGATGAACTGTTATGCGAAGCCGTAGTCAAAATCGCATGTTTAAATGCAACCCGCTTCCAGCCTATGTCCATCCCCCCCTTATTATTAACGGAGATAGAAAGTGAACGCTGATCTTTCTTTGATAACCCTTATTGCTGAAGCCAGTTTATTAGTTAAATTGGTGATGCTATTGTTGTTGGCCATTTCAGTTTATTCATGGTTTCTGATTTTCAGAAAAAGTAGTGAACTATCACAAGCAAAAAAAGATGCTGATTCATTTGAAGATAAATTCTGGTCTGGCAATGAATTAAACAAACTGTATGAAGATATTTCATCGCGCCCACATGCTAGTCAAGGCATGGAAGGTATATTTGAAGTTGGTTTTAAAGAGTTTGTTAGGCTCAAAAAGTCATCGTCAGACTCAGGGTTGGTATTAGAAGGCGCACAAAGGGTAATGCGTATTTCCTTGGCACGAGAAATTGATCGCCTAGAAATGTCACTACCGTTCCTTGCTACGGCAGGTTCAACCAGCCCTTATATCGGCTTGTTTGGTACAGTATGGGGCATTATGAATTCATTTATAGCTTTAGGTGATGTGCAACAAGCCACATTAAGCATGGTGGCACCGGGTATTTCCGAAGCGTTAATAGCAACGGCAATGGGGCTGTTTGCCGCCATTCCAGCAGTAGTCGCTTATAATAAATACTCCCATGAAGTTGAACGGTTAATTAATCGTTACGATACTTTCTTAGAAGAATTTTCTTCTATTTTACAACGTCAACATAGCTGATCACGGATCACGCAGATGGCTCTTTATACTCAAAAAAGACAACGCCGCAAACCCATGGCTGAAATCAATGTTGTGCCTTATATTGATGTAATGTTGGTATTGCTAATTATTTTCATGATTACGGCACCAATGTTAACGCAAGGTGTAAAAGTTGATTTGCCTCAGGCGGCGGCCAACCCAGTGGAATCTCCCGACGAAAATAGTGAGCCATTAGTGGTGTCGGTTGATAAAAAAGGTTTATTTTATGTGGCGATTGGTGACAAACAAGACCAATCTGTTTCAGCAAAACAATTAATGACAAAAGTAGCGGCGGTGTTACGACGAAGCCCTAAAACTCAAATAATGGTGAAGGGTGATAGTGCAGTGAATTATGGTCAAGTTGTTACCGTGATGGCCTTATTGCAGCAAGCAGGAGCACCGAATGTAGGATTAATAACAAAACAACCAGAAAGTGCCGATGAAAAATAGGTTTTTTGAAAATTTATCAGCGGGTAGCTTTTCCATCCTTTTGCATGCAGCCTTGCTTGCCTTAATTATTGTAGGAGTACAGTTTCAAACCACGAAATATATTTCTGCGCCGCCAAAAGTAGATATTGTGCAAGCAACAGCAATGGATGAAGCCGATGTATTAGCAGAAATGGCGCGCCAACAAGAAATTGAAGATGAAAAACGCCAACAAGAAATAGATAGGCAAGCTGAAATTGATGAAAAATTGCAACAAAGTAAAGATGAGTTAGAGCTGAAAAAACAACAAATGCTTGAACAGCAAAAACAAGCTGAGCTAGAACAGCAGCAACGCGAGCTAGAAGCAGAGCAAAAGCAACAAGAAATTGAAGAGTTAAAAGAGCAGCGCAAGCTTGAAGAAGAGAAAAAGTTAAAGGTAGAACAAGAGCGGAAAGTTGAGGAAGAACGTAAACTTAAAGCCGAACAAGAGCGCATAGCAGAAGAAGAGCGTAAACAAATAATTGCTGAAGAACGCAGGGTTGAAGAAGAGAAAAAGCGCTTAGCAGAAGCCGATAGAAAAGCCGAAGAAGCACGTAAACTTGAAGCCGAGCAAAAACGTAAGGCCGAAGAAGATCGCAAACGCAAAGCTGAAGAAGAACGTAAAGCTGAAGAAGCGCGAAAAATTAAAGCCGAACAAGATCGTAAGGCGGAGGAAGCCCGCAAAATAAAAGCTGAAAAAGATGCACGCGATGCTGAGGCTAAGCGTCAAATGCAAGAGATGTTAGATGCAGAAGAGCAAGACAGGGAAAATCAGCGTGTCCAAGCCGGGGCTAAAAATCATGGAAGCATAATTGAACAACGGATACGACGTTATTGGAATGAACCTGCTGGGAAAAGCAAAGACTTAATTACAACAGTGAGGGTTAGTTTTATTCCTGGAGGAGATGTTAAATCAGTAAAAATAATAAAAAGTAGTGGCGATCCAATTTTTGATCGTTCGGTTGAAAATGCCATTTATAAAGCAGCTCCAATGCCTTGGCCAACAGATCCAAAAGTGGCAGCAGCACTTAAACAAATCACATTTAATTTTAGTCCAAAATAAATGAAGGTAAAAATATGACCAAACAATGGTTAAAAATAGCAGCATCTTTGGCTGTGCTCTTGCCGTGGCAAGCACAGGCAGAGTTAGTAATTGATATTGTCGGTGGTACTGAAGCAGCATTACCAATTGCAATTGTGCCCTTTGGTAATACCGGGCCAACAGCCTCAATAGATATCTCAGAAATCATTAGTAATGATCTAGCCAGTAGCGGTCGATTTGATCCATTGCCTAAGCGTGATCTAATTTCTGATCCTCATGAAAAATCAGAAATTAACTTTAAAGACTGGCGATTACTGCGTTCAGAAGGGCTATTGGTCGGCAAAGTCAGCACGGAAGATGGCGAATTACATAAGGTACAATTTCAGCTATTTGACGTGTATAAATCACAGCAATTAGCAGGCATGCGATACCAAGTGCCGGCTGGAGGTTTGCGCCGATTGGCACATCAAATTTCTGATCAAGTGTATCAAGCCTTAACGGGCGAGGTTGGGGTGTTTTCAACACGACTAGCATTCATAACGGAAGTAAAAGGTGCAGATGGTCATAAGCGTTATGCATTGCAAGTTTCGGATGCTGATGGTGCAAACCCACGTACTGTTTTACAATCCAAACAACCGATTCTTTCGCCAAGCTGGTCACCTGATGGTGAACGCTTGAGTTACGTGTCATTTGAAAATAATAAAACAGAGATTTTTGTACAAGAAATGCGCAGTGGTAGACGCAATTCAGTCGCCGCATTCAAAGGCATCAATAGTGCGCCAAGCTGGTCACCTGATGGCACAAAATTAGCGCTTACATTATCAAAAGCGGGTAATCCAGAAATTTATATCTTGGAACTAGCCTCAGGCAAATTATCACGGGTAACACATAATTCACAAGCCATTGATACCGAAGCGGTATGGATGCCAAATGGCAATGAGATTTTATTCACATCCGATCGCGGTGGTCGCCCACAAATATATAAAGTATCGGTTGATGGTGGTCGAGCGCAACGCGTGACGTTTGAAGGGCGCTATAATTCTTCTCCCGACATTTCACCCGATGGTCGCACTTTAACAATGGTGCATGGTTTTAAGGGAAAATTTTTTATTGCTGTGCAAGACTTGCAAACGGGAACAGTGCAAGTGTTAACTGAAACGGGACGAGATGAATCACCTAGCTTTGCGCCAAATGGCCGTGTGATCCTGTATGCTACCGAATATAGAGGCAAAGCCTTATTAGCAGCGGTATCGGTTGATGGTGGTAACCACCGACGTTTTGGTGAATCGGGTACTGATGTGCGTGAACCAGCATGGTCGCCACTAAGAAAATAAGAAACTTACAATTTAGAGGAATAATCAACATGAAATTATTAAAAATAACGGCACTATTCTTATCGCTAATCTGGTTTGCGGGTTGTACAACAACAGGTGGTAATCAAGCAGGTGCAGATAGCCAAAATGGTGATGTAATGGTTGAAGATCGCACCGGTGAAACATCAGGTATTGATGACGCTAATGCGTCAGGAACTGGCATCGACGGTGCAGAAACACAAGTGATTGTCGGTGAAGGCGATTACACAGGCGATGAAATTAATGATCCAAACAGCCCACTAGCCAATCGCGTGGTTTATTTCGAGTATGACAGTAGTGCGGTAAGGTTTGAAGACCAAGCCACTTTAGAAGCGCATGCCGCTTATTTAGGCGATAACCCTAATGTAACGATTCGTTTGATTGGGCACACTGATGAGCGTGGTTCACGTGAATATAATTTGGCTTTAGGTGAGCGCCGTGCGTTATCAATTCGTCAAATCTTAATGTTACAGGGCGCTAGTGTTCAACAGTTCCAAGTGACGAGCTTTGGTGAAGAACGTCCGCAGGCAGAAGGTTTTGATGAAAGCGCATGGCAACAAAATCGCCGTGTTGAATTGATCTATATCGGGCAATAAAAGAATGAAAGTATCAAATAACAAACTCGCAGTAATGGGCGTCATGTTTTCATTAATAATGTCGAATACGGTGTGGGCGGAAGAAGATGTCTTAACACCACGCATTGAGCGTTTAGAACGAATTATCCAAGGCCAAGGCTTGGTCTCGTTACTCGGCCGCGTCGATCAGTTGCAAAAAGAAGTGCAACGATTAAATGGTGATAATGAATCTTTACGCCATCAAATAGAAACAATGAAGAAAAATCAACGAGAACGTTATATTGATTTAGATCAGCGCATAGAAAAACTATCTGCTGCCCCTGCCTCTATTGTACCAACCATGCCTAATGTTTCAGAATCGGTAGCATCAACTGAAAATGTGCCGGCCGTTGAACCAGAAACACCTATCGAGCAAGTAGCACCAAAAGTGGATGCACCGACCCTTGATAACGCCTCAACTCCTGATGCATTACCTGTGGCAGTTGAAAATGGTGAGGCAGCTTATCAAGCAGCATTACAAACATTGCGTAGTGGGCAATATGAGCAAGCGGTAACAGCTTTAGAAGCTTTCCCTGCTGCTTATCCTGGTAGTAGTTATTTACCAAATGCCTATTACTGGAAAGGTGAAGCGCATTATGTGTTAAGAAATTTTGATCAAGCGATCTTGGCCTTCACAAAGGTTATAAAAGGTTTTCCAGCGAGCAGCAAAGTGGCTGATGCAACATTAAAATTAGGCTTTAGCCAATATGAGAATGGTCAATTTGATGTAGCAAAAGCGACGTTGTCATCGGTGATTAAAAACTATCCCAATACTTCTGCTGCACGGTTAGCACAAGTCAGATTGGATCGTATTAATAAAGAGTCTAACTAAGACTAAGTTTGAAAGCAGGCATTTTATGGCACAGTGCCGAATAACAGAAATTTTCTATTCGCTACAAGGCGAAACGCGAACGGTAGGGCTACCAACGGTTTTTGTGCGTTTAACAGGTTGTCCACTACGCTGTGGCTATTGTGATACGGCTTATGCATTTCATGGTGGTGAAAAACGTGATATATCTGATATCGTAACAGAGGTTCAAAGCTATAACCCACGCTATGTTACGGTCACTGGTGGCGAGCCATTAGCACAAAAGTCTTGCCTCGAATTATTAAGCGCCCTATGCGATCTTGACTATGAGGTCTCGCTTGAAACCAGTGGAGCCATAGATATTAGCTCTGTTGATTCACGCGTTATTACGGTAATGGACTTGAAAACACCAGCTTCTGGCGAAGAATCTAAAAATAAATACGACAATATTCAGCACCTAAAACCTCAAGATCAGCTTAAATTTGTGATCTGCGACCGCAATGACTATGAATGGTCATGTCAGAAAGTAACAGAATATGACTTAGTATCACGGTGTGAAATATTGTTTTCACCTATTCATGGTGAATTGAAGCCAGCAGACTTGGCGGATTGGATCGTTGAGGATAATTTACCGGTGCGTATGCAAATCCAAATACATAAATACCTTTGGGGAGATGAGCAAGGCCGATGAAACGTGCTGTTATTTTATTGTCAGGTGGTTTAGATTCTGTGACCACATTAGCCATTGCACAACAGCAAGGCTTTGAGTGTTACACCTTAAGTTTTGATTACGGTCAGCGCCATGATGTAGAGCTAAGCGCTGCGGCATCATTATCAAAACAAATGGGCGCACTAGCTCATAAAGTCATTAAGATTGATTTACGCAGTATTGGTGGATCAGCTTTAACAGATAACGCGATTGATGTGCCTGATCATCATGAAGAAGGTATTCCTGTTACATATGTACCTGCACGGAATACTGTTTTTCTATCTATCGCATTAGGCTGGGCTGAAGTGCTCGAAGCGCAAGCAATATTTGTCGGTGTCAATGCCGTTGATTATTCTGGCTATCCAGATTGTCGCCCAGAGTTTATAAATGCCTTTGATAAATTAGCTAACCTAGCCACAAAAGCAGGGGTAGAGGGACAAAAGCTAACGGTCTATGCACCGCTTATCACCATGACAAAAGCAGAAATTATTCAGCAGGGCACTGCGCTGGGTGTAGATTATGGTCAAACTATTTCATGCTATCAGGCGAATAATGAGGGTAAAGCCTGCGGTCATTGTGATTCCTGCCGGTTTAGAAAACAAGGATTTGAACAGGCGGGCGTCGCTGATCCTACTATTTATATAGAGTAGTGCTTTACACATTTCGTGTTATTATCTGCGCGTTACAACGACTCTGAGTGATGAATTGTCGCATTGTTAATATAGTTTAAAGAGCTGTGATTGGCTTAAAACCGTTGGCTTTAAGCGATAAGTCTTAAGAAGCTCCCCATAAAATTAAAAGATTGTAGCCTAAAGACTTGCCATTTCTGATAAATGGCGTATTATTTCGCGCTTGGTTTGGGCCGTTAGCTCAGTTGGTAGAGCACCGGACTTTTAATCCGATGGTCCCGCGTTCGAGTCGCGGACGGCCCACCAAACTTTAATAGCTTTATATATGAGATGATTTGAAAATAAGTCATAAAACTGAAATAAAGTTATTGACAGTCCCCCGAGAGTCTGTATAATTCTCGCTTCTTTGTTGAGACAAATTGTTTCAGCGAAGCGCTCTTTAAAAAAATAATATCAAGTAATATGTGTGGGTACTTGCAGCGGTAAAGTTTCATC
>JALSLH010000022.1 GCA_026988435.1 Methylophaga sp.
CCACCCACCTTGTTCAGTAAATTGTAGTTTAACATCCTGATATTGACCGAGGTGCATACTTGTATCAACACGAGGAATCGTAAGCACACCATCTTTGTAGTGGGGGAAATAGCTCGCGCTGGCACTTTGAACAGGCATAGTGGTTACCATACTATCTTGTTCGACCCTAAGCACACGAGGATCCTTGCTCAGTCTTGCCGCCTCTTCCGCAGCCACCAAAATATGAATAGTGTTGATAGTTGCAAAAACCGATACTACCTGACCATTTACCTGCAACAATTGGGCTATTTCCTCTTTGCTATATACGCTGACCAAAGGTTGTTCACCGTTTTCCGGTGCTTTAAAGGTTAATAGGTAAGAGCCTTCAATCAATTCACTCGCCCTTACTTGAGCAGTTCCACTAGTGCTAGAATCAGCGACAGACAAATGGATATTAGCAAAAAAAGATAGGATGATGAGTACTAGTAATGTATGCGTCATAATATAATTGCCCGTTTTTGAATATTTAAGTTCGATTTACTAACACTTTATTCCTGCTCTGACGCAATCAATACTTGCACTAGCTCACGCATTTTTTTTTGAATTAAACGTGTATTATCCGGCCCCATACGTAACATCTGCTTATCTAAAGCACTTAGCTTTTCTAGCTTAGAGTCAGCAAATTTATAGTGCACTGATGGCTGAATCACTTCTATTCGGCCCGTAATAATCGGCGCTTGCAGAATTTTTCCTACTGCGGCTTTAAAAATATCTAATACCTGGTAACTTTTTGGATAAGAGAACTCTTTAAAAACAACCTCAAAAAGTGGTAAATATTTTTTATATAAAGCAACTGCCGCTTGGCTATCAATTCGATTAACGGCGTGCGCTAATGGGTCATAACGTTGATATGACTTAGGAGAAATATACATTTTATCTCCTCTAGTTATCACTAAAAAAGGCTTGGATAACTTTAATTCACGTAAAACTTTTGCAGGCGGGCGCATTCCCTGAGCCATATCATTAATAGAAGCAATCGTTTTACTAATGATTTGCTCTTTAAATAGCCCTTGCTTTAATTGTGCTGAATCAGAAATAGCCAAAACATCCTGCCTAAATTCCGCATCACTATTTTTTAATTCAGGTAAAATAGCGCCTTCCACTTCTGGCAATAAGTCCTCAGTTTCATCCAGCGTCTCTTGGTACAGCGGGTCTGAAGCAAAGTTATCGCCTTCCTCTTCCTGCTCTAAACCAGCCGCCTGCTCAACAATTTCAGGTATCAATAATACCTGTTTAGTATCACCTTCATTGAAAGTAGCATCCTTATCATCATTCGCTAAAAACTTTAACAACCCAAAAACCAGCAAAATAACAGCTAGGCTCACTATTATTATAATAGGCCAAACCTTAGACTCTCCTGAATTACTCATCTTTTATTCCTCTTAGTTAAATCTTATATATCCATACAAAAGTACAGGCATTTTAATAAAGAAAATCAATTATCATCTGTTATGCCTTTATAATATGCCTAAGTAAAAACTTATTCAATCAAAGGAATCATCATGGCTTACACTATTTATTTATCCGGCGAAATTCACAGTGATTGGCGCGAGCAAATCAAACAAGGCATTTTTGATCTAGGCTTAGAAATCGAAGTGCTTGCTCCTATTACCGACCACGATAGCAGCGATAATGTCGGCGTAGAAATTTTAGGCGCAGAAGAACAAGACTTTTGGAAAGACCATAAAGCCGCAAAAATAAATTCCTTACGCACACAAAGCTATATTGGTCGTTCTGATATTGTGATCGTAAGATTTGGCGATAAATACCGTCAGTGGAATGCTGCTTTCGATGCCGGCACCGCTTATGGCTTAGGTATTCCTGTTATTACCTTGCATGCCCCAGAATTAACACATGCCTTAAAAGAAATCGACGCTGCCGCATTAGCCGTAACAGAAACACCTCAACAAGTCATAGAGATATTAAAATATATTTCTCAAGAATAAAGTTCTCAGGAACAAGCACACAATAACTTCAACACACTGAAAATATTATGAAAAAAGTACTACTGATTATTCTTGCCGCTGGATTTACTATCAATGAATTTTTAGAGCAAAATCCGACCTTTACATCTCCGAGCAAAACACAACACAGCCTCGCAAGCAATCGCCCCTTTGCTTCTTCATCAAACAGGGCACAAAGCAGCCTCTCTTCCCCTACCCTAAAAGCAAATAACCAAACTCTCAACAATGCCTATCAAAATCAACAAAGCGATGTCCAAGTTAATGGCTCAGGCACCGTTATACGCACACTTACTGATGATACAAAAGGCAGCCAACACCAAAGATTTCTGGTTAAACTTGCATCGGGAAATACGATATTAATCGCACATAACATAGACTTAGCGCCTCGTATCAATGCCTTACGTGAAGGAGATATGATTGAGTTTTATGGTGAATATGAATGGAATAAAAAAGGCGGTGTAGTCCACTGGACTCACCGTGACCCTCGAGGTAATCATAAGCATGGCTGGCTAAAACATAAGGGGTTAACTTATCAATAGGCGTACTCAATAAAAATAGCACACGGGCAAACTAAGGCCGCGCCTCGCCGTTAGTTTCCAAACAAAACAAAAGCTACAAACCCCGCCCAACTGATGCCTAATAAAAGCCATGGCAACCAATGCTGACGATAAATAAATTCTGGTTCAACACCCCCTTCCTCTATTTCCGGCGCATTTAATTGACTTAAACGACCTGAAACTTTTTTTAACTTTTTATTTAGCTCACGCGACCTTTCTTTTTGTTGTTTTTTATACAACTCGATGCCTTTTTGAATGCCTTGTGCAATGAGTTTTGTCTGCTCTTTAGTTTGTCCTGGACGTTGCGTAGCTTTCGCCACCTGCAATGCTTCTTCCTGTGTTTCTGGGGATGTTTGTGTCTTTTTAGAGTATCGGCTCATAGTTTTTTTGTTGCGATTTATTAGTGACTAGAATCATCAGGTGAACTACTCCCGCTTGTCCACACTCAGTCTACCATTTTAAGCCAGTACATATTAGATATAAGTATTCCGCTAAGTTATAGCTCACATTTAAGTACTCTCTGCGGCATCCTCTTGCTCACTCTCTTCTACTGGCACATCATCACCAGCATCATCATGCACTACCGGTTTAGGCTGTGGAAAAAACATATTGGCAATTAAAACAGGAATCATCAACAAAATCATCACAGCAATCAAAGTAAAAGCAGGATGAATAATATCTCTTAACCAATAAGCAGCCAAAGCCCCCCAAACCATACGCATAGGGCCTGGTAAGACAACATTTTTTGATGTCGCTTTGCCTTTGGTTTTTATTTTGTTTTTGGCCTTGGCTTTACTCAAAATATCACCACTGAGTTAGATTTAAAATTGAGCCATATTTTATCACCTAGATGGATATTTAACTCACGCAAAGATTGATAAGTAATTAATACCTGAAAAATTACACCCGTATCAACATTTACCAGAATACTACCGCCCTCTTCTGCGATCATGACAATACGCCCTTGCATACAATTACGCATACTAGAAACTAATGCCTCGGTGGATAAAACAATATCTTGCGGATTAATAGAAGCATGATGCCCAGAAACGACACCCTCAGGCAAATTAATACGCATCGCACCACTATAAAAAACATGCTCCCGTACAACGCCAGTGAACAAATTAATCAAAGGGCTATGTACGCGTTTGCCTTGAGCTAAGGCTAGCACTTCATCGGCTAAGGCAAAGCCCTGCAAACGGTCATGCGTACTAAAGACTAAGGTCTGCCCTACTGCCTGTGCATACCGTCGTAAAAATAACTCTAAAGACTGGGCACTACTTTGATCCAAATAGCTAAAAGGTTCATCCAATAATAAAACTTCTGGCTCTAATACTAACATCCGCGCTAAAGCAGATTTTTGTAATTCACCACCTGACAATTGCTTTGCTTGTTGTCCTGCACAGTGTTCTATATCTAATTGTCGCAACACGCGCTGTATTTTCGCAGCACGTTGTTTTTTACCGTGTATTCTTAAAGCTAGGTCAATATTATCAAAGACTGTACCACACAACATAAATGGCTTTTGCGCAAGAAAACCAACACGCCGTCTATAGGTTATTAAATCAGACGGTTTAACTGGACGACTATTAAATAATAACTCACCTTTTTGTGGGCTTGCTAAGAATGCACAGAGGTTCAATAAAGTACTTTTTCCTGAACCATTCGCGCCAATTAAAGCCGTTGTTTTGCCTTGCTCAATCGTTACTTGATCCAATGATAAAGCAAGCTTATCAGCATAGTAAAATTGTAGGTTATTGAATTGGTAAATCATCAATTAAAATAACAAAATAGATAAATCATGACTAGGCGTAACCACAACTCCCGAACGGCTGACATCATAACCCTGTACACCAGCAACACTCAGTTTAAACGCATGACTACCTAATAGCTCAATAAATGAGCGGAATAAAACTTGGTCTGCCTTGGCTTTGGGTAAAACGAACCAATAAGACTCCCAGTTAAAAGGAATAAATGCTAAATTAAATTGTGCTGCTGCAGCTTGCAGACCAAAACCACAATCTGCCGCACCACTTGCCACTATGGCAGCTACCGCGCTATGAGTAAATTCTTCATTAGCATAGCCATCAATCAAGGCACTATCAATACCTGCCCGGCATAACATTTCATCTAAAGTAAGACGACTACCCGAATTACGCTGACGATTAATGAATTTAACATCAGAGCGTGTTAAATCACTCAAATTCTGAATATTTTTGGGATTATTAAGTGCCATCATTAACCCCTGTTGACGGCGTAGTGCATAAACTAAGCAATCCGTTTCTGAATTAATTAAACGTTTGACTCTTGGCAGTAGAGCCTTACCTAACTTACCTTCAGGCAAATGAAATCCCGCCATATCATAGCGCCCTGCTCTATAGTGCTGCAAGCTATCTAAGCTACCATGAAACTGGACATCCAAATTTAACCCCTGCGTTTTTTGTGCCAAATCGCGTAAATTAGCAATCACTAAGCCATGACTTGCCGCAATGCGTAAATGACTCTGCGGCCCCATTTGCATTAAAGCGGCCAATTCAGAAGATAACTCTGAGGCCAAACTGGCCAATTCAGGCTCAAGCCGAGCAGCGATACGCTGATATTCCCATAATAATTTTTCACCGAATGCCGTTAATATAGCACCATTACCTCGCCCTCTTTTTAATTCTACTAAAGGATGCTTAAAGTGTTGCTGCCAAAGCTGCAACATCCCCCAAGCATGACGATAAGATAGCTGACATTCCTCGGTTGCTGCACGCAAAGAACCGTTATCGACTATTGCTTGTAATAAGGAAAATAAGTCCAACGGCATCTCGTATGACTCATCCGCAACACAAACCCAGCGCAAAGTTAATTGTATGCTCACCCATAAACCTCTTATTATGAAATATTAAACCTATTTTTTTAATTTAAATTATATGCTGAAATACCTATAAATAAGACAATTAATTTTTATTTATGTAATTTTAAACATATTATGATAAAAAATAAAAAACTAGCACACTGCTGCGCTTTGACACTAGGACTTTATAGTGGGCTAAATCAAGCAAGCGAAAACTGGAGCGTACAAAAACAACTCACTCTCCCGCACTGGGTAACCTTAAAAATTGACCATCGAACTCGTTACGAAGGTTATGATAGCGCATTCAAAAAAGGTCAATCTGGCGGCGATCAAGTGATAGCCTTTCGTACCAATGTATTTCTGGGCATTAACTACAATAATGTTGAACTCGGCACGGAGTTTATTGATTCACGTATTACTTTAGAGGGCAGCAACACACCAATGAGCACCAGTTTAATTAATCAAACGGACTTATTACAAGCTTACTTAGCTTGGCAAAGCAGCGACCTCTTTAACAGCGGCTTAAATTTTAAAATCAAGGTGGGACGGCAGACTATGGATGTTGGCAGTCGCCGCTTAATTGCCCGCAATCGATTCCGCAATACGATTAATAATTTTACCGGCCTTGATACCACCCTTAGCCAAGGTACTTGGCACTGGCGTAACTTTGTTGTATTACCTGTCTCTCGCTTACCCAATAATAAAGCTTCTTTACGTTCGGGTAGAACAGAATTTGACCAAGAAAATTTTGAACGAATTCTTGCAGGTACATTCTTGAGCATAAAAAACCTGCCTTTAAATAGTATCGCTGAGCTATATGGATATTACCTCAGCGAAGATGATACCCAGCAAACTCACACTAAAAACCGCAAATTATTTACCCCCGGTTTTCGCTGGTTCAAAAAAGCCAAAACAAATCAATTTGATTTTGAAATAGAAACAGCACTACAAACAGGAACCTCATATGCGACCAGTAGCGCAAGTGACCAGCACCGCTTAAATCATTTTGCTTATTTCAGTCACGCAGCTCTCGGCTATAGCTTTGATGCCCCGTGGCAACCACAATTAATGCTGCAATATGATTATGCTAGTGGTGATAAAGACCCAAACGATAATGAAAATAACCGCTTTGAAACCCTCTATGGCGCACGTCGCTTTGAATTTGGTCCAACCAGTATTTGGGGGGCTTTTGCACGCGCCAATATTAATTCTCCCGGCATTCGTTTAAAATTTAAACCGCACAAAACCATCACCGGCTTTATCGCACACCGTGCTTATTGGTTAGCTCAAAGTAAAGATAGCTGGACAGGCGCAAAAATAAGAGATGTCACTGGCAATAGTGGCGCTTATATTGGTCAACAAATGGAAATGCGCTTACGCTGGCAAGCTATCCCCAAAACACTACAATTTGAAACAGGTTGGGCACATTTGTTTAAAGGTAGTTTTGCTAAAAATGCCCCTAATGCACCCAGTAATAAAAGTGATGTCGATTACTTTTACTTTCAAACGTCCCTTCATATTTAATCACCCGGAAAATATAATCATGAAAAAAATACTGAGTTTTATCTTACTCTATTGTCTGAGCCTTAACGCTTATAGTACTGATATTTTACGTATGTCGACCACCACCAGTACAGAAAATTCAGGCCTATTAAAAGTACTCGACCCTCTCTTTGAAAAAGTCTATGACGTACGCTTAGATGTTATTGCGGTAGGTACGGGCAAAGCCTTACGCTTAGGTGAAAATGGCGATGTCGATGTGGTTTTTGTACATGCGCCCGCCGCCGAACTTAAATTTGTAAAAAAAGGTTATGGTGTCGATAGAAAAGCCGTGATGCATAATGACTTTGTACTTATTGGACCAAAATCTAACCCTGCAAAAATTACCAGCAAGCAAGCAATACAAGTCGCACTTAAACGTATTGCCGAAACGCAATCCGCCTTTATTTCTCGCGGCGATGATTCAGGTACGCATAAAAAAGAAAAATCATTATGGCAGCAAGCAGGCATAGAGCCGAGTGGCTCTTGGTACTCAGCAGTAGGTCAAGGGATGGGCGCTGTACTCACCATAGCCAATGAAAAACAAGCGTATACATTGGCTGATCGCGGCACCTACATCGCATTTAAAGATAAAATAGATTTAGTCATCATCAATGAAGGTGATGCAGCTTTATTTAATCCCTATCACATTATGGCGGTTAATCCGGCCAAACATCCACATGCGCGTTATGATCTAGCGAAAAAATATATTGAGTTTATCACCAGCAACGAAGGGCAAGCATTAATCGGTGCGTATAAAAAGAAAGGTGAGCAATTATTTTACCCTGACGCTCAAAAATAATAACGTTTAATATAATTAGGTTATTTGCCATAACTCATCATGGCAAATAACCTAATTCATCCTAATAGCCAGAGTAATAAGTCATATTTCTCATACATTTCTAATCCCCAAACTAGTATTACTAACCATATTTCATGCCAAATTCAGCGACAAAATGTCGCGCGACAAAATGCCACATTTCCCTTTGCACAGCTTAACGCTAAAATTTTCGAGTAATAACTATCAGCACCGTTAGATACCTCACGATTAATGCCGATACCCCCCCCTAATATTTTTAAATAAGGAACGCTAATATGAGCATCGAAGATTTAGATTACCAAGAAAAAATCATTGCCCCCACCAAACAACTTATTACACAGCTTAGTGAGCAAGCAAATGAGCTACTTGCACAAGCTAAAGAGTCTGCTTTAGAACTTCATGATAAAGTTGCTGAAGTAGGTTTAGAGTTTTATGAGCACCCTGTAGAAACGGCTACGCGCTGGCAAGCTGAAGCGACCGAAAAAAGCAATGAACTGTATGCCACTTTTAATGACAATATACTTCCCGCAGTCAAAGCAGACTATGATCAGCTGATCGTAACGCTTGTTGATTATGGTCTACAATCACGCCAATCATTACAAGTATTTCTGGATAATCCAGAACAAATTACAGTAGAAGCGTTCACTGCACTTAACCAGTCGTTGAGTACTTATATTGATAATGCTTTAAATGTATCGTCACTTGTTCTTAATGATCTCAGCAGCAAAGCGGATGAAATTATCAGCTTGTTAATTGAGCAACCTATAGAAACCATGGAAACTCTCTATTATCAAACACTAACAAATCTGCTCAATAGCTATTTTGACATCGTATCATCTGCACTTGTTTCTCTTTAGTAATATGGGCGTGATTTTAAGCGCGAAATCACGCCTTACTCCTCAAACGTCCTGTATTACAAAAGTTAGCTACGCATTTAACACGGGACGCTTCCCCTAGATGAAAGTTTCATTATTTTACTGCTTCTTTAGCTTGCTGTATTTGTTTAGCAATCCGCTGTTTTGCGCTCTCTGACAGCTGACAACCTTCAGAGTGTCTGTCTAATGCACCTAAGACCTTATTCATAAACTGCAATTGCTTTGCGTAGCGGTTACAGGTTTTACACATCAAGAAGTGCAGCTTCATTTCCATACGAATAGACCAAGGCAATGAGGTATTAAAGTGGACCCCAATATTTAGACCAATACAAGGGCGTACTGGGGCTTATCCAATTTGCTCCGTATGTGAATGCATATTTGGCGATAGGAGCCCCAATTATTTCATGAGGTAGGATGGCGCTCCTAAAGTCGATTTTACGTACTTAAATGAGGCGAATTCATTTCTCAACTACTTGCCATTGATGATCAATGAGGCCTTGTAGCGGTTGATAATTGATTTTATAGGACATTTTCTGGCAGTCCGCTATCCAATAACCTAAATACAGCCATTCTAAGCCTAGAATTTTAGCATGTTCAATCTGCCATAGTACGGCATAAACACCTAGGCTGAGTTGAGAAAATTTAGGATCAAAAAAAGTATAAACAGCCGATAAGGCATTGTCTAAGAGATCAACAACCGCGATACCCACTAGTTCACCGGAACAAGAAAACTCGACAAATAAGGTATTGCACCAGTCACTAGATAAGAAACTGATATAGTCTTTTGCATTGGTATCTGCCATAGCGCCACTAGCATGGCGGTTGCGTTGATAGGTTTGGTAGAGCTCAAAATGAGCTTGTTCAAATTGTGCGGGTTTAATAATAACGTGTAAGTCGGTATTTTTTTTGTTGGTTCTGCGCTGTTGTCTTGATGCTTGAAAATCATTTACAGCGAGTCTCACAGGAACACATTTTTGGCAGTTTGTACAATAGGGCTGGTAGACATGACTGCCACTGCGCCGGAAACCTTGTTCAATCAGTTGTGAGTAGGTTTTTGTCGTGAGTTGAAATTCAGGATGTATATAAGCAAACTGCGACTTATGCTCTGTTAAGTAGCTACAGTCGTGTTCAGTATCAAGGTATAAGGGAATAGAAATCATTTTTGCCAGGCGTTAGCATGAGGTTTGCAGTGATGATAGCGGTTTAATAATGCAGCAAAGTCAGCGCGTGGTATTTCTTGTGCACCAAGACTTGTTAAATGTTTGGTATGCACTTGACAGTCAATCAATTGGTAGCCCCATTTAGTTAATAATTGTACCAGTGCAACAAAGGCAATTTTTGAAGCATCGGTTTTGGTATGGAACATGGATTCCCCGAAAAAAACTTGGCCTATGGCAATGCCATATAAACCACCAACTAGCTTACCTTGAAACCAGGCTTCCATAGAGTGTGCATAGCCTTCTTTATGTAATCGAATATAAGCCTCTTGCATTTCTGGAAGTAGCCAAGTCGCTGGTTCTTGGTTTCTAGGCATGGCACAAGCTTTTATAACATCTACAAAGGCGGTATCAAAGCTAAGTTGGAATATTTGCTTGCGCTGTGTTTTTTTTAGGCTTTTTGATATATGTAATTGATCTGGAAAGATGACTAAACGAGGGTTGGGGGACCACCATAAAATCGGATCTTCATCACTGTACCAAGGAAAAATACCTTGCCGGTATGCATTAATAATACGTTGTGTTGATAAACAACCACCTACGGCAAGCAACCCATTTGGATCACTTAAGGCCTTTGATACAGGCGGAAAGGTTTGGTTTTCTTGGTTGGGGTCAAGAAGTGTTAGCATAAGGAAAGAGTATGGATTTAGTGACGCTATTATTGTAATGGAATATGTAAATGTTCGGCAAAAAAATGTAAGAGTGAGAATAAACTCTTATATTGATCGTTATTGAGTCGTCAGTATTGACTAAAATAAAGGTGTTTTTTTGGGGAATATGTTATATTTAAATATAATAATGAGAATTATTATTAATTAGATGGGTATTGATCTTTAGGGGTAATCAAATGGATATGAGGATACAAGGTCTAAAAGATTTATCGACGGGTGATAAAGGGCGCGTTATAGGTTTTAATAAACAAGGTAGGGTCTATCGAAAACGTCTTTTAGCGATGGGCTTAACGCCAGGTACGGAGTTTTCTATTGTGCGTTTTGCGCCACTGGGTGATCCGGTAGAGATTACTTTAAGAGGTTTTTCTTTGACTTTACGTAAAGATGAAGCTGATATATTAAGTATAGAGAAGATTTGATGCAGACTAATTTTACTATTGCCATTGTCGGTAATCCCAATTGCGGAAAAACCACTTTATTTAATGCTTTAACAGGTGCGCGGCAGCATGTGGGTAATTGGCCAGGTGTTACGGTCGAAAAGAAAACGGGTGAATATACACACCAAGGCAAACAAGTTGTCGTGGTTGATTTGCCCGGCACGTATTCTTTAGAAGCGGATAATGAAATTTCTTTAGATGAGCAAGTTGCAAGGGATTATGTGGCTGCAAAAGAATGCGATCTCATTATTAATATTCTGGATGCATCTAATATTGAACGTAATTTATATCTCACTTCGCAGTTAATTGAAATGCGGGTGCCGATGATTGTTGTACTCAATATGATAGATGTTGTCGCGCAACGTGGCTTACAAATTGATCAGCAGCAGTTATCACATTTATTGGGGTGCCCAGTTGTCGCTATCTCGGCATCGACACGACAAGGGATAAATGAATTAAAAACACTGATTAATCAAGCAGTATTAGAGAGTCCTGTTCCACATTTAGATATTGAATATCATCCGGCAATTGAGCAAGCGATTACTGATTTATCAGTTGCTTTAGAGCAGAAATCGCTTGAGTATCAATGTAATTTACGTTGGTTAGCGATTCGTTTATTAGAAAGAGATACTTTAGCGCGAAAAATTGCTGGGCCTGATTTGGTTTTACAGGCCGAAGCATTAGAGCGAGATATTGAGCAAACCACCGATGATGAGGTAGATATTCTAGCCGCTGATGCACGCTATGGATTAGTCAACAAAATCAGTCATCTTTGTGTTAATAAAAAGCATGAAGTTAGCCGAGGCATGACGCATAAAATTGATAATTGGGTGTTAAATCGCTATTTAGGTATTCCAATTTTTCTCTTGGTTATGTATTTAATGTTTATGATTACTATTAATATTGGTAGTGCTTTTGTTGATTTTTTTGATCAAGCTGCGGGCGCGATTTTTGTTGATGGTTTCAGTATTATTTTAACTTCTATGTCATTACCAGAATGGCTAGTTGTTTTGTTAGCGAGTGGTGCTGGGGGCGGTGTACAGGTCGTGGCTACTTTTATTCCGATTATTGGCTTTTTATTTCTAGTTTTATCGTTGTTAGAAGATTCAGGCTATATGGCACGCGCGGCATTTGTGGTTGATCGCTTTATGCGCATGATTGGTTTGCCAGGTAAGTCTTTTGTACCGATGATTGTTGGTTTTGGCTGTAATGTGCCTGCCATTATGGCAACGCGGACGTTGGAAAGTCAGCGTGATCGGATTTTAACTAATATTATGAATCCATTTATGTCCTGTGGTGCTCGTTTGCCAGTTTATGCTTTATTTGCCGCAGCATTTTTCCCTGTTGGCGGGCAGAATTTGGTGTTTTTCCTGTATGTGTTTGGTATTGCTGTCGCAGTACTAACCGGTTTGATTATGCGTCATACCTTATTTAAGGGTGATTCCATGCCGTTTATTATGGAGTTGCCCAATTATCATTTGCCGACCTTGCAAAGCATTGCTATTCGTACTTGGGATCGTTTACAAACTTTTTTGGTTAATGCCGGTAAAGTCATTGTACCGATGGTGTTAGTGCTTAACTTTTTAAATTCTCTAGGAACTGACGGGAGTTTCGGTAAGGAAAATACGCAAAAATCAGTATTAAGTGAAATTGGCCGTACTTTAGTACCTGTATTTAAACCTATGGGGATACGTGAAGAAAACTGGCCGGCAACGGTAGGGATTTTTACTGGTATTCTAGCAAAAGAGGCAGTCGTTGGAACTTTAGATGCCTTATATACACAACTTGCACTAGAAGGTGTGGAGCAAGAACCTGAGGTGTTTAATTTGCAGCAAAGCTTATTGGGCGCCGTGATGACTATTCCGGAAAATTTATTGGCCGTAGCGGATAATGTCTTAGATCCTTTAGGACTGAATATTGGTGATGTCAGTAACAGTCAGTCAGCGGCTGATGCACAAGATGTTAGTCGAGGAACGTTTGGTGAAATGCAGGCGCGTTTTGATGGCAAGGCAGGCGCTTTTGCTTATTTATTATTTATTTTGTTATATGCGCCTTGTGTTGCCGCAACAGCGGCTATTCAACGAGAAACGGGTACTAAGTGGGCGATATTTGTTGTTGCATGGACGACCGGAATTGCTTATATGACGGCAATAATTTTTTATCAAATAGCAACCTTTAGTCAGCATAGTGAGTCATCACTTTTGTGGGTTATTGGTTTATTAAGTGCATTTTTTGCCGTGATATTTTCTTTCTGGTTAACAGGCAGAAATGAAGAAGTAAGAGAAATCGCATGATTTTATCAGAATTACGAAATTACCTAAAAAAGCAACATCGCTTGTCATTATTGGAAATGGCTAATCATTTCGATACCGATGCCGACGCTTTGCGTGGCATGTTAAGCAAGTGGGTTAGTAAAGGCAAAGTAAAACGTATAGATATGGGGACGAGCTGTGGTACGAGCTGCTGTAAGTGTGATCCAGCCATGACTGAGATTTATGAGTGGGTGGATAATGCTTAGCTATAATATATACTAGCTGCAAATATTAAGGCAAGATTGATTTTTTATGAAAAAGCTTCCCATTGGTATTCAAACATTCGCCAAAATACGCGATCCTGAAGAAAATTATGTTTATATTGATAAAACAGATGTTATTAGCGAGTTAGTCTATAGCGGTAGCTATTATTTTCTAAGTCGTCCACGGCGCTTTGGGAAAAGTGTTTTATTAAGCACTTTAGTCTAGTTATTTTCTGCTAATATACTCAAGAGATTTCAAGATGCAGAATTTAGCACCTGAAAGTCAAATACCTCCGGCAAAGCCGGAGGCTTGAAAACCGTGAACCGTTCGAAACGGGTTAATTTATTTACCACCTGAAGGTGGCGGTGCTTTAAAATAGATCCAGTTTCTCTATTCCCTTATCTTCATCTTCTTGATGCTTAATATAATTTCTCACGCCCTCCTCATCTCTACCCACAGTTGAAACATAATATCCTCTGCTCTGCCCCGTAAAAGTCTTTCTTCGCCCCATATAAGTTCGAGCTATGAATACCCTTTAATAAACCCCACAACCTGTGACACCAAGTATTTTGGAGGGATCGATATTAGAATATGCACATGGGTTCAGGTTGAGGCTGTAAGGGGGCAAATAATGGAGCTTAATATTCAACCCTTTTGCTTTATTGATGACTTGCTCTGAACGATGATACCCTACTCCATCCAGAATGATATTGATACAAGAAATTGAGGCATGGCGTGCTTTTATTTGTTCAAAAAATCAACAATGGATGCACTGTTGATAGTGGCATATTCCTTGGTCACAGCTTCAGATAAATTCCCCAACCGGATGGCACCGATTATATTTAAGCGTGTCCGGCTGCCTGTCGTTTCAATGCTCCGGTTTTAATCCAACCTTAGGCGCGCCATCCTACCTCATGAAATACTTGGGACTCCTGTCGCCAAATATTCATTCACATACGGAGCGAATTGGATAATTCGCCCCAGTATGCCCTGCGTCCGCTTCACAACGCACAAAAATCGCTACGTTAAAACGACCTCAAATGACTTGACGGCTATCGGAAAACTACCAGCCTCCCTCGCGCACGGCTATCGCAGTGCACTTCGGATTGGCGACAACCCAGTCGCCTGCTGCGGACTAAAAATCATCACTTCTCATCGCTCCGTTTCCCTGATTTTCAGCGAGTGCTGACTCGCACAATGCGACATAGTACTTTTACAGGATACGTCTTCTCTTGCTCACGCATAAATGCGACTCTTATTCGGCTACTTTCGCAAAGAAAACGGCGGCCTTTTTAATATTTCGCACTCCATAAGCAATTGCTTATTTTTCGTACGTAATTGAAGCAATTAATCATGCCCACTCAGGTTTAAGCTGGAATTATTTTTAATGGTTTTCTCTTCCGAGCCTTTCTCAGCTTTTTCACTTCTAATGACATTGTAAATCAGCACTTCAGAAGTGCCCTGCTTTATTAGACCACTACAATACCCTCAGAGATCAATTTAACAGACATCAACTATCCTTTTGGCAACAAAATTCTTTTTATAATAGCTAAAAATATGCGTCTTGGTAGCGTGCTGCTGACAGTAAGCCTCCTGAGTTAATCCGCTCGTTTTCCAGTTTGCGATATGCTCTTGGATAAGTGTGTCATCTTGGTATTAGTACACATAGCCTCCTATTTTGAAATGAAATAGTTTAGTTTTCACTTATTTTAGACGGTTAAGGCCGTGTGGTTTAATTGACGCTTACATATAAAACATATCATGCAAAAAATGGATGTACACAGTCAAGCGGAACTAATGAAAAAGTTAATTACCCTTGCATCTCTATAGTATGCATATTCCGTTAAATATCCATAGCTGCTTTTACACAACGAAGTACGCCATAATCATAAGTTTCACCTAAAGCTTCATAAACGGGCTTTAAACTATTAGCTTGTTCTTCCGGAAGACTAAGGATTTCATCCTGAATGCTTTGGATTTCTTGTTCAGTTAAGTCCAGTACATCACCTAACTCAACGATGCCTTGCTCAATAGCTTGTGCCAAATGTCCATAAATTGTCGTTGCTTTTAACTCTCGCTGAGCAGCAATTTTCTCCACAGAATAACCAATTTTAAACAAAATAATGCTTTCCTCAACGGTCTCACTTAGTTCAGTATTATTATCAGGGGCGCTAATAAATTCCTGAATAACGCTGAGAAAATCATCGGCATATAAATCTAACTTACGCTCTCCAACACCTGAAATATTTGCAAATTGTTGACGATTTAATGGCGCTCTTTTGACCATTTCAGATAACGTTGCATCATTAAAAATAATATACGGTGGTACATCTTGAGTATCTGCTAATTCACGACGCTTAACACGCAAAGCTTCCCATAAAATATTATCGCTATGCCTTGAAAAGTCCCCCCTGCTGACTTTGGTTTTTTTACCTTTTTCAGGAGTCAAATCCTTACGCAGCTTAACTGAGGTTTCACCACGCAATACTGGACGGCAGCTATTATTTAGCTTTAACGCACCATAGCCTTCCACATCAACATCGACTAACCCCCGCACCACTAACTGACGAAATACAGAGCGCCACTGATTTTCAGATATATCTTTACCGATGCCAAAGGTGCTTTGTTTATCATGAGCAAAGTTTTTAATACGCTGATTATCCTTACCTAATAAAACATCAATTAAATAATTCACACCAAAACGCTGTTCAGTACGATAAATACACGACAAAGCTTGCTGCGCTGCGATTGTACCATCCCAAGTGTCTACCGGCTCTAAGCAAGTATCGCAGTTACCACAGGGCTGTTCTTGACTATCACCAAAATAACCCAATAAGACCTCACGCCGACAACTAATTTGCTCACATAAGCCGAGCATAGCATCCAATTTATGTAGCTCTACACGCTTATGTGCTTCATCAGTATCAGAGCCTTGTAGCATTTGGCGTAAAGTAATAACATCTTGCAAACCATAAGCCATCCAAGCATTAGCCGGTAGACCATCACGTCCTGCCCGGCCCGTTTCCTGATAATAACCTTCAATACTTTTGGGTAAATCTAAATGTGCAACAAAACGTACGTTGGGCTTATCAATACCCATACCAAAAGCGACCGTTGCAACAATAATGACACTTTCATTCATTAGAAAATGATGCTGATTATTTTTACGTACCTCATGTGACAACCCTGCATGATAAGGCAAAGCATCTAAGCCTTTGGATTGTAGCCATTCAGCAGTAGATTCAACTTTTTTACGTGATAAACAATAAACAATCCCAGCATCATTTTGATGCTCCGCTTGGATAAACGTTAATAATTGCTGACGAGCATTTTGTTTAAGAACAATACTGTAACGAATATTGGGGCGATCAAAGCCACTGACAAATAATTCAGCCTCTGCTAAATCTAAGCGGCTAATAATCTCTTCACGCGTGCGTTGGTCTGCCGTTGCGGTTAGCGCAATACGCGGAACATTAGGAAATCTCTGATGTAATAAAGACAGCTGCAAATAATCAGAACGAAAGTCATGACCCCATTGCGACACACAATGCGCTTCATCTATAGCAAATAAACTAATATTTAAGCGACTAAATAATTGTAAAGTACGCTCTGAGGTTAAACGCTCTGGCGCGACATATAATAAATCTAATTCACCACGATGCAGCTGCTGCTCTATGCTTTGCACTTGGTCATAGCTTAATGTGGAATTTAAAAAGGCCGCTTTTACACCTAATTGATGCAAAGCATTGACCTGATCTTCCATTAAAGCAATCAAAGGCGAAATAACAATACCTACCCCTTCGCGCATCATCGCTGGTATTTGATAGCATAGCGACTTACCCCCGCCTGTAGGCATTAAAACGACAGCACTTTTACCTTGTATTAGCTGTTCGATAATTGCTGCTTGTTGACCACGAAAATTTTCATAGCCAAAAACAGCCTGCAAGACTTCTACTTCTGAGCTGCCTTTATAATCCGATTGCTGCACAATATTTATCTCTAGCCTTAAAACAGTTATATAATAACGTCATTATAAATTAAGCATGCCCGCGTTTATCAGGATTTTTTAACATTTTGAATATAACAGCCACGAATCGCCTAAAGCTCTTATTAGCAAACAAGCAACAATCACTCTTAAAAAATGGCCTAAAAGGCATAGAAAAAGAAAGTCTACGACTAAGTGAGCAAAGCTTTATCGCGCAAACTCCCCACCCAAAAAAACTTGGAGCAGCGCTAACACACCCACATATCACGACTGATTATTCTGAAGCCTTATTGGAATTTATTACACCGCCGTTTGCTGATATTAATAAAACCTTAGACTTTATGCAAAATATTCACCAGTTTGTCTATGACAATCTGGATAATGAGCATTTATTAGCCACCAGTATGCCTTGTGGCATCAGTGGCGATGACAGTATTCCTCTCGCTAAGTATGGCAACTCAAATATAGGACAAATGAAATATGTTTACCGCAAGGGCTTATGGCATCGTTACGGTAGAACCATGCAAGCCATTGCTGGTATTCATTTTAATTACTCTGTTCCTGAAATGCTTTGGCCAGCACTACACCAACTTGAAGGCTCTAAACAAACGCTCGCGGAATTCAAGTCTACGGGTTATTTCCATTTAATTCGTAACTTCCAACGTCAAGGCTGGATTATTCTGTATTTATTTGGTGCCTCACCCGCTATCTGTAAAAATTTCTTCAAAAGTCGCCCTGAACTGATGGCCCAATTTGAAGAGTTTGATAACGGCACGCTCTACTACCCTTATGCAACGTCATTGCGTATGAGTGATATAGGTTATAAAAGCAATAACCAGGCCGACTTAAATATCGATTACAACTCGCTCACTGGTTATGTTGATAGTCTGTCTCGTGCGATCAATACACCTTACCCTGAATATGAAGCGATAGGCGTAAAAGTAAACGGCGAATATCAACAGTTAAACAGCAATATTCTGCAAATTGAAAATGAGTTTTACAGCACAGTACGTCCCAAGCAAATCATTGAACCTTGTGAAAAACCAACCTTAGCACTTAAACGTCGTGGTGTTCGTTATGTAGAAATTCGCTCTCTAGATTTAGATTTATTTAATCCTATCGGGATTGATGCCAATCGCGCACGCTTTATTGAAGCCTTATTACTCAGCTGCTTACTGCATGACAGTCCAGAAATGGATATTACCGATTTTAAAACACACAATACCAATCAACTAACCGTTGCCCATCAAGGCCGTAAGCCCAATGTTGAGTTGATTAAAGACGGTCAAGCCATTCGTTTACAAGATTGGGCCAATGATATACTGAATAACATGCAAGCTGTCTGCGATATCTTAGATGAAAATGAAGCTGAGGATTATTACAACCAAGCTCTTACAGAGCAACGTAAATTAATTGCCAATCCAGACTTAACACCATCAGCACAAATTCTAGCTAAAATGCGTGCAGAAAAGAAGCCTTTCGCTCACTTTGCAGAAGGCATATCTCGGCAGCATGCGCAAAATTTTAGCTCACAAAAACTCAATGTAACAGATACCGAAAAATTCATCCAAATGGTGCTGGAATCACATACTAAGCAACAAGAAATTGAAGCACATGACACACTGTCATTTGATGGTTTTCTCAGTAAGTACTTTTCTCAAAAGTAAACAAGAACATCTAATTTTGGCTCTATGTGATTTTAGGCGCGCCTATTTTCAGCTATTATAAAAAGAAGTTTTCTGCCGCACCGGCTGCTGCCAAAAAGGATAAGCTAATATCAGTTAAATTGCCCCCCTGAAGGTGTTGTAAGGGTCAAGTAAAACAGGACACTTTCTTATAGGCCTAGTTCTGATAGAACTCACGCTCAAACTCTAAGGGCGATTTATAGCCTAATTTAGAGTGTGTCCGCTTACCGTTATAAAAAGCCAAGTAATCAATAACACTTAACTTAACCGCTTCTTTTGTTCTGACAATTCGTCATTGAGTTGCTCGCTCTTGAGGCTACGAAAAAACCTCTCTGTCGGGCTGTTATCCCAGCAGCAACCTTTCCGACTCATGCTTTTGCTCAATTCTCATAATATCTATGTGATTACGATACTCTTTGCTTACATATTAGCTACCACGATCCGAATGATGCAGCAGTCCAGGCTTTGGTTTTCTGCGCCAAAAAGCCACCTGTAAGGCATCAACACAAAGCAAGGTACGCATATGATCGCTAATCGCCCAGCCCAGGGAAACCGCATATAAATAATCTGAAAAATAAGCGATACTAGGGGCTGTTGCCGTTTCACATAGGTAACCATAAAAAAGCACAAGCAAGAGCCATAGAACCTTCAAAATTTCGTTTCAACTTGTCATATCAAGTCGCAATAGCTCTGAAATGTTTAAGCCTTGCAAAAACGTTTTCAATCAAGTGTCAATATTTGTAAAGACACCAATCTATATCATCATTACCCACAGTTGAATTCTTCTTTCTTGGAATAACAGGAGTCGCACCTCTCTCTTTAATCTGGATACGCAAATCCTCACTATCTTAGCGTTGGGGCTTCTTTAGAGTCATGGGCTCCACCGCCCGTCACTATAAAATGGATAGGCAAGCCGCAAGAATCAACTGCCATATGAATTTTGGTGGTATTTCCTGCTACGGATTTGCCTATGGCACTTTCTTGTTCATAGGCTGCTCCACTACT
>JALSLH010000023.1 GCA_026988435.1 Methylophaga sp.
ATTTTTCAAGCATACTCACTGCACTTTGCCAAATGCATCACATTACCTTAACTTTATAACTATTAGTCATGTGCTGGTCATCTTCAGATGGTAAGTAAGTTTATCATTACGACCTCTTTACAGCCCCACGGCTTTCTCATAAAAAAATATATTGACATATGCGATAAAATATCATTATTTTAATCGACAAACAGATGCCAATTACACACTCAACGAATGATAACGACCTTGAAATAAATCTAGAGACAGAGGTGGTTAAGTTCATCAATGTACTTAAAACACTACCTGATACACGTGACAACCGTGGCAAACGACATTCATTAGTGTTTTTAATTGTTACTGTTGTTTTTTCTATCTTGCTAGGTCGTTCAACAGTCTCCAGTATTCATCGTTATATGACGAATAAAATTGATTGGTTACGTGAAGTCACAGGACTTGAGGATGCTACCGTTATTTCTCGTTCTCATTTGCCAAGAATGCTGGCTAAATTAGATTGGCAGGATTTGAATGAGGTGATTAATCAGTGTTTTAGCGATAAAACCGCACAAATTATTGAAGGTGAATGGATTGCAATTGATGGTAAAGTAATGAGAGGAACGCTTAATCCTGAGGATAAACAAGCAATTATTCATGCTGTTTCACATGAAAGCCGTAGGGATGTAGCGCAAGCTCAACAAGTTGGCGACAAATCCAGTGAAATCCCAGTCGTGCGTGGTTTACTAAAAGATACGGGCTTGGACGCGAAAAAAGTCAGCTTAGATGCTCATCATTGTAATCCTGAAACGATGACTCAAGTTGACCAAAAAGGCGGTTTTTATTTAATTCAGGCAAAAGAAAATCAACCTAAACTATTACAGAAATGCCGTGATTTAGTGAAATTAAAGCCACTTGCTGAAACCATAGGTACCGAGTTAGCTCACGGGCGAATCACTACGCGTCAAGCCGTATTATATGACTTCCCAGTATCGGAAATTGATAAACGATGGAATGAAAGTGGTTTAAAAACATTAATCGTAATAAGACGTACATCTTTTGAAAAATCAACTAAAAAAAGTAGCGATGAATTTTCTTTTTATTTGAGTAATTATCAAGAAAAGACTGAACAAAAGACTGTTGAGATCTTGGTTAATACCATTCGTAACCACTGGAGTGTAGAGTCTAATAACTGGCAGTTAGATGTTACGTTTAACGAAGATCGTGTTCGAGTTAAGCAGGGGAATCAGGCTCAAATAATGGGTAAACTACGCTGTTTTGCTATGAATTTATTACGGGAGTCCACGCCTAAAATACAAAACTTTCAAGCCTGTATTGAAAGATTTATAGACTCTCCAGAGACCTTAATTTCTACACTTAGGCAAGTTAATTTTTTATGAGAAAGCCGTGTTTACAGCCCCCCCCCACTGTACCGCCAAGTTTTTCTAATTTTAAATCCAATTAGTTAATATTTAGTAGGGTAAATAGACTGATATGACCAGTTTACAAATATATATCGCTATTCATAGCAGGGTACCGGCTACCTAGCCCCTGTAAATGTATAATTTTTGAAAGATAGATTGAGTTTAGTATCCGCCTTTAAACGGACATATGGTGAATTCCATCAAGCTCATGTAAAATAATGAGACTCGCAAAAAGATGCACCACCTACCCTGCGCGAAACCTTATACCAATCCCAGCATATTTGCACTTCAACAAAAAATGTTAGGTTATCACTCTATTAAATTTAGGAGGGCATCTTAACAGTATTTACTTATTATGATCGATATTACATAAATACTATGATGCTGCTTCGCTTCTTTATTTGCCTTTTACTTACTTTTTAAAATCTCTCTGAACTTTATTTCTTTATGTTTGACACCATTATAATAGGCGCTGGCTTTGCTGGCTCTGTCTTAGCTGAACGCTTGGCAACACAAAAAAAACAACGCGTGCTGGTTATTGATAAACGCCAACATATAGGCGGTAATTGCTATGATCGCTTCGATGACCACGGCGTTTTAATTCACCAGTATGGCCCGCATTTATTTCATACAGATAATAAAGCTGTGTTTGACTATCTAGGTCAATTTACTCAGTGGCGACCGTATCAGCATGAGGTGCTTGGTTTTATTGATGGCCAGCAAGTGCCAGTACCATTTAATCTTAATAGTTTGCATGCTTTATTGCCAGAGTCTTTGGCGACTTCATTAGAGAAAAAATTAATTGAGCGCTTTGACTATGGTACGAAAGTGCCTATTTTAGAGTTACGTGAAATTGATGATGCCGAGCTTAAGTTTTTGGCTGATTTTATTTATGAGAAAATTTTCGTTAATTATACGGCTAAGCAATGGGGCAAAAAACCTGAGGATATTAGCCCTGAGGTAACAGGTCGTGTGCCGGTCTTTGTTTCCCGTGATAATCGTTATTTTCAGGATAAGTATCAAGCCATTCCTACCCACGGCTATACCCGTATTTTTGAAAATATGCTCAATCACGCAAATATTAGCGTGATGCTAAATACTGATTTTAACGATGTCTTTAGTCTGAATTTAGATTCGGGTGCTATGCAATTATTAGGCAGTGAATTTAAAGGTGAATTAATTTTTACAGGCTTAATTGATGAACTCTTTAAGGGCCGCTTTGGCGAATTACCTTATCGTTCGCTGAATTTTCAGTTTGAGCATTTGCCTTGTGATCAGTACCAAGCTAAAACGACAATTAACTATCCAAATGATTATGATTTTACTCGGATTACGGAGTTTAAGCATATTAGCCAGCAGACTATTGCAGGCACAACTATCGTTAAAGAGTTCCCACAAGACTTTGAGCGTAATAATCCGCTAAAGAATATTCCTTACTATCCGGTTTTTACTGAAGATAATAAGGCTATCCTGGATCGCTATTTGAATTTTTCAGAAAAATTTGAACACGTGACTTTGGTGGGACGTTTAGCTGAGAACCGCTATTATGATATGGATGATATTGTGGCGCGAGCTTTGGCTGTATTTGCAGATAAGTTTGCTTAGATTTCTTGCTCTTCGCGGCTAAAAGCTACACCTACAAGTTAAGGATTTATTATGAAAACTCTCTTATTGATTAAACTTTTTTTCCTTACAATATTTGCATATTCTAATTTAGCATTGGCTAGCCCAAACCAAATAATGCCACGCATTATAGGTGGCACAACCTCTCAGGCAGATTTGTGGCCCTGGATGGCTGGCTTAACCCCTAAAAATGCTTCGGCTGCAGCGGTATTTTGTGGTGCCAGCCTTA